>CAZBJW010000001.1:0-91352 GCA_964492135.1 uncultured Anaerolineales bacterium
TCTCGAGGGTCTCTTCGACTCTCAGCATGTGGGCTCACCTCCACTTCTAGTGGTGATTTGTGCAAGGTGAGCCTACTGCTTTTTTCCTACCCGTCAAGAACCAAAATTGGCACGCATCCTGGGAATGCCTTTGGTTCTAGCTATCTCCGTAGCTGGCGATCCTCATCTGGGTCTCTAGCGGGTTCTTCTTGCTGGCTAAGCGTAGCATCGCCCAGTTCATCAAGGAATACAACTATCAAAGACCACACCAAAGGCCTGAGATACGCTACGCCATGGGAGGTATGTCGGCCAAGGGCCGGGCGAGGAGGAAAAGAGCAACTACCGGAGGAGAGAAGACTGACATTTCTGGCCCCAATCCTTTCTCGTTCTAGGTGAAGCACTGCAGGTAGAACTACTTCGTGTCCTCCGGAGCTTCCTCCAGTGCCGCGATGAGATCCCGACTCGTGTGCGTGGGACTGAAATGACAGGTCAGTACATTGCGAAAGCACTGGTCCACCACGTTGGTGGCCCAGTAGACTCTTAGTCTGACATTCGCCTCGGAGTGAGGCCCATCTGTCAGAGCTGATTGGTCTCCGTCGGCCTGTGGAGGGACTGCCCTCGGCCTGTCAGTTGTCTCCCAGCCCTTGCTTGTAGCTAGGTTCCACCGGCGGTCCGCTCTCCTTGAGGGTGCTGTACAAGGGAATCGTGAGGTAAGTCTAAGTCTTTATTGCCCAGGAACCGAGCCCCTCGTCGATGTAGTATGGAGTCGATTCACATCTGCGTTGACGCCAACCCCGACACGAGATGGAGGAGTTTCTCAAGCAGGGGAGATTCACGGGTAATGCCATTCAACGACAGCGTACAAGAACGAATGTTTCGTCTTTCCAATGCGCCGGCTCACCGTGAATCTGGCCCCCGCCGACCTCCCCAAGCAAGGTCCGGCTTATGACCTTCCCATCGCCGTGGGGATCCTCAGGGCTTCAGAGCAGGTCTCGTCAATTTCCTCCTCCGTTTTCATCGGTGAACTCTCCTTGGATGGGAGCGTACGTCACGTCGATGGCATCTTGGCTATGGTCAGCGTAGCTAAGGAGGAAGGCTTTCAGCGGGCTTTCGTACCCCTATCCGATGCTCCGGAGGCCTCTCTGATTGGTGGCTTAGAGGTCATCCCTGTAGAGAGCCTCTCCCAGTTAGTGGCCCATCTGAATGGTTCGGAAGAGATCCCGGCTTATGTGGCTGATGCTGAGGCTTTGGCCGTTAGGGAGCCGGTATATCCTGTGGATTTCTCAGATGTGCGGGGTCAGGAGCATGTGAAGCGGGCCTTAGAGGTGGCTGCTGCTGGGGGTCACAACGTTTTGATGAGTGGGCCTCCTGGTGCAGGGAAGACCCTTCTGGCGCGGGCTCTACCCACCATTCTTCCCACCATGAGTATCGATGAGGCATTGGAGGTTACCAAGATCTACAGTGTGCGGGGGCTATTGCCAGAGGGGACGCCCCTCATCATACAGAGGCCCTTTAGGTCTCCTCATCATACCATCAGCCATGCTGGGTTAGTAGGGGGAGGAACCTGGCCCAAGCCGGGGGAGATAAGTCTGGCCCATCACGGGGTGTTATTTCTAGATGAGTTACCTGAGTTTGGACATCGGGTATTGGAGGTGATGAGGCAGCCGATGGAGGATCGGGTGGTGACCATCAGTCGGGCCAAGACCACCATGACCTTTCCTGCCAACTTCATGTTGATTGGGGCTATGAACCCTTGTCCTTGTGGATATTTTGGTGATCCGGTGAAGGAGTGCAGCTGCTCGCCGGCGATAGTGACCCGATACCAGAAGAGGCTCTCTGGTCCTCTATTGGACAGGATAGACATCCATGTGGAGGTACCGAGGGTAGAGTATGAGAAGTTGGCTAGCGAAACGGCATTAGAGAGATCGGAATCGATCAGGGCACGAATAGAGGTGGCTAGGGAGAGACAGAGGAAGAGGTTTGAGGGGACGCGTCTCAGTTGCAATGCAGAGATGGGGCCTGGGGAGGTGAGGGAGTATTGTCGACTGGATGATGCGGGGAGGAGTCTACTCAGGTCGGCGATGCAACAGTTACAGATGAGTGCCCGGGCCTTTCATCGCATCTTGAAGTTGGCACGTACCATAGCGGACTTGGCCGGAGAGGAAGAGATCACCACTGCTCACTTGGCCGAGGCTATACAATATCGGCCCCGGAGGCAGATGTGAGCGGGGATAGGCTCAAACGCTTTGGAGATTGCTGGCCACGTTCCGAGTCGGCTGTAGTTGGTGCCGAGGAAAAGAGGGAAATGTAGCCGTGTGCCTGCGCACGAGCAAGTGTCCCCGTCTCTTCCTTCATGACTTCGTACTCGAAGGTGAAACTGTGGTTTTGCACTTCCCCAATGGAAATCCTGACTGCGACTAGGTCATCGAAACGGGCAGGGGCGTGGTAGTGACGAGATAACTCATCCCGTCCCTTTCCATCTCCGTGAAACCGTAGCTCAGTTCCCTCAAGAACTCCATCCGCGCCAGTTCGAACCAGACATAGTAAGTCGTATTCCCCCCGGGGTCAGTCTGCGTGTAAACGAAGCACGGGTAACTTGCCATCTCTATATTCGTACCTATGGTGCCGACGATAAATTGGTCAGGACGTATGCTCCAGAGGCTGTCTTGAAGCCAGGTGCTGACCACGAGGTTGAGTGGCGCATCGGTGATATCGGCAGCGCGCCGATTGCGGAGATCGGTATCGAGATCAGCAGCGAACAGCGGTCGGATGGTAGCATCTACCTGGATTACCTGACCTGGGACGGCGCGCCGGATGTGGTGCTGACCCGTCCGGCAATCGGTGGTGCGATGTGGCGGTGAGCGTGGGTGGATGGTGTGGATCAATACGAATCCTAGTGACTTGGGCCTTACCGGTTGGGGCAGAATCAGGGCACTGGTCTGCTGATTCAGGGTACTAGAGAGTGGACCGACTATCGAGTCAGCGCCGACGTCACGCCGCACATGGTCAAGGCAGCCGGTATCGCGGCCCGGGTTCAGAGTAAGGGCCGGTTCGCTCGGCAAGGCGATGACCATCAGAGGCCGCCATCACGAACTGCTCGCCCTCCAACCGGAGGAGGGCGCCCATATGAGCAAGACGGATGCCCCTTTCCTCGGCGTCATATTTTTTCCTCCCAGGTGACGCTGATGAAGGCGGTCTGTTGGACAGCGTCGCGGAGGACTCCCGCATCGATTTGGGTCTCGCAGACCCCCTTTGTGCGTTGTTGCCTGCGTCTGAAGAGCGGCATCGGTCCTATCCCTCCTTATACTGCAGTTTAGACACATGAGAGATGTCTCACCTCGGCCACGCCCTGATATCGCTCTCCCACTGGCTGCTGCTCGCGTTTCCCTGTGCAGACCTAATATACTCACACGTCTTCTGACTCCTGGGCTCTTCCTTCCAAGCCAAAACGAAGCTCTCCATCATCTTCCTTCACATCCAGCATCGTGCTTGGTTCCGAACCTTTCATTATCTGGCTCATCATACGGCTCTTTAGAGCGGGTAACCACGCACTATGATAGGGATGGCGAGAGCCCAACTGGCGCGCCGAGGAGCCCTCCGATAGCATATCCCTTTGTCTTGGTAGCCATCTTCACTCCTCCTTAGTAGTTCGCCCCAGTTTTCTTGCACGCATCCTTTGTCTATCTCCTGCTCCAAGAGGGCTGGCCAACGTGGCCAGCCCTCTTATTCCCCCTCACGCCTAGCGGAGATGCACACATGGTCGGTTATTCTAGAATCCCCACGGAGGATGACGAGATTACCGTCCCCCTCCAATGTTATGGTCACCTCTGAGGGGGACGATGCCAGTAGCAGCCGCCTCCGTTTTAGAGATCGATAACGAGACCCGTGTCATCGAAGGTTACCTCGCCGCCCGAGCATTCGATGACGAGACTGTCGCCGTCCACGTTGATGGTGACCGTTTCACCTGCCATCCTGTAGGTGCCTCCCCCGAAGGTGTCCATCAGCAACCTATCGTAGATTCAAAAGGTTGCGATGATAAGCCCTTCGGGGACATCCTGGTCCCGCTCCAGCATCCTAATCATATTCAGCGACAGGGCCACCAGTTCTCGGCCATAACAGTGTCCCCTTAGCGCTCTCTTGGGTACCCTCTTTTGTTCATCTCGATCCCGTATGGCTATTGAAGCGTGTAGGTGTCGCTGGTCTCCACGTTCAAGGTTGAGTCATAGGTGTAGGTGTCGTGGGTTACATTGGCTACGGTAATTGTAGGGCAGGTTTGGAAACCTGCCCTACAAACTTCTCCATGGTCGGTCTCGAGCGGGCAGTGCTACTTACTTACCGTAATGCTGGTTCCGTCGCTGTCGCCGTCGGGGTCGTGGTTGGCGGTGGCATCGTAGGTAAGCGTGTCGTGGGTCACGTTGTCCACAGAGAAAGTAACACTGGAGCCGCCCGACATGTTGCCAGTGCTGAATGTTACGGTGCCATCACTGCCTGTGGTACCCAAGGCGCTGCCGGTCGTATCGCCGCTCCATGCGCCGGAGACGGTCGCGTTGGCGACAAGGTTCTCGTTTTCATCGTGGATGGTGACGGTGACGAACACCTCCCAGCGGCCGCTCTTGCCCTTGAGATCCTTGACCCCGTCTAAGTCACCCACGTGCATGGCCTCACCGGGGCTTGGCGTAGGGGTGGCTGTGGGAGTGGGTGTGGCTGTGGGAGTAGGCGTAGGCGTAGGCTCGGCGCTGGCCACATCACAGCTTCCGTCGCCACCGAAGGCGGTAGCGTTGACGAACAGCAAAGGCTCGTTCGAGCCCTGCTCGTTATTGTAGCTGCACTGGTGGTTCTTCGTCCCCTCGGGCAGGGCGGCGCCGATCATGGCGGCCTCGATGGCGTCCACCCCTGTGCCATCAATGGCAGGCGCAAGGCCGTTAGCGTGCAGGTAGAGGGCCACCGCTCCCGCCACATGGGGTGCGGCCATAGACGTGCCACTGCCTAGGGCGTAACTGTCGGAACCGAAGGTGGAGAGAATGCAGACGCCCGGCGCGGCGATGTCAACTTCGAGGCCGTAGTTGCTGAAGTTGGCCAGTGTGTCGTCCTCGTCGCTGCGACAGGTGGCCGCGGCAGCCCCACCGGCCTTGCCGTCGAAGTCGGCGATGGCCGAGACGGCGAGGACCTCGGGATAGGCGTCCTTCACGCCGCTGTCATTGCCGGCCGCCAGAGCCAGGGGTACGCCCGAATCGACCAGCCCGCACACGGCCAGGTGGAGAGCGTCAGTAGTTCGCTCACTACAGGACTGGTTATCGTCGCTGGTGCCCAGGCTCATGTTGGCAACAGCAAAGTCGATAAGACCTGACGTCTTCTGTTCGACCACCCAGTCGATGCCAGCGATCATATTGCTGGTGAAGCAGATGCCACCGTTGTTGCAGACCCTCACCGCCCACAGGCGTACGCCCGGCGCCACGCCAACCACGCCGAAGCCGTTGTCGATAGCGCCGACGGTGCCGGCAACATGGGTACCGTGGCCGTAGCCGTCGTTACAGTTGTTTGGGGAGCCACCGGCAAAATTTCTGCCGCAACGCGCATCGATGTCGGGGTGGTCGTTAATGCCCGTGTCGATGATGGCGACATCCAGGTCGATCGTGACTCTCTTCGCGTTCGGGTTCTTGTCGGCCTCGATGCGGTCGATTCCGGTGGGCAGGAGTTGGTCGGCCACGGTGTACGCCCGGTCAGCCTCGATGAGGGTGACCCGCGGGTCGCGGCCGATGGCGTTGAGGGCTGGCTGGGGAATAGCGGCAGCGAAGCCCTTAACAGCGGCACGATACACATGGCGCGCCGCGACGCCGTGGTGGGAGGCTACAGCGGCCGGATCCACGCCCTCGGATACGAGCACGATATAATGACCAGGCACCACCTGGCCATCCGTCGGCGCTGCAGTTGCGCCTGAGCCAGCCATCAGCACCACTAGCACGACACCGACCAAAGAGAGACGTAATACCTTCTTCATCGCACTGCCTCCTTCTCAATTAGTAAACTTCTTACGAGACTTCATTGGACGTGACTGCCAACCCGCGCGCAAACAGGTCAACAATACATTCTGTAATCTCCTCAATCTCGTACTCCACCCCCAAGTAGACGCGGGAACGCACAAAGGAATCTATGGTGCCCATGAGACAGGCAGCGACCATCTCGACGTCTACCTCCCTGAATTCGCCGGCCGAAATGCCGCAGGTGATGATCTCCTTGGCCAATTGATATGCTCCATTAAGTCCAAAGGCGAACCGTCGCAAACTGGTTTCATTTAAACGGGTAGAACTGCCCAGGAAAAAGCCTGGGTTGAGAAGTTCATCGGGGAAATTCGAGAGGTAGGCTCTTGTGTAGGCTCGAAGCTTCTCTTGAGCATGGTCGCGACCCTCCACGGCCTCAGTCAGCGAGGCGCAGAAGTGGTCCAGATTCAGCGACTCCGCGATGACCGCTTGGAAGAGGCCCTCTTTGTCTCCGAAGTGGTAGTAAAGTGACGGTGCCGTCACATCTGCCTCCTGGCAGATCTCCCGCACCGAGGTGTTAGCGAACCCCTTATGGGTGAAGAGATCTCTCGCTGCCCTCAAGATAGCATCCTGAGAGTTCCGATTTCGCGCCAAAGAGCTCACTCCCTAAGGACGATAGACAATCTATCTAACGATTGCTATACTATTTTACAACAGAATGTTCCCTTGTCAAGGTCCGCAGCGCTAGTTTGGCTCCAGTAGTCACCTGTTCCCACAAGGGGATCAGCTGACTGCTCAATGCAATTCCGTCGTTTTTTGGTTGTATTCTGACAGCCGTTTGGTATAATTCGTTTGCTCATCGACTTCGACAAGATAGGTCCTATTTGTCAGATCTGCTCTATGAAATAGGTAACGGCTTCCCGTCGCCAAGGCGACCTTCGGAGAAAGGGCGAATACTGAGCATGTAATTTGGACGGGCAGCCCTCCGGATTGGGCTGAGTCTAGAACACAGTATCAAGGCCCTTTTGCTTTTCAGAGACTCGGCCATGGAGGTTGCTGCCAATATGCAACGGTTGCAGGGAAGAGGGACGCATCAATCGATGGATGAAACATTTCTGGAGGAATTTCTTTACGCTACCATTACCGGTTACATAGATTGGGATGGGGCATGAGAGGTAGGATGAGTGGTTATCTCGTCTGTCTTAGCCGACTCCATAAGGCGCTTTGCGTAGTGATTGGCGGTGGGGAGGTCGCTGAGCGAAAGGTTTCTTCCCTCTTGGAGGCGCAGGCGAAGGTGCAGGTTATCAGCCCCACTCTAACCGATGGTCTGCGGCAGTTGGCGGCAGAAAAAGCCATAGACCATCTGGCAAGGGCTTACCAAGACGGAGACTTAGAGGGAGCCTTTCTGGCTATCGCTGCTACCGATGATCCCGCCACCAACCGCGCTGTCTTCCAAGAGGCGGAGGCGCGAGAGATTCTGGTGAACGTAGTCGATAAACCCTCTCTGTGTAACTTCTTAGTGCCGGCGGTGGTGCGTCGTGGCTCGCTGGTCATTGGCATCTCCACCGAGGGTCGAAGCCCAGCCCTAGCAGCGCGTGTCCGGCAGCGGTTGGAAAGTCTCTTCGGCCCGGAGTACGCCTCGTTGCTCGATATCCTAGGCGACCTACGGGAGTGGATCAGTGAGGCGTGCCCGCCTGAGAAGCGCCGCGATCTTTGGTATAGGCTGGTTGATTCAGACCTCCTAGAACTGTTGAGGGAGGGAAAGGAGCAGGAAGCCCGAGAGAGGGCTATAGCCATCGTAACTACGTACTTAGAAGGATGACGTTCAAGGGGTAAATGTGGAGATCATCGCTATTGGCCTGAACCATCAAGTAGCGCCGGTGGAGGTGCGAGAGAGGCTGGCTCTCTCAGGCTCCAAGTTACAAGAAGCGTTGATAGCCTTGGCTAAAGAAGCGGGACAGGGTGACGGGCCCCTGGCTGAAGGGGCTATCCTCTCCACCTGCAATCGCGTTGAGCTCTACGGCCTGGCTAGAGGCTCCCAGGAGGGGTCGAAGGAGCTGGTGCGCTTCCTCGGCACTAGGTGTGGGGTGTCCTCTCAGGATTTCGAGAACTACCTCTACCACTATGGAGGAGAGGAGGCGGTGACTCATCTCTTCTCCGTCGCTGCGGGGATCGACTCCATGGTGATCGGAGAGAACGAGATCCTGGGCCAGGTACGGGAGGCCTATCGTTTGGCTAGTGCAGAGAAAGCCATAGGCCCCGTCCTATCGAGGCTCTTCCGCAAAGCCATCACTGTGGGCAAGCGCGCTCGGACGGAGACGGCCATCAGCCGTAACGCCGCTTCCGTCAGTTCGGTGGCTGTGGAGTTGGCCAAGAGGATCTTTGGGGATCTCTCCACCTGTCGGGCGCTCATCATCGGTGCGGGGGAGATGAGTGAGCAGGCCTTGCGCAACTTGGTTACCAGCGGTGTGGGACGGGTATTGGTGATCAACCGCACCAGGCGAAAAGCCGAGTCCCTGGCTCAAGAGTGTGGCGGTAGAGTTCTGGGTTTCGAGAGAATCGCCCAGGCCCTCTGGCAAGCCGATATCGTGATCAGCTCCACCGCTGCTCCCCATGCGGTCATCCACCTCTCGGAGGTTAAAGAGGCGATGCGCATGCGGCGTAACCGTCCCCTTTTCATCATAGATATCGCCGTGCCTAGAGATGTGGAACCAGAGGTAGGGCGGCTAGACAGCGTATACCTCTATGATATCGATGATCTAGAAGAGGTGGTACGGAGCAACCTTGAGGAGCGAAGGAAGGAGATACCTAGAGTAAAGGCCATCGTGACCCGGGAGATGAAAGAGTTTCTGGCCTGGTGGCGGACCTTGGATGTGGTGCCCACCATCACCGATCTGCGACGCCACGTCGATAAGATATGCCAGGCTGAGTTGCAGAAAGCGCTACGTAGGCTAGGCCCCATGGATGACCGGCAGCGTGAGCTGGTGAAGGCTTTGGCTGTCGGTCTGGCCAGTAGGATACTACACAACCCTACGGTGCGGTTGAAGGAGCACGCTAACGGGCAGCGTGGCTATCAATACGCTGAGGCTTTACGGGAGCTTTTCGGGCTGGATACCGCAGAGGGTAAATCGGGGAAGGAATAGGATTTCACCGGAGGCTACGGGGTGAGTTTGGGGATGGTCCTGGGAGCAGCGGCAGTCTATTTCGCCTCGGTCATACTCTACCAACTTTACCTCATCTCTACCCAGGTCAAGTTCGGTCGTTGGGCCGTGAGCACCTTCTTCGCCGGATGGGTTCTACATACTATCTTTTTGATAGCCTACATCATAAAGTTTGGTTCCCTGCCCATCGCCACTCCTTTGCATTCTCTTGTGCTCTACGCCTGGATTGTAGGTTTAGCCTTTTGGGTCGTAGAGCTTCGCTACGGTTATGGTACCTGGGGCGCTTGGGTGAGTCCTCTCGTCCTGATCGCCTTCCTAGCGGCTAGCCTGGCCTTACGAATGGCGACGGGGGCGACCCTAAGGTTGCTCCACGGTCCGCTGCTGGTGGCTCATGTGGGCAGTTCCTTTCTGGCCTATGGCTTCTTCACCCTGTCCTTCATAGGCGCCATCCTATATCTCACTCAAGACCATATCCTTCGCCATAAGCGACCCACTGCACTCTACTACCGCCTGCCGCCTTTAGAGGCCACAGAGAATCTAGGACGAAACCTCTCAGCCCTAGGGCTGCCCTGTATGACTGTGGCCCTGATCACCGGCTCGATGGAGGCGGAGCAGGCTTGGGGTATCTTTTGGCTGTGGGACCCAAAGCTGACTATGGCGCTAGCCACGTGGCTGATATATACGGCCTATTTCTATGCCCGCAATGTGGTTGAGTGGCGGGGAAAACGCTCCGCTTGGATCCTGGTAGTTGGCTTCGTCGCCGTTCTCATCACCTACATGGGTAGTGGCGTCCTATTTCCGACGGTACATACTTTCTAGCCGCAGGGGCCGTGGGCCCAGGAGTATCTCTCTCCTAGATAAGGGGTTCTTCTTGTCTAAGCCGCATCACAAAGAAGTTGTGGTAGGCACACGAGGTAGCCCTTTGGCCTTGGCCCAAGCCGAATGGGTCGTAGCGCGTTTATCTCAACTCCATCCAGAGTTGGACCTACGCCTCAAAAGGGTCAAAACGCGGGCCGATATCTTTCGCGATGTCGCTTTAGCCAGGATCGAGGGCAAGGGAATATTCGTCAAGGAGATCGAAGAGGCTTTGCTATCGGGGGAGATCGATCTGGCGGTGCATAGCCTGAAGGACCTTCCCACGGCTTTGCCTCGCGGCTTAGCCATAGGAGCCGTGCCTCCCCGTGAGGAGCCGCGGGATGCGCTAGTCTCCGCCCTGGGGGTGGAGTTGGGAGATCTGCCCCCCGGAGCGGTGATAGGCACTGGGAGCCTGCGGCGAATGGCTCAACTGCTGGCGGTGCGATCTGATCTGGCGGTGCGAGAGATCAGGGGCAACGTGGATACTCGTCTGCGCAAGGTGCGGGAGGGCGAATACGACGCGGTGGTCCTGGCCGCAGCAGGACTGCGACGCTTGGGCCTTGCTTCGGCTATCACACAATACCTGCCCTTGGAGATCATGATGCCCGCCGTTGGACAAGGGGCTCTCGCCGTTGAGATACGTGAGGAGGACCAGGAGATGGCCACCTTGGTGAGAGGTATAAACGATTCCGCCACTGAGGCGGCAACAGGAGCGGAGAGAGCCTTCCTGGCTGCTTTCGGTGGGGGGTGTGCCGTGCCTATCGCTGCCTACGGCGCTGTCGAGGGGGAAAGCATTCTCTTAAAGGGGATGGTGGCCAGTTTAGATGGCCAACGGCTCCTTCGCGATGAAGTGGTCGGCCAGGCCCGCGATGCCCAGGCCCTGGGTGAGATGCTGGCGCAAAGGCTACTGGAGATGGGAGCAGATGAGATAGTAAGCGAGGTGATAGTTGCGGGATAAGGGCATAGTCTATCTGGTGGGGGCTGGTCCTGGCGACCCCGGGCTGATCACGGTGAAAGGCTTGGAGTGCATCGGAAGAGCCGACGTGGTGATCTATGACCGTCTGGTCAACCCCCAATTGTTGACCATAGCCAGAGAAGGCGCTGAACTAATATATGTGGGCAAATCGGTCCATCACCATGCCTTGCCCCAAGAGGAGATCAACGCTCTGCTGGTGCGTAAAGCCCAAGAGGGGAAGACCGTCACCCGCCTCAAGGGAGGGGATCCCTTCCTCTTCGGCCGCGGAGGGGAGGAGGCTGAAGCCCTGGCCCAGGCGGGTATCCCCTTCGAGGTAGTGCCTGGGGTGACCAGCGCCATCGCCGCTCCCGCCTATGCTGGCATCCCGGTGACTCACCGTGATTACACCAGTACCTTCGCTGTGGTCACCGGCCATGAGGACCCCACCAAAGAGGCTTCCAACATCGAGTGGGCCAAGTTAGCCACCGGTGTGGGCACTCTCGTCTTCCTGATGGGCGTGGGCAACCTGCCGCTCATCGTGGGGGAACTATTGAAACACGGCCGTCCCCCGGACACACCAGTGGCCATAATTCGCTGGGGGACGGAGGCGAGACAGGAGACGGTGACTGCCAGCCTAAGGGATATCGTAGATAGGGCTCAAGACGCAGGGATTAAGCCTCCGGGGGTCATCGTCGTCGGAGACGTGGTTAACCTCAGGGAGAGGCTACGTTGGTTCGATACCAAGCCCCTCTTCGGCAAACGGGTGTTGGTCACCCGCTCGCGGGAGCAGGCCAGTGTCCTATCCGGGAGGTTGCGGGAGCTGGGGGCAGAACCTGTAGAGTTTCCCACCATCAAGATCGCTCCCCCCCAGGATTTTGGGCCTCTGGATGAGGCGATCGAGGGCCTCTCCTCCTACGATTGGGTGATATTCACCAGTGCCAACGGGGTGAAGAGTTTCATGCAACGGCTCCTGGTCAGGGGGCGGGATGTGCGGGCCTTGGCCGGGGTGAAATTGGCGGCCATCGGTCCCGCAACAGCAGGTGAATTGGAGAGGCTCTCCTTGCGGGTGGGCTATATGCCCCAGCGGTATGTGGCGGAGGCCATCGCCGAGGGTATAGGCGATGTCGCCGGGGCGCGCATCCTTCTGCCTCGCGCTGACCTGGCTCGGCCCTCTCTGGTTCAGGGGCTGGAAGCCAAAGGAGCCGTGGTGGATGAGGTCATAGCCTACCGGACCCTCTCCCGCGAGCCTAGCGAGGAGATCAAGAGGATACTTCTAGATGGAAAGATAGATATCGTCACCTTCACCAGTTCCTCCACGGTACGCAACCTGGCTTCCGCGTTGGAGGCTGAGGTAGGCAAGGGTTGGCAGGCCGCTTTGGAGAGAGCCATCATAGCCTGCATAGGGCCCATCACTGCAGAGACCGCCGCGGAGTTAGGAATCAAGGTGGACGTGGTGGCCGAGGAGCATACCATCAAGGGGTTGGTAGGGTCGATAGTGAACTTTGTGGGAGAAATGGCTACATGATCGGGGTAACCAAGCTGCTATGCGGCACTGTTGAACCCGGAGATGTACTGCGATACGGTCGCTCCAGCGCCGGATCGCCGAGCCACCTATTGCAGTTCACGCAGGATAAAAAGCCGGTGGTGGTCTGGAATATGACCAAGGCTTGCAACCTGCGTTGCATCCATTGCTATATTACCGCCAAGGCTCGGCCCGACAAGGGTGAATTAACCACCGAGGAGGGGCTGCGCCTCATCGATGACTTGGCGGAGTTTGGGGTGCCGGTGCTTCTCTTCTCTGGGGGGGAGCCCCTGGTGGGGGAGGATCTTTTCGTGTTAGGTACCCATGCGGTAACAAGGGGCATCCGGGCGGTGATCTCCACCAACGGTACCCTCATCGATGAGCGAACAGCCCATAAGATAAAAGAGGCCGGCTTTTCCTACGTGGGGGTCTCCCTGGATGGCATAGGGAAGACCAACGACCAGTTCCGGGGGATGAAAGGCGCGTTCGATTTGGCATTGCGAGGCATGCGAAACTGCAACGCGGTGGGGCTTAAGGTCGGCTTGCGCCTGACGCTAAACAAGCATAATTTCAACGATCTCTCAGCAATTCTCGACCTACTGGAACAGGAGAATATAAGACGAGCCTGCTTTTATCATCTGGTCTACGCCGGACGGGGGCGGCGGATGAAGGAGGATGATCTCTCTCTGGAGGAGACCCAAGCGGCGGTGGACCTGATATTCGATCGGGCAGAGGATTTCCACAGGCGGGGAGTAGATTTGGAGATCCTCACCGTGGATAACCACGCCGATGGCCCCTACCTCCTTCGTCGAGTTCAGGACCGCCAGCCCCAGCGGGCGGACCAAGTCCTGCAACTTCTCCGTTGGAATGGCGGCAACAGTTCGGGGTTGGGCATCGGGGCTATCGACAATCTGGGCTACGTTCATGCCGATCAGTTCTGGCAGCACTACTCCTTCGGCAACGTACGGGAGCGAAAGTTCGGAGAGATCTGGACCGACACCAGTGAGCCCCTCATGGCCGGGCTCAAGGATCGCAAGCCTCTCCTCAAGGGGCGCTGCGCTCGTTGTCAGTACCTGGATATCTGCAACGGAAACTTTCGAGTGCGGGCCGAGGCGGTCTATGGCGATGTTTGGGCTCCAGACCCGGCCTGTTATCTGAGCGATGAGGAGATAGGGCTACACTAAGCAGGGAGGAGACAGATGGGCGTTTTCCCAGAATATAGGCCGCGACGGTTGAGACGTACCGAGAACCTGCGACGGCTGGTGCGGGAGACGACTCTCAGCGTCGATGATCTCATCTACCCTCTCTTCGTGGTTCATGGTCAGGGCATAAAGAGGGAGATAGGCTCCATGCCGGGCAATTACCACCTCTCTCTGGATATGCTATCAGCAGAGGTGGAGGAGATCGTGGAATTGGGCATCCCGGCAGTGATCCTCTTCGGCCTCCCCAAGGTTAAGGACCAATATGGCTCAGAGGACTATCATGAGAAGGGCATCGTACAGGAAGCGGTGAGGAGTATCAAGAAGGCGACGCCAGAACTGGTGGTGATCACCGATGTCTGCATGTGCGAGTATACCGACCATGGCCACTGTGGCATCGTAAAGGGGCGAGGGAATAGAAATGAAGGGAAGGGTCTGCCAGAGGGGTATGTGCTGAACGATGAGACGCTGGAATATCTGGGCAAGATCGCCCTCTCCCACGCCCACGCCGGGGCGGATATAGTGGCTCCCTCGGGGATGATGGATGGCCAGGTGATGGCCATCCGCCAGGCCTTGGACGAAGAGGAGTACTATAATGTGGCCATCATCTCCTACTCGGCCAAGTACGCCTCTGCTTTCTATGGCCCCTTCCGAGAGGCGGCCGATTCCCCACCTCAGTTCGGGGATCGACGCGCCTATCAGATGGATCCTCATAACGCCAGGGAGGCTCTGCGGGAGGTGGCCTTGGATATTGAGGAGGGAGCGGACATCGTGATGGTCAAGCCGGCCTTGGCTTACTTGGATATTATCCGCCAGGTGAGGGAGGTTTTCGATTACCCGGTGGCGGCCTATAACGTGAGTGGGGAGTTCAGCATGGTCAAGGGGGCCGCCCAACGGGGCTGGATTGAGGAGCGAGCCGTGGCCTTAGAGATCTTAAACAGCATTAAGCGGGCCGGGGCGGACATGATCCTCACCTACTTCGCCAAAGATGTAGCCCGTTGGCTGGCCGAGTAGAACGTAGGGAATAGATGAACAACTCGGAAACGGAAGGTTCGTTCAAGGGGGTGAACTTCGAGAGGGCTCCTTTTCTGGTCATCTGGGAAGTGACTCAGGCTTGCGACCTGGCTTGCGTGCACTGTCGGGCGGAGGCCAGGCCTCATAGAGACCCCCAAGAACTCTCCGCCCCAGAGGGGTTTCAACTTTTGGAAGAGATAGGTCGCTTCGGTCATCCTCTCTTCGTCCTCACCGGCGGCGATCCTTTGAAAAGGGAGGATATCTTCAACCTCATCACCTACGCTAAAGGGGTTGGCTTGCGCACCGGCTTCAGTCCCAGCGGCACTCCCCTTTTGACCTGTGAGAATCTCAAAAGGGCTAAAGAGGCTGGTTTAGATAGTCTGTCCATCAGCATCGATGGCTCATTGGCCCAGACTCACGATAGTTTCCGCCAGGTGCCGGGCTCCTTCGATTCCTGCCTGCGAGGAGCTAGAGCGGCCAGGGAGCTGGGACTGGATCTGCAGATAAACACCACCGTCACCCGTTACAACCAACAAGAGCTAGCCAAGATCGCGGATTTGGTGGCTCAGTTGGAGGCTAAGCGCTGGAGCGTTTTCTTTCTGGTGCCCACTGGCCGAGGACGAGAGGAAGATGAGGCCTCACCCTGGGAGTATGAGCGAATACTCCACTGGCTCTATGACCTCTCTAAGGAGGTCCCCTTCCGCATCAAGACCACCGAGGCCCAGCATTACCGGCGAGTAGTGATCCAGCGTTTGGCTCAGGAGGAAGACACCACGCCAGAGACCATGCTCTCCCAGGTGAAAAGCGGTCGTGGGCGCTTCCTCCCAGGCATCAATAGTGGGCGGGGGTTTCTCTTCATCTCCCATGTGGGAGATATCTACCCCTCAGGCTTTCTGCCCCTGGGCGCGGGAAATGTGCGTCAGGACTCCCTGGTGGAGATCTACCGCCATTCTTCCCTCTTCCGCCAACTGAGGGACCTCTCCAGGCTCAAAGGCCGCTGTGGAATCTGCGAGTACAGATTTATCTGTGGGGGATCACGGGCCAGGGCCTATGCCTTGACCGGGGATTACCTGGCCGAAGACCCATATTGTATCTACCAACCGGAGGAGAGTTAGCCCTTGGTTGAGAAGGAGTTGGATAGCCTCGATAGACGACTTCTGGACCTCCTTCAAACCGATTTCCCCTTGGTAGTTGAGCCTTTTTCTAAGTTGGCTGACGAGGTTTCTCTGAGCCAGGAAGAGGTGCTGAATCGCCTACGCCGCATGAAGGAGACGGGACTCATCCGCCAGATAAGCGCCATCTTCGACTCGCGGCGGTTGGGATACAGGAGCACTTTAGCGGCCTTCTCCGTAGATGATGAACGTCTCGATGAGGTGGCCCTTCTGATAAATGCCCACCCCGGCGTCAGCCATAACTACGCTCGCACCCACCTCTTTAACCTCTGGTTTACCTTGACTTTGCCCCCTGGGGAGGATCTGGAGGCTGCGGTTGCCAAGTTAGCCAAAAATGCCGGGGTGGAGCGATATCTGGTCTTGCCGGCGCTGCGAGCCTTCAAGATCGGAGTTCAGTTCAAGATGGCTGGAGATAAGGAGGGAACGCCGACGGCAGAGATTGAAGCCCTGAGCGGTAGGGAAGAGGCAAGCCTTGCCCCTTCAGATATACAATTGGTAAAAGAGCTACAAAAGGACATCGAACTTGTTTCTCGCCCTTTTGCCGACATGGCCCAACGATTGAGGATGAGCGAAGAGGAGTTGCTAGGCAGAGCAAAAGGTCTGAAGGAGGCGGGCATTATGCGCCGCTATGCCGCCGTCTTGCGCCACCGAAAAGCAGGCTTTTCAGCCAACGCTATGGGTTGCTGGATAATTCCCGCCGAGAGGGTGGAACAGGTAGGGAGGTTAGCCACCTCCTTCTCTGCCGTTAGCCATTGCTATGAACGTCCGGCTTACCCTCCTCAATGGCCCTATAACCTCTTCACCATGATCCACGGCCGTAGCCGCCAGGAGTGCGAGGTGGTGGCCGAACAGATAGCCGAGCGGATGGGCATAGAAGATTACCTGTTGGTCTATAGCACTAAGGAGTATAAGAAAGAGCGAGTTAGATACTTTGCGGAGGGGGAGATAGATGAAGATCGAACGCTCCAGGGAACTTTTCGCTGAGGCCCAGCGATATATTCCCGGTGGGGTGAACAGCCCCGTGCGAGCCTTTCGCGCTGTGGGTGGTCAACCTCTCTTCATCACCAGGGGCAAGGGTTCCCACCTCTATGATGCCGACGGAAATGAATACATCGACTATGTCCTATCCTGGGGGCCACTGATTCTAGGCCATGCCCATCCCCGCGTGGTGGCTGCCCTTAAGGAGGCAGTGGAGCGAGGTACGAGCTACGGCGCACCTACGGAATTGGAGACAGAGCTGGCCAAGCTGATAAAGGAGGCGATGCCAGCGGTGGAGATGGTGCGGTTCGTCAACTCGGGCACAGAGGCCACCATGAGCGCTCTCCGTCTGGCTCGGGCCTACACGGGACGGGATAAGATCATGAAGTTCGAGGGCTGTTACCACGGCCACGCCGACATGCTGTTGGTACAAGCAGGATCGGGTGTGAGCACCTTAGGCCTGCCCGACAGCCCAGGGGTCCCACGTGCCACAGTGCAGGACACTTTAGTAGCTCCCTTCAACCACCTAGAGACAGTGCGTCAACTATTCGCCCACCACAGTGGACAGATCGCGGCCATTATCGTGGAGCCGGTCGCAGGCAACATGGGCGTGGTGCCTCCCCGACCTGGATTCTTGGAAGGCTTGCGGGAGGTCACAAGAGAGGAAGGCGCCCTCCTCATCTTCGACGAGGTGATGACCGGCTTCCGAGTGGCATACGGTGGGGCTCAGGTGCTCTATGGGGTCACTCCCGACCTCACCTGTCTGGGGAAGGTGATCGGGGGAGGGCTGCCAGTAGGGGCATACGGCGGCAGAGGGGAGATCATGGAGTTGGTAGCACCCCAAGGGGCTATGTATCAAGCGGGAACCCTCTCTGGCAACCCCTTGGCTATGACCGCGGGCATCGAGACCTTGAAGGTACTACAGGACAGGAGGGTCTACTCTGAGATGGAACGCAAGTCTGTTGCCTTGACAGAAGAGATCGCCCAGGCAGCCTACGAAGCGGGAGTGCCAACCTTCTCCACCAGGGTGGGAACCATGTTCTGTCTCTTCTTCACTGACCAAAAGGTCATTGACTACACCTCTGCCAAGTCCTCGGGCACGGCGCGATTCGGGGCCTATTTCCAAAGGATGTTGGAAGGGGGTATCTACCTCGCGCCCTCTCAGTTTGAGGCCGGCTTCATCTCCCTAGCCCATAGCGATGAGGACATAGAGCGCACCGTCCAGGCGGCGAAGAAAGCCTTGCACGCTACCGCTGATCAGAAAAGTAGCGTAATGAGATAGATGGCAAGCGCTGTGGGGTCGAGAACGCCGAGCTGATCCAGCTCGGCGTGCATCTTAGTTGTCTAAGTGGCGTGGCAGCGATCGACGTCAGCATGGAGGCTGTGGAGTGAAGTTCACCATCTGGTGGCAGAATGGTAGCAGGAATGTGAGGATTCATATATGCGCTGAGACGAACACCGACACCAAATGGAGGAGTTTCTCAAGCAGGGGAGATTCACGGGTAATGCTTTTCAACGACGCTGTACAAGAACGAATGTTTCGTTTTCCCAATGCGCCGGCTCACCGTGAACCTGGCACCCGCAGACCTCCCTAAACAGGGTCCGGCTTATGACCTCCCCATCGCCGTGGGGATCCTTTGGGCCTCGGAGCAGATCTCGTCCATCTCTTCCTCTGTCTTCATCGGTGAACTCTCCTTAGATGGGAGCGTGCGTCATGTCGATGGCATTTTGGCCATGGTGAGCGTGGCTAAGGAGGAGGGGTTTGAGCGGGTGTTCGTGCCCCATTCCGATGCTCCTGAGGCGTCTCTCATTGGTGGCATAGAGGTCATCCCTGTAGAGAGCCTCTCCCAGTTGGTGGCCCATCTCAACGGTTCAGAAGAGATCCCGGCTTATAAGGCCGATGCCGAGGCATTGAGCGCCAAGGCACCTGAATACTCTATCGATTTCGCCGATGTGCGGGGTCAGGAGCATGTGAAGCGGGCGATGGAGGTGGCGGCTGCTGGGGGCCACAACGTGCTCATGAGCGGCCCTCCCGGTGCAGGCAAGACCCTTCTGGCCCGGGCTCTACCCACCATCCTTCCCAACATGAGTATCGATGAGGCTCTAGAGGTGACCAAGATCTATAGCGTGCGGGGGCTATTGCCAGAGGGGACTCCTCTGATTGTTCAGAGGCCATTTAGGTCTCCCCATCATACTATCAGCCATGCGGGGCTAGTGGGGGGAGGGGGTTGGCCCAAGCCAGGGGAGATAAGCCTGGCTCATCACGGGGTGTTATTTCTAGATGAGTTACCTGAGTTTGGCCATCGGGTGTTAGAGGTGATGAGGCAGCCCATGGAGGATCGGGTGGTGACCATCAGTCGAGCCAAGACGACCATGACCTTTCCCGCCAACTTCATGCTGATTGGGGCTATGAACCCTTGTCCCTGTGGATACTTTGGCGACCCGGTGAAAGAATGCAGTTGCTCGCCAGCCATAGTGACCCGATATCAGAAGAGGCTATCTGGGCCTTTATTGGATAGGATAGACATTCATGTAGAGGTACCGAGGGTAGAGTACGAGAAATTGGCTAGCGAATCGGTATTAGAGGGCTCGGAGTCAGTTCGCAGAAGGGTGGAGGGTGCAAGGGAGAGGCAACGCCGGAGGTTTGAGGGGACGCATCTTGGTTGCAACGCTGAGATGGGGCCTGGGGAGGTGAGGGAGTATTGCCACCTCGATGA
Source organism: uncultured Anaerolineales bacterium (assembly GCA_964492135.1). Taxonomy (GTDB): domain Bacteria; phylum Chloroflexota; class Anaerolineae; order UBA7937; family B3-Chlor; genus CAYGAW01. The sequence goes on from CAZBJW010000001.1 coordinate 19,531, forward strand.
TGCTGGGAGGAGCCTACTTAGGTCGGCGATGCAACAGTTACAGATGAGTGCCCGGGCTTTTCATCGCATCTTGAAGTTGGCCCGCACCATAGCAGACCTGGCTGGGGAAGGAGAGATCACCACTGCACATCTGGCGGAGGCTATTCAATATCGGCCTAGGAGACAGATGTGAGGGGGGATAGGGGGTCACGTTTGAAGTTGACTTTGGCCGATGGCAGGGGAGGGGGACGAATATAGCCCTGCACCTGCGCACGAGCAAGCATCCCCGGAAAATCATACAGCCCTCCTTGTATAGAGAATACCATCTCCTACGATACCGGAAGACGAGCTCTTCCACACGTGGTACCGAGGTCCGTGGAATTTTCTGGTTATGCTTGGCGTTTCTGCAGTGATATTGTATAATTTCAACGGGCGAACTGGCTGTTCTCGACAAGCTAGCTAGGAGCGAAGACGATGCCGCTGACGCTTCGTGAAGCACTGACGATGGTCGAACCCCTAAGAAAGTCCCGGGTCGTAGCAGGCGAGCAGGGACTTGACAGTGTGGTTCAATCCGTTAATGTGATGGAGGTGCCGGACATTCTGGAATGGGTCCATCCGGGCGAACTTCTTGTGACCACGATGTACCCGCTGCGGGATGACGCCGCTGCGATCGAAACCCTTGTGCCTCGCCTGGCGGAGAAGGGCCTCGCCGGACTGGCGGTCACCCCCCTGAGCTACATTGACGAGTTTCCCCAATGCATGCTGGAGGCCGCCAACAGGTTGGGGTTCCCGCTCATCGAGTTGCCTCCGAAAGTCTCCTTTATCGACATCATCCAGCCACTCACAAGCAAGATCCTGAAGCTCCAGGCAAACGAGATACTTCAATCCGAGAGGATTCTTCATCAGTTCATCGACTTGGTGCTAGCCGGCGGGGGCTATTCCGACATCGCCCAGGTGATCGCCCAGGTAGTCGAACGTCCGGTCTCAATCGTTGACCGGTTTGGGAGGGTGTTGGGCAGCAGCTTCTTTGTCGACCATACGCAAGTGGAAAAGAGGTTCATAAGGGCTGACGGCACTGGAGACAGCTATCTGAGCGATCTGTACAAGCCTGAGTTGGTAGAGGAGTTGCCTGGAAATCAAGCCAAGCGTATGAGAGTTGAAGGGCCCGAAGGCCCTATCGATCACATTGTCTGTCCGGTAACTGTCAGTTCGATGACTCTGGGTGAAATTATCATCTGGGGGCCGTTGTCCTACCCGCTCCAGTCCACTGATTTGATTGCCATCGAGCACGGATCCACCGTGGCCGCGCTCAAGATGATGGAGATGCGCTCTATTGACCAACTAGAGCAGCGATTTCGGAACGAAATCCTGGAAGGGCTGCTTTCCGATCACGCTGCTGCTCGCGAGCGGGCCATCGATCTCTCGCGTGAACTGGGCAATCGGCTCAATCCGCCGTTCGCAGTCATTCTGGTCAAACCTGACCTGCCTTCAGGAAGGGTCCTGACCAAAGCGGAAAGCATCGAACAGAGCAACATTGACTCGAGCCTGCATCTTGCGAAGCGGTACGTTCGCGTCATCGAGCCCCAAGCTGCCTTCTGGCACCAGGGTTCCCGATTGGTGGTCTTCTTTCCACTTCAGCCCAATCGGCTCTCTGGCGCCAAGGCTTTCCTAGTTCAAGAACTGCGTAGGGTGTGCGAACGCATCTGGGCAGAGAACGATCCCTACACGGTGTCTATCGGGATCAGCAACCCTGTCTCCGATTTGGCTGAGTTCCGCCAGGCATACGAATGCGCCAAGCAAAGTCTTGAGATAGGACGGGCATTGCAAGAGAGGCCTTCCAGCGTGGTCACGCATTATGAGGACTTGGGGTTGTTTCGTGTCGTCTCCCTTGCCGAATCTACTGCCAGCCTAGAGCGCTTCTGCCTGGATACGATCGGGCCTCTGCTCGACCACGATCGCGAAAACGGAACGGAGCTGGTCAAGACCTTGCGGGTCTTTTTCGAACAAGACCAAAACTTGACCAAAGCGGCAAAGGCATTATATATTCACTACAACACCGTGCGCTATCGCCTTGACCGCATCAAGGAAATCCTCGGCGACGTCCTAGACAACCCACAGCAGCGGTTGACAATCGAGGTCGCCTTGCAGTTCTATCCCCTGGTTGCTCGATCTCTCCACGAATAGGAACTTGCCTTCAGCCCGAGCTATCCCTTCAGGTGCCCTCATGCAGTAAGTCGGACGGTGGGATTTACCCGTATCATCCCGGTTGTGGTAGTACTTCAATCACCCCTGAATTGGATATTTCGTTGCATCTGGCTGCCAGGCGGACGTCATATGGGGGGGCTCGGTTGGGCAGATTCGCCATATATGGTCGTGGCTTGCAGGTGAATATGACGCCAGAAATGAGTCCGTTCTTTTTGTTAACGATTAGACGTGGGGCTAGCCTGTTTGTCACGTACAGTCAAATCGTGTTGTCAACAATTCACAAATCATTCCTGCCGATTTGGCAAGGGTTCATATTTACAGGGCTCGGTCAGAGTAGTTATACTATTAGTAAGAAGGGTCTAGGAGGTGCAGTTTGGTCAGAACGGTCTTGGTTGGGTTAGGCTTGCCGGCGGTGCGCCTTCAACCGCGGCTGGAAGGGGAAATTCCAGGGTGATGGACAACTCCCGAGCCCTGAGCTCAACGGCGCGGGAATCCTCTGCGGGCGCTGAACCATTGATCGCGTTGCGGGGCATTACCAAGGCTTTCCCGAACGTGCTCGCCAACGACCACGTTAATCTCGATATCTACGGCGGTGAAATCCATGGGCTGTTGGGCGAGAATGGGGCTGGCAAAAGCACCCTGATGAAGATCCTCTATGGCTTTTACCGGGCTGATTCCGGCCAGATTCTGTTGAATGGTGAGCCTGTTTCCATTCGCTCGCCACATGATGCCCGTGACCTGCGTATCGGTATGCTTTTTCAGGAATTCACCCTTATTCCAGCCTTTAGCGTGACAGAAAACATCGCCCTGTTCCTTCCCGACCTCAAAGCCGTATTGGATATCAAAGGGATCTACCACCGCATAAACGCACTCTCAGAGCGCTACAACCTGCAAGTCAATCCGCAAGCGATGGTTTCTCAACTCTCGATTGGCGAACAGCAAAAGGTTGAAATTCTAAAACTGCTGCTCTCGGATGCACGCGTACTGATCCTGGATGAACCCACGCGCGTACTCGCTCCGCACGAAGTGACAGCTCTGTTCCGTGTGTTAGACAGCCTGCGCAAGGATGGCTATGCCATCATCCTAATCACCCACAAAATAAAAGAGGTGCTGGAATGCGCTGACCGCATCACGGTGTTGCGCGGCGGCCGCGTTGCTGGCTCTCTGGCGCGATCTGACTCCAGTGAAGATAAGCTAGTGGCGATGATGTTCGAAAAAGAGCTATCCCGCCTGCAGATCAGCCCCAAATCCACCTTGGACTCATCGGTGCCACCTCTGTTGGAGCTGCGCGGCGTGGAGACGCGCGGCGAAGGCGCAGAAACCAGTTTGAAAGCGATCGACTTGAAGATCTACCCTGGGGAGATCGTCGGCGTTGCGGGGGTCTCGGGGAACGGGCAAAAGGAGCTGGGCGATGTCGTCCTCGGATTAGTCAAGTGCGTGAGGGGAACCAAGTTCTTGTTTGGCCGAGATTACACCAACCGTTCCGTTCAAGAGGTTCGCAGAAGCGGAGTGAGCTTTGTCCCGGAAAATCCATTGACGATGGCTGCCGTACCCTTCATGACCGTGCTGGAAAACATGGCACTGATCGACGCGCGGCGCTACGCCCGCCTGGGGGGACTGGCGATGGATTGGCAGGCCGTTAAAACTGATGTCGAAGATACGTTAGAAAAGATGGGGTATTCTTTCTCCTTGTACGTACCTGCTAGGTCGCTTTCGGGCGGGAATCTGCAGCGCATGGTCATTGTCCGGGAAATGACCCTTAACCCGCACCTGATCATTGCCTCTTACCTCACGCGCGGTCTGGATGTGCAGAGCGCTATCGCCGCCCGCCAGGCCCTCATCCAGGCGCGTGATGACGGCGCGGGCGTGTTGCTCATTTCGGAGGACCTCGAGGAATTGTTTGCGCTCGGCGACCGCCTGGTTGTGCTCTACGGCGGGAGAATCGTTGGGACGTTTAGGCCAGAAGAAACGGATGCCTACACGGTGGGCCATCTGATGACCGGATCTGAGGTTCAGCATGTCTAGAACTGCTGCTATCCATCCTCGCTTCACCGCGTTTGGGCAGAGGCTTTTGAACGGCGTGATCCGCCACACGCTCATGGTCCTGTTGGTCCTGCTGCTTTTCGGGGCTATCCTGTTGATTTCCGGCAGGAACCCGCTGCAATCGTACAAGGACATATTGGCGTCTACATTGGGGAGGGCCTACGGCTTCTCCGAGGTGCTCGTGGCCATGACCCCCATGCTGATCACGGCGCTGGCCGTTGCTTTGCCATCCCGTCTTATCCTGATCAACGTGGGCGTGGAGGGGCAACTTTATATGGGGGCCTGTTTTGCCACCTGGGGGGCGCTGACTTTTCGTGATTTGCCTGCCTGGTGCCTGCTACCTTTGATGGCGCTGTTGGGCATGGTTGGCGGAGCACTGTGGGCCTTCATTCCGGGTTACCTGAGAGCGCTGGGAATAGTCAATGAGACGATCACTACCCTGTTGTTGAACTCCGTCGCGCCCAAGATCGTCTCCTTTTTCATCTTCGGCTTCTGGCATTCGCCGATGGACACCGACAAGACGGCCAACTTCGTCCCCGCCGCCCGCCTACCCACCTTCTTTGGCACCCGCGTGGACCTCAGTCTGGTCATTGCGCTGGTGCTGCTGGCGCTGTTCTGGTGGGTTATGAGATACACGCGCTGGGGATTGGAAATGCGCGCCATTGGTGGGAATCCTCAGGCTGCCCGGCGCAACGGCATTCCGGTCAGCACCTATCTGGTAGTCATCATGTGCATTGGCGGCGCCATCGCTGGCTTAGCTGGAATGAGCCAGGTCTCAGGGTACTACGGCCTCCTGTTGGCCAACTTCTCGCGAGGCACTGGCTACATGGGTTTCCTGATCTCGTGGCTCTCGTTTGGTGACCCCCTGGGCATCTTGCTCACATGCTTTATAATCGCCGTCATCTTCACCGGCGGCAACCTGCTGCAGTTGACCCAGGGGCTGCCTTTTGCGGTCATCAATATCCTCCTCGCCTTCACCCTGTTTGTCGTTCTGGCCCGTCCGACCTTTCTGAAGGAGAAGTCATGACCCTGCTGTCCATCCTGGGTGTCATCTCAAGCGCCATCTTTTCCGGCACCTCGCTTCTCTACACAACGCTTGGCGAGGTTATAACCGAGCGTTCCGGCATCGTCAACCTGGGACTGGAAGGGGTGCTGCTGGTCAGCGCTTCGACCGGCTTCGCCGTCGCTTCTCTGACCGGAAATCCCTATCTGGGGGCGCTGGCCGCCGCCCTGGCCGGTGCGCTCATGAACATGGTTTTGGGCTATCTGGTCGTCACGCGCAACGGAAACCAGTTGGCCAGCGGCCTGGCGCTGATGTTCTTCGGCTTCGGCCTCAGCGCGCTGATCGGCAAGCCGTATGTCGGGGCCAAGATCAAGGGCCTGCCCAGAATCCTGTTACCCGGTCTTTCTGATCTGCCGCGTTTGTATGCCTCGCTGTTCAAATTCGATATCCTGATCTATCTGGCGATACCAACGGCCATCCTGGTCTGGTGGCTGCTCTTCCGCACGCGCTGGGGGCTTGGCCTGCGCGCCGTGGGCGAAAGCGCGGACACGGCCTTCGCTTCGGGCCGCAACCCGCGGCTGATCCGCTACCAGGCGCTCTTTGGGGGCGGCCTCCTGGCCGGTCTTGGCGCGGCGCATCTTTCGATTGCCTATGCCATGAACTGGACCGAGTACATGACCGCCGGCCGTGGCTTCATCGCCGTGGCGTTGGTGATATTCTCCAAGTGGCATCCGCTGCGGGCGATTGTCGGAGCCCTGTTGTTCAGCGGCGCGGTCGCCTTCCAGCTCCTCCTGCAATCCAGTGGTGTTCGGGTTTCGCCGTTCATCCTGGACACCATACCGTATCTACTGACACTGCTCGTACTGATTGTTTGGGGCGGTACCCGCAAACACGCGGCACCTGCCAGCCTGGGGCGAGTGTATCACGGCACAGAATAAAAAAACAGAAAGGAGAAGAAGAAAATGAATAAGAAACTGCTTGGCTCACTTGTGGCTATCGTGGTGACCACCGCCATGGTGCTTACAGCCTGTGCTCCGGCGGCCACCCCTACGCCGGTTCCTCCCACTGCGACACCGGTTCCTCCTACCGCGACGCCGGTGCCTCCGACTGCGACGCCGGTGCCTCCGACTGAAACCCCTACTCCGACTGAGCCCTGCCTGATCATCGGCGCCCTCCACGGCGGGCCCATCTCCGACGCCGGCTACAACCAGGCCATGCACGAGAGCGTAATGGCCATCAAGGAGAACATCACGTGCATCCAGATCATCGAGGCCGAGAATGTGCCCGACGAAGCCGGCGCCAAGACGACGATGGAGAACATGATCGCCCAGGGCGCCAAGATGATCATCGCCACCGCCTTCAACCATCAGAACCCAGCCTATGAGCTGTCCCAGAGTCATCCAGATGTCATCTTTGAGCACGCTGGCGGCTGGATGATGGGGCCCAACTTTGCCAACTTCTTTGGCAAGCCCCCAGACATCTGGTATCTGATGGGCGTCGCGGCTGGAATGATGACCGAAACCAACAAGATGGGGTTCGTCGCTGCCTTCCCGCTGGGTTGGACCCTGACGTTCGTCAACGCCTTCGAACTGGGCGTCCAATCGGTCAATCCCGATGCGCAGACCATCGTGGCGTTCACCTTCGCCTGGGGCGATAGCGCCAAGGAAGCGGATGCCACCAACTCGCTCATCAACCAGGGCTGCGACGTCATCACCATGCACGTTGACTCGCCAGCGACAGTCATCTCGACCGCCGAATCGCGGGGTGTCTACTCCATCGGCTTCCAGTCCCTGGCTGCTCAGCAGTTCGCCCCGGAGTACTGGATCACCGGCAACGGCTACACCCTCGGCGGGAAGTTGACGTGGCTGGCCTCCACGGTGCTCGACGGCACGTGGGAGCCGATCTTCCTGCGCTGTGGCTTGGCCGATGGCTGTATGGCCATTGCCCCGTTCGGCCCCAAAGTACCCCAGGAGGTTCAGGATCACTTCAATCAGGTGAGGGCCGACATGGAGGCCGGTGAGATCGTCGTCTTCCAGGGCCCCATTGTGGATCAGGAAGGCAACGTGCGGGTTCCCGAGGGTGAGGTGCTCACCGATGACAAGATGAGCGCCGTGGACTGGTTCGTCAAGGGCGTGATCGGCAGCCCCAAGTAGTGTGAGCATCCCTCTGTGGGGCATTGGTAGGATAATCCTGCCAATGCCCCTGGAACCGGGCTATGCCATTGCTCCATGCTCTGGAAATAGGTGAGACGGCGCACGGCGTGTTGGACTCGGAACCGCGCGGAACCGTCATCGCCGCCGTGTCAAACGCTCTCTACTTGCTCAGCGAGCGGGGTGAACTCTTCTGGCTGGCAGCGGCAGACATCTCGCGGCATTCCCGCGGTATTCGGGTTTCAGGACCTCTCCCCAGGCTGGCCGTCAACGCTCCTTTCGTGGTGAATGGACATGGCATCATCATCGCTTCTGACGCCGTTCTCGATTGCCGTCGGGCGTTCACCTGGAGAGCACCGCGCATCTCTACCGATGACGCCCTTCCGATCACCTGTCTGCCCGAGCGTCTCTGCATCGCCTTTTCCGCTTTGGATGGTCTGCCGTCGCCAACAGGCTTTGGGAGTATCATCCCGGAAATCATGAGCATGGCCCAAAATGACCAGGTTTCCCCTCTGCTGCCATCGGATCCCCTTTGCAGCGTGCGAGCCAGTTGCATTGGCCAAAGGGCAAGAGATCTGCTGGGCTCGCCTGGGTACTCAGGCGGGGTGCTGGCGGTCGTCTCTAAAGCCACCTATCTGGCCGGGCCCGGTGGGGAGATCCTGTGGCTGGCCCATGAGGTCTTGCCAGCGCACCGTCGCTGCATCCAGGCTCCTTTTCAGGCCGGCGGTCTTCGTCCTGGCATGGAATCCTGGGTACAGCATAAGAAGCTCGTTCTGGGCGATCGTGTGGCAGTAGACCTGGCTAATGCCGTGGTATGGGAGCCATCGGCCATCTGTCCTGGACAGGCGCCACCGTTGCTTGTGGTAAACACTGGCTTCCGGCGTCTTCTTGCCGCACTCGAACCCCCTGAGACTGCGAAGGGCCTGGGTCAAACCATCCCCTTGATCGCGGCGCTCGCCAGCGGTAGTGATCACCCCCCGACCTTCACCCAGGATCTTTTCGTGGCTCGAGCACTGAGACCGATCACCAGGGTTGCAAGAGCCTGTCTCGGCCGGGACATGCGGCGCATAGCAGAGGAAAGTGAGCAATTGGTTGGATTGGGGCCGGGGCTCACGCCGTCCGGGGATGATTATCTGGGCGGCCTGCTCTTTGCCGCTCACCACCTGAAGGCCGCCTACCCGACTGAATTCAGTTGGGGCGTAGGGCCTGTTCTGGATTTCCTGCACCAAGCGCGCCCGCTGACCAACCGCATCAGCCATACCATCCTTTCCGATTGCGCCCAGGGTCATGGGTCGGAACCGCTTCACGATTTGCTCAACTCGCTCCTGCAAGCGGAACCAGTGGAGTGTCTCCTGCGCAGTGTGGATCGGCTCACCGGCATTGGACACACCTCCGGCTGGGATATGCTCGCCGGGACGCTGACTGGAATGCTGTTGACAGAAGCAAACATGTAACTGAAACTTGAGACTTCGGCGAGGGGAAGCGCATGATTGGACCAGATTCCCTGCGCTTAACCATGCCCCGCTATTGAGGAGGAGATTGATGGCCAAGGACATCAAGCACAACATTGAGGCGGCCAATGCCGAGGCCGTACGTCGCATGGTGGCAACCGACCCTGTGTTGATCGACGTTGCACCGGCAGGCGAGGTAATCCCGGGGTTGAAAGATAAGATGGTGCTGCATTCCGGCCCTCCGGTTGACTGCGAGCATATGTGCGGTGCCCAGAAGGGTGCCGTGATCGGAATGCTGCTCTTCGAAGGTTGGGCCAAGAGCAAGGAGGATGCGATCAGGATACTGGAAGACGGGGCTATCACCTTCGAGCCCAATCATCACCATCAGGCCGTAGGGCCCATGGCGGGCACGATCACACGATCGATGTGGGTCTTCGTTGTCGAGAATAGGACCTTCGGGAATCGCGCCTTCTGCCGGCAAGTTGAGGGTCGCCAACAGTTCGGCGATTACAGCCAGGAGGCCTTACAGAACTTGATTCGTTGGCGGGATATTTGGGCCCCAGCGTTACGTGCCGGCCTGCGCCAGATAGGCGGACTCAGCCTCAAGCCGATTATCGCGCGCGCTCTGCAGATGGGTGATGAACTCCACAACCGCCCCAACGCCGCATCCAGCCTGTTTGCCAATGCCATGGCTGTTCCCATGATGGAGGCCGGCGTCCCCAAAGAGGCCCTCATCAGCACTGTGGATTACCTCGCTGGTCACGAGCTATTCTTCCTCGGGCTCTCAATGGCGTCGGGCAAGGCGACCGCCGATGCGGCGAGGGGAATTGAATACTGCACGGTCGTCACCGCCATGGCTCGCAACGGAACAGAGTTCGGTATCCAGGTAAGCGGCTTGGGAGACGAGTGGTTTACCGCCCCGGCCCCACCCGTCAATGGCCTCTTCCTGCCCGGCTATAGTGAGGAGGATGCCGGACTGGACATGGGGGACTCGGCGATCACCGAGACCGTGGGCTGGGGCGGCTTTGCCCTCGGTGGGGCTCCGGGCATCCTTAGCCTTGTGGGCGGCACGCCGGAAGAGGCTTTGTCCTACAGCCGAGAGATGCGGCAAATCACCGTCACGATGAGTCCAGAGTTCCGTATCCCCGCGCTGGGCTTTGAGGGCACGGCACTTGGGATCGATGTGCGAAAGGTGGTTCAGACGAACATCCTCCCTGTGATAGATACTGCCCTAGCCCATAAGAACCCTGGCTATCCGATCATCGGAGCCGGACTCGTTCGCCCTCCCTTGGAGTGCTTCAAGAAGGCCCTCATCAGATTCGCCGAAAAGTACCGCCTGACTTGACCACGGGTCGTGGAGTTGATGGATATTAGAGAGCCTTGGTCTTGAATCGGGTAGACTGGGTAGGATTTATGGCCACAGGATATACCATTAGGAGGAATCTATACTTTGATTCGGTCTTCTTGATGCAGGTTGCCAAGCGCCTGTCCGAAGAGCCGGAGATCGAGCAGGTCGCAGCCCTCATGGGAACGGAGAAGAACAAACGCTTGCTGGTCGGGATGGGATTTGAAGATGCTGAGATCTTGTCCGCGGGACCCAACGACCTGATTATTGCGCTGAAAGGAAAGAGCCCATCCTCGGTCAACGCCATCCTGGACAACGTCGACGCCTGGCTCCTGCGTAAGCCGAGCAGTCTCGACAAGTCAGTTTCGCGTACCTTGGATCAGGCGCTGGTACGCCAGCCCCATACCAATCTGGTTGTCATTTCCGTTCCTGGCGATCATGCCGCAAGCGAGGCCCGCAGGGCGCTCGAGCGTGGGTTAAACGTGTTCGTCTTCAGTGGTAACGTGCCGATAGAGGACGAACTTTCACTCAAACGGTACGCTCGGGAGCGGCGACTGATTGTCATGGGGCCCGACTGCGGCACCGCCATCATCGCCGGCGTGGGTGTTGGCTTCTCCAATATTGTTCGGCGAGGCCCGATCGGCGTGATTGGCGCGACGGGCACAGGGCTCCAGGAGTTCACCACCCTCGTTCACCAAGGCGGTTCCGGCATCTCCCACGCCATCGGCACGGGCACCAGGGATCTTTGGGACGCAATAGGTGGCCTCTCTACCCTCAGTGCCCTAGAGGCGCTTGAGGCTGACCCTGAGACGGTGGTCATTGCTTTGCTGTCCAAGCCACCTGGCGCGAAAACCCTTGGCCTTCTCGTGGAGAGGCTTAACCGGTGCAGCAAGCCGGTCCTCGCTTGTTTCCTCGGTATTCGCGAATACCCACCCGAGATGGAGATCAGCTTTGCGACGGCTCGCACCATTGATGAGGTCGCCGCGCTGGCGACTCAAATGGCGACTGGCAAGCCACCCGTGCGCCCGTGCGTGGGGTCTCAGGAACTTGAAGCGCTTGTCGCCAGAGAACGGGCTGGCATGACGCCAGAGCAGAAATACATCCGCGGCATCTTCGCCGGTGGGACATTCTGCTACCAGGCTCAACAAGTGATGCGGGATGCAGGCTTGGTAGTCCATTCAAATGCACCGCTGGACGGGATGGTCGGGCTGGTGGATCCTTTGCGCAGTGTGGAGCACACACTGGTCGACATGGGGGCTGGCATTTTCACTGAAGGCCGGCCTCATCCGATGATCGATGCTACACTCCGGCGCGACCGGATTCTGGCCGAAGCCCAGGACCCGCAGGTGGCAGTTCTCCTACTGGATTTCATTCTTGGCTATAACGCTTCCCCTGACCCCGTTGGAGACCTGTTGGAGACCATCGCAAAGGCGAAACTGACCGCGAGCCAGCGCGGCGGCTTCCTAAGTGTCGCTGCCTCGGTGTGCGGCACGGACGGTGATCGACAGGACTTCCAGGAGCAGACCAGGGCCCTGGAAGAGGCAGGGGTCGTGGTTCTGCCGAGCAGCGCCCAGGCTGCTCTCTTCAGTCGGATGCTAGCCTTGAGGCTCCCAGCGTGAGGGAACCCGTGCAAACTGAACTAGAAAAATTGCTCTGGAATGGGCCTGTGGTCGTTAACCTCGGTGCGCGTGGGTTTGCCGAGAGCTTGCAAGACCAGGGAGTGGAAGTTGTTCATGTAGAATGGGCGCCGCCCGCCGGTGGTGACACGGAGATGGCGGAATTGCTCGATAAACTATTGTGATCGTGGGTGATCTCCCCTCGTCCAGATGTGTTGCAGGACCTAGGATTTGACTCTCCCCCGCAGTCCAGGTGATCCTCTCTCGTTCTATATGAAAGATCCCTATCCACGAAGTGATGCACAGGTTCTCAGTAGATCAAAGTTGTGGAGTTCCAATTCGCCTAGCGAATCACTCCTGTTCAGCTGCGAACTGCTTTCTCTTCAGGATGACCGCCAGCCCTTGGGCAACCCTTCACCGCGGGCGCGAGTTGGAGCAGACAAAGCCTATTCCGTTCTTGCCAGGACACATAGCAGGAAACTCAGAATACGATGACACCTTCTTGGCCACGCTTTAAGCCTGATGTTGCGCGTTCTGGCGTGAATATATGAGGATGGTGCGGACGGCTAATGCGCGTCAGTTAGATAGTCTCATATTGATGAAGACGTTACACATGCGTTGAGGCCAACACCGAGAGAAGATGGAGGAGTTACGTAAGGGAGGTTCTATCCCTCCACCCGGCAGAGATGGGTGTCCATGACCTCGAATCTTTCACCGAGGTCAGCCCTCAAGTTCACCAGCGCCTCCTCCGAGGCAGGCACAAGTAGCGGACCCTCGAACGCCTTGTCCACGTCGTAGGGGTCCTTGAACTTGAGGCAGTGATAGATGTGTCTGGCCAGCGCTGCACAGACGAACGGCATCGCTTCGTACCAGGCGCGCCCTTCGGCCACCTTGCGCTCGTATAACGCTTTGTACGGATTGCCCCCCTCGTCGAACCAGACCAGGGGAGCGGCAATCTGGAACAGTGCTCGTTTCAGGTTCCGGTTGCCCCTTTTCGATATCCGAGTGCGGTCAATGGTCTGCGATGTTTCCAATCCGGCGAAGTAGCCCGTGTAGGCCACGTACTTACGGTAGTTGCGAAATCGGCCGATGTCGCCCGTGACGGCCAGGATCATCCCCAATGTGGCAGGGCCCGAGTAGGGCACGCCAGCGATCAAGGAGTATTCCTCTCGTTGGGTCACCAGCTTTTTGATCCGCTTGTCCAGGGCGGCTTGGTAGTTGAAGTTGGTCAGCAGAAAATCGGTCAACCACTCCAGCCGCCAGGCACGACCAGGATCGGGCAGCAGACCGGAACTGTCGCGAGCCAACGCCTGCAGTTCTTCCACCTGGCGGGCGTGCTGGTATCCTCTGGCCTTCCACAAAACGGTATGGACCTCCTCAGTCGGAGCCGCCGCCAACTCCGCCGGTGTGGGATAGGCCGCTACTAGACTGACGGGCACCACTGTGGTGACACTGCCAGTGAAGAAAGTCTTCAACTCAGGAAAGATGACCGCCATCAGCTGCGCAAACTGGTTGCGTGCCCGGCAGATCATAGTTCTCAGCTTCCAACTATCCCGGCAGAGGGCCAAGAGATCCGCATCGTCGGGGTTGGGCAGTTCCAAAGGGCGCAGGGTGAACTCTTCGCCCACTGCCTCGTGCAGATAACCAATGCGGGCCATCACGCGGGCTTCCATCTCGTCCGTCTTTGGTACATGGGAGAATATCTTCTCCCGCATGTGCCGGGTGGTCGCATTTTCCACCAACAACATCTGGTAACCCCGGTCCAGCAGATACTGAAACACCGTGGCTCCGTAGAAGCCCCCTGTCGGCTCGCAAAGCCCCAGGAAGGCCGCTGGATCGGGGCAGAAGCTGTCCAGATACCGCTGCAACTTCCTCAATCCACCACGAGTCGAGGGAAAGTGCAGGCACCGGGCCCGCTTCCAACGGTCATCTCCTCGGGCAAACGCCTCCAGACTGATGATGACCCCCACGTGCTCCTTGTAGCCGACATCAATGCCCAGGTAGTATCGCTTGGGCAATTGGGTTCCCAGCCGGGCCAGCAGTGTCATGATCCCTATCCTCCTGGTGATTCAGGTCGGGGCCGTGACCATCCAGCCTAAGTTACGTACAGTGGTCGCTCAGATGCGCACACAATGGTTTGTAGCAAGGCTTGCATGGCCCGTGCCCCGTCGCTGGCTGCGCATCTGAACGCCAGGAAGATTCTACCTGAGATCGCAAGAGGCCCAAAGTGACGGCGACCGCCAACCCCCACACCTTACGTACAAGGGTCACAGCGTGCCCTACTGGTCTCCAGCAGTGGTCTGAGCCATGCTCTTGGGTTGGCGACGCCCTACATTTCTCACGTGGGTCACTCAGTGCCCGAAACTCCTTTCTAGGGTCGCCGCCGTCACCTCCAGAAAAGCGTGCCGGCTGATCTTACGAGCGCTATTCGTCTGTTAAGGTGCAACGCTTGCGTAGCCAGACCGATCCCAGTCGCTTGAATCATACCCCCAACCTCACACCGCCGCAACTCCCTGATCTAGCTGGGGTGAACCTTCCTCTAGACCATTTCTCAAGCGGGGGAGATTCACGGGTAATGCCTTTCAACGACAGTGTACAAGAACGAATGTTTCGTCTTCCCAATGCGCCGGCTCACCGTCAACCTGGCCCCTGCCGACCTTCCCAAGCAAGGCCCAGCCTACGACCTTCCCATAGCCATGGGGATCCTCTGGGCCTCAGGGCAGGTCTCACCCCTCTCCTCTTCTGTTTTCATCGGTGAACTCTCCTTAGATGGGAGTGTGCGACATGCTGATGGGATCCTCCCCATGGTGAGCGTGGCTAAGGAAGAGGGTTTTGAGCGGGTCTTTGTACCCCATTCTGATGCTCCGGAGGCTTCTCTCATCGGTGGCTTAGAGATCATCCCCGTAGAGAGACTCTCGCAGTTAGTGGCCCATCTGAACGGTTCGGAAGAGATACCGGCCTATGAGGCCGACCCCGAGGCCTTGGCTGTTAGGGAGCTGGTTTACCCTGTGGACTTCTCCGATGTGCGGGGTCAGGAGCATGTGAAGCGGGCTTTGGAGGTAGCCGCGGCGGGGAGCCACAACGTGTTGATGAGTGGGCCACCTGGAGCGGGGAAGACCCTTCTGGCCCGGGCTCTACCCACCATCCTTCCCAAGATGAGTATTGATGAGGCCCTGGAGGTGACGAAGATCTATAGTGTGCGGGGGCTATTGCCACCTGATACCCCGCTCATCATACAGAGGCCTTTCCGGTCTCCTCATCACACCATCAGCCACGCTGGGTTGGTAGGGGGAGGGAGTTGGCCCCAGCCGGGGGAGATAAGTCTGGCCCATCGGGGGGTGTTATTTCTAGATGAGTTACCTGAGTTTGGACATCGGGTATTGGAGGTGATGAGGCAGCCGATGGAGGATCGGGTGGTGACCATCAGTCGGGCCAAGACCACCATGACCTTTCCTGCCAACTTCATGTTGATTGGGGCTATGAACCCTTGTCCTTGTGGATATTTTGGTGATCCGGTGAAGGAGTGCAGCTGCTCGCCGGCGATAGTGACCCGATACCAGAAGAGGCTCTCTGGTCCTCTATTGGACAGGATAGACATCCATGTGGAGGTCCCGAGGGTAGAGTATGAGAAGTTGGCTAGCGATGTACCATTGGAGACCTCGGAGCGGATCAGGATGAGGGTAGAGGAAGCCAGGGAGAGACAACGCAAGAGGTTTGTTGAAACGCGTCTAGCCTGTAACGCAGAGATGGGGCCTGGGGAGGTGAGGGGATATTGTCGATTGGATGATGGGGGGAGGAGCCTACCCAGGCGATGCAGCAGTTACAGATGAGTGCCCGGGCCTTTCATCGGATCTTAAAGTTAGCGCGTACGATAGCGGACTTGGCTGGGGAGGGAGAGATCACCACCGCTCATCTGGCGGAGGCTATTCAATATCGGCCCCGGAGACAGATGTGAGCAGGGACAGACCTAGGATGGTGGCACGAACTATCTCTAGAGTTTGCTTGAGGTTTCGAAGACATCCAGTAGTTCAGAGATGACCCGTTCTCGTTAGGAAGGATCATCACTGCGAGTAGTGGTGGTAACACATGTTTCCAGACGGTTCTCGTTGAAAGATGGCGATAAAGCATATTCACTTGCTCAGGGAAGGGAACTTTTTCTCGCAGGACTTCTCCCAGTGGACCGCAGAATGTGCATCGTCATCTTATCCTCTTTCTTGGAGGAAGTACCATTTGGCTCTCAGCCTATCAAGATCCATGCTCCCAACAAGAGGCCAATGCCCAAAGCAAGGTCGGCCAATGTGGGGGAAGGGAAGTCTGCCCCGTGTCGCTCTAGATTGAAAGCACGGGCCTGGGCAGCGTCCACGATCTCGTCCCCGCGGCGCAGGGAGTTGACGACCACGGCCATGGCTAGCGTCTTGAGCGTCGCCAGCCTCCCCCTGCGAAAACCTCCCCGTAATCTTATCGCCTGATACACGCTATCTATCGTCTCTTGGATCGTGGGCACCATATTGAAGGCCGTGCCCAGGGCAAAGCCCACTCCTTTCAAGCTGACTGCCTCAAGTAGGCGCGTGATCTCGACGACGGAAACAGCGTTGCTGAATGTGGTCATCACGAGCATGATGACCACTCCCCTTAGCGCCATCCCCAGCCCGATCCAGAAGCCTTGGAGGGAGAGCCTCAGCCCCACCAGGGAGAAATCCTTGTCACCGATGAAGAGGGCACTTAGTGCTAGAGTCGAAGCGATGAGAAACCAGGATCTCCAGCGGAGGACAGGCCTCAAGCCGCTTTCGCAGAAAAAGGCAGAGAAGGCAATCACCACCCCCAGGAGGACGAGGGGCCTTATCCCCTGGAGGAGGATAGCCAGGGCAACGGACCATACAAAAAAGATGAGATACCCCCAAAGGGTGAGGGGCCTTCGCCATCTATCGCATATGAGATTCTCCTCTTGCGGGATCATCCCTTCGACCTCTGAGTCTACTTCGTCAACCTGGCCTGCACGCCTCTCCCAACCTCCCAAGCGAGCCATCCGGCCATGGCCCCAGTCACCAAGCGGATGAGAAGAACGAGAGCGATAACGATGAAAGCATACTCCATCCCGATACCTAATGCCTGAACCCCTGAACGAAGCACTCCTAGGTATACCTCGTATATACCTCTGCCCAGAAGGAAGTAAGAGGCGAAGAACTTATGGAAGAAGGTCCACACCACCGCCAGGGAGCCAGCAAGGGCGAACCCCCACCGGCTCGGCCGCCTGGAAACGACGAGACCTAGCTCTGCGAGCAGGCTCTCGATGATGATAGCCAGCATGGGGGATAGCACCACGCCGCCGACACTCAATGCCTTCAGGATAGCGGTGATAACCCCTATCATCACTACCGAGCCACGTTTAGGCACAAAGAGACGCCCGACTAAGGCCACGACCACCCCCAGGCCGGTCATGATGGTCCCAACTCCGATCAAGGGAGTGACCACCGGTGGGAAGATGATGTGCAGATAGGAGCCAAGGGTCATCTCCAAAGCCCCCCAAATAGCCCCAAAGATGGCGATGTAAACCAAATCACGCATCGCGAACTTCATTGTTGTTGCCTCCTTCTCTCTTGGGCTCAACCTTGACTCAGCATGCTTTTTGAAGTGAATTCTGGTCTGAACTCACCCGCGACCGGCAAGTGAGGGATGCCATCGGCTACGATATGGCCATTCTCCAGGACGAGGATACGCTGAGCGTAGCGACAGATTAGTTTGTAGTCATGGGTGATGAGCAAGATGGTCTGCCCCCGTTTGTTGAGGGCCACTAAAAAATCCATGAAGCGGCTCAGGTGATCCCAATCTTGCCCCATGGTTGGCTCGTCGAGGATCAGGAGCTTGGGCTGTAACGATAGCACCGCGGCCAAAGCGGTTCTCTGCTGCTCGCCGCTGCTCAGGGCATAGGGATCTCTCTCTTGCAGAGCAGCCAGGCCTGTAGCCTCCAACACCTCTTGATGCCGTTCATCTGAAAAGATATCAAAGTTGCGAGGTCCAAAAGCCACCTCATCGGCTACGGTGTTGGTGAAGAGCTGGAGCAAGGGGTCTTGGAGCAATAGCCCTACTCGACGCCCCAACTTCAGACTGCGGGCTCCATCGCTCCAAGCCACCTGCCCCTTTTGAGGCTTGAGTAGACCTGCTATGATCTTCGCTATTGTACTCTTGCCAGTCCCGTTATCGCCCGCCAGGGCTACCAGCTCTCCGGGGTAGATGGCCATATTCAGCCTTTGAAGGAGAGATCCAGAGCCGTAGCCAAATTCAACATCTACAAGTTCCACCAGCGGCTCCTGGTCCCTAGGATGGCCAGCCAAGCCCACGGGGACGGGGGCAGAGTATGCGAGTTTGTCCCCCCGGGGGGGCCACGGATAGCGAATGCCCAATTGGGAGAGCAGCTTCTTCTGTCCAAATACCTGCTGACGTGGACCATCAACTACCAATCGGCCTGCCTTCATGATGAGTACCCTATCGGCTAAACCTTCCATCTCGTGCAGCCGATGTTCAATGACCAGGATGGTGATGCCCTGTTCGCGACGCAGCCGATCTAAGGTCTCCAAGACCAGTCTGGTGCCTTTCAAGTCGAGGTTAGAGGTTGGCTCATCGAGCACGAGGATCCGAGGCTGCATGGCCAGAACGGAGGCTATGGTCACCCGCTGCTGCTCACCCCCAGAGAGGGTGTTGACCCTTTGCCCTCGAAGGTGTTCCATGCCTGTGGCCGTTATGGCGGATTCGCAGCGCTTAGCCACCTCAGCGGCCAGCAGGCCCAAATTGACGGGGCCCAGGCTCACCTCCTCCTCAACGGTGAGACAAAAAAGTTGCGTGGCCGGGTTTTGGAAGACAAGCCCCACGTGAGTGGCTAGCTCGGAGACGGCATGCTCCCTGGTCGATAGCCCATCTACTATCACCTGGCCCGACATGGTGGCGGCAGAGGAATGGGGTATCAGCCCGTTCAGACAGCGGGCCAGAGTGCTCTTGCCACAGCCTGAGGGGCCGGTCAACAGAACCAACTCGCCTTCCCTCACGTGAAGGTAAAGGTCGTCCAGGGCCTTCTCCGCCCCGTAATGGACTGAGAGGCGATCGAGATGGATCATGGGCTAAAGAACTCTTCCAGGATGAGCCATGGTAGGGCATCTCTGTTCTGGGGGGTGACTGCTCTATGCATCAACTCAGCCCCTGGGAGGTATCTGCGTAGGTCGTTCAGCAGTTCGTTGCGCACAACTAGGAGCGTATGACAGGGAGTCTTCCTCTGTAGATGACGCAGGATGGTTACGAAACCTTGACCTTGCTCCAGTTCCAGGGGGCCGATCTCATCCACGATGAGGAGGTCGCAGCCGCTGGCCAAAGCGCGTTGAAGGAGATCGCATGCCCAACTCAAGGAGGTCGAATCTAAACTGTACCGCCCTATCCGCGGCCCGCCTAGATCACCATCGGCTCGGGCCAAAACGCGCCTCTCACCACTCCCGGCATCCACCGCCTCAAAGCCCGCTTTGGCACCACTCTGGTCGAATAGGGCTGGGGTCAATACTCCCGCTAGACGATACCCTTGTCGTGAGGCGATCTCCACCAGCCTTTGACAGACGGTCGTTTTCCCCACACCACGCTGGCCTGCCAAGAGCATGATATATTTGGACATATAGGACGACCCTTTTGCTGGATGTCTACCTAGAGAGACATGCCCTGGTTTAGAAGCAGATAGCGACAATATTCGAGCCAATCGATGATCGCCTGGATCTGCCCGCTGCGAAAGCGAAAGGTTAAGTGTTCGAAACCCTTGTCGCTGGCCTCCTCCTGCAAGCGGGCTAATCGGCGCCGACAAGCCGCTATCTGCGCATCGATGATCTGTCCTGCCATCCGCGGCCCTAGGGGTTGAGCTAGAAAGAGCTTGGCCAGGAACTCCACCCGTATCAGGCGAGGAGTATCGATGGGCGTCTCTAACCATCCCAGGAAGGCCTCTCGTCCTGACGGGGTGATATGATATATTTTCTTGGCTGGGCGATTTTCCTGCACCTCTCTCCGTCCCTCTACGTAGCCCAGTGCCTCTAATTCTTTAAGCAATTTATACATCTGGCTCATGCCCAGAGACCACACCCTTCCCAACGGCGAGGAGGTGAGGTCCTGGTAGAGCTCATAGCCATGCATCGGCTTCCGGGATAGCAACCCTAGGAGCAGGAGCTGCGGAGACGATTCTATCTTCATGGGTGCTGTGCTCAGCGTGAATACTCACTTAGTGAGTATCTGAGATGATAGCGCAGACCTAATAGTTTGTCAAGTACACTCCTCAGGTGAGCCAAGGCATCGCGACCACTACTTCGACGTTTTAAGGAGAGTCCTTGCTGGTCACGATCTGTTGGCCTATTACTGATTCCTCAGATAAGCCCTGCTTACATGAGGAGAACTCATGGGGGTTGACACCACGAGGGAAACACAAGGAAGGAAAGGGTTTAACAGGAGATGTGGCATCCGTGTAAACGAATGATCTGTATGACGGAGGCAATAACAAATGGAATAAACTCTACCAAACACCGGCTAGATCACTTACCCGATAAACCACGCGTCATCGGGATTATGGATGACTTGGTTAGCATTCAGTGCAAGATCATCCTCGATCTGGACATGCTTCGCCATCAGGATCCCCTGCAAATTGAGTATGTGGTTGCAGCAACACTCTACTCATTTGCGCCCCTAAGGGGGAAAGGACAAGCCTGGATAGACTCAGTAGCCTCGCAAAGACAGGGGAATGGTTTGCTCGGAACTATGCTCTGCCTAGGACAAGCGATAGCAGAGCCATACGGATGTAGAGACCGTTCCTCACTTGCCGGAAATATGCTGCACCAGGATAGGAATCTACCTCTGGAGCTATCTCATCCACACGGGGCAAGGGATGCATTACCACTGTCCCTTCCTTGAACCTCTGAACCAGCGAATTGTCCACCAGGTAAATTCCCTTGAGCCTTTCATACTCCGCGGGATCTTCGAAACGCTCTCTTTGAATCCTGGTGATGTATAAGAGATCGCTCTCCGGTGCAGCGGCAGCAAGGTCTTCGTCTTCCTCAATCTCGACGCCCCTAGCCCGAAGCCTTTGTGTGATCTCCACTGGCATGGCCAGTGCTGCTGGGGAGACGAAAATCAGCCGGATGTCAAAAAGGCTAAGGAGTGCAGAAAGAGAATGGGCCGTCCGACCGTGTTTGAGATCTCCTACCAGCGCTACGGTCAGATCCTCTAACCGCCCACATTCCTTCCAGATAGTGTATATATCAAGCAGCGCCTGGGTGGGGTGCTGCCCCGCCCCGTCCCCAGCGTTGATTACGGGAATGGAAGCGGCCTGAGCAACCTCCTGCGCTGAGCCTATCTGGGGATGACGAATGACGATCAAGTCGCAGTAATGCTCCACCGTACGGGCGGTGTCCGCCAAAGACTCTCCCTTGGCCGCCGAGGAAGCGGTCTTCGCCTGGGCCACACTGATCACCGCTCCACCCAAGCGGTGCATCGCTGCCTCAAAAGATAACCGAGTGCGGGTGCTTGGCTCGAAGAAGAGTGTTGCCAGAAGATAGCCCCGCAAAAGGCCCAGGTTTTTCTTCTTTATCTCATCCTCAAGCCTTTCCGCAGTCCTAAGGACCAACCATACCTCTTCCTTGGAAAACTGCTCAGCAGTCAAAATATCTTTACCCCTAAGGCCCCCCACGTTCACCTCCTCAAGCAGTCAGCATATTGACGATTGAACCTAGAAGGCTTATCCCTTCTCGGATCTCGTCGCCTGAAAGCGCGCAGAAGGGCAGCCGCAAAAACGCAGCTCCATCCTCATCGGGGAAAAAACTCCTCCCGTCGCTCAGTTTCACCCCCCTCTCCTCCGCCTTAGCCTTCAAAAGAGAAATATCCACCCCAGCTGGCAGATACACCCCTATGAAGAAACCTCCCTCGGGTTTCGTCCATTGGACCCGCGGCAGATACTCTTCCAGAGCAGAGGCCAAAGCCTCGAGCCTGGGCCGGTAGAGGCTCTTCAATCGCTCGATGTTGGGGTCCAGCCATCCTCTCTGGCAATACTCATACACCATCCCCTGACTGAGCATATTCGGGGTTATGTAGGTATCCTCCGCTACCTTGGCCAACTGGCTCACCACGTGTTCAGGCCCGATAATATAGCCGACCCGCATTCCAGGACTGAGAACCTTGCTAAAGGACGAAAGGTGCAGCGCCTTCTGCGAGCCTAACGAGAAGATGGCAGGAGCCTCCTGGCCCCAATATCTTAAGTCCCGATAAGGGCTGTCCTCCACAATCCAAAAATCATGTCTCTCGGCTAATTCAACTAGTTTCTCCCTCTTGGCTAACGAAGTAGTAATCCCGGTTGGGTTCTGGAAGTCGGGAATGATATAGAAGAAGTTGGGCTTCTCGTCCTTGAACAGCCTCTCAAGAGCCTCGACCTCAAAACCATCGGACTCGAGGGGTACCCCCATCACTCGCAGCCCTGCCCGCCGAAAGAGGGTGACAGCCCGATCGTAGGAGGGTCTCTCCACAAAAACGACGTCTCCAGGCGAGGTCAGCAGCCGACTCAAAAACTCCAGGATCTGGAGTGAACCATTGCTGAGGAGTACACTCTCCACGGCTACGCCATATCTCTCAGCCAACCATCCCCTCAAGGGGATAAAGCCTGCCGCTGGGTGGTACTGAAGCACAACCGAGCCCTCTCGTTGTAGAACAGCCTTGGCGCACTCCTGGAGTTGCTCTATTGGAAAGGCCTCTGTAGGGGGAACGCCTCTGGCGAAATTGATTAACCCTCTTTCCTCGTTCGGATTGTCACAACTCATGTCAGTTTCCTTCAAAGAGTGATCTTGGTCCCCGCCTCGCCCTGCAAGGCTTCCCAGGCCTTTTCCAAGGAAGCGATAACGCAACTCTCGCCGCCATTCTCCAGGAAGCGGATAGCAGCTAGGACTTTCGGTCCCATGCTGCCTGCCGCGAAATGCCCCTCCGCAAGATATTGGCGGGCTTCGCTGAGCGTCACAGAGTCTAGCCTTCTGGTCTCCTCCTCATCGTAGAAGGGCCCAACAGGCTTGGTAGGGGTTATCAAACGCTGGGTCTTTATCGTCCACTAGGACTTGCGTAACAACAGTTGCCACGGGCACGCTGATTCCCCGCTCCTGTAGGATGTTGCGCAGGCTCTGCTGAATCATGTAACCGATTAGCCCCTGGCTCTCCGCGCCACAAATATCCAGAGGCATGGCTGGCACCACGCCACTAGCCTGTTCATTTTGCAATAGGATGGCCCCTACCTGGGGGCCATTTCCGTGCGTAATTACAATCTGATGACCAACCTCAATCATGCGAACTATCTGTTGGCACGTAGATCTGACATTGTTGAACTGATCCTCAGCCCGACCTTTCTGCCCTGGCTTTAGAATGGCATTGCCCCCCAGAGCTACAACGATTCTTCCGGGGCTACCTGGAATTGTTTGTACCAGTGCCATGTTCCTCCTTCTATAGATCGGTTGCCCTACCCGTGAAAGCAGCCTAGATCGGTTCACAGAGACCGGTCTTGGCCAGGCTCGGCTTTTACCTCTCCCCGCCGGTCCAGACGCCAGACATGCCCTCCAGCGCCTCGATCAACCGGGCGTTCTGAGCCTTGTTGCCGACTGTGATGCGGAGGCAGTTGGGCAGATCATAAGCGGTACAGGGCCGGACAATGATGCCTTTCTCCAACAGCCATTGCTGGATCGTTGCCGCCTGCGGGCCGATCTCGACCAGAATGAAGTTAGTATGGCTTTCGACGTATTGCAACCCCAACCGGTCAAACTCGCGATACAGAAAGAGACACCCCGCGTGGTTGGTCGCCACCGACCTCTTGAGAAAGGCTTCGTCCTCCAGGGCGGCGATACCCGCGGCCTGGGCCAGTAGGTTGACGGCAAACGGCTCCTTAACCCTGTTCAGCGGGGCCAGGATCTCGGGATCGGCCACCGCGTATCCCAGGCGGATGCCAGCTAGGCCATAGGACTTGGAAAAGGTACGCATGATCATCACGTTGTTCCGGCCTTCCCAGATATATTTGAGGGTATCCGGGTACTCGTCGGAATCGACAAACTCGTAATAGGCCTCGTCGAAGACCACCAGAACGTGGTCGGGCACTTTCTCCATAAAGGCATCCACCTCGGCCGCCGTGACGATCGTCCCCGTCGGGTTATTGGGGTTGCAGACAAAGATGAGCTTGGTCTTGTCGCTGATCGCCTGCGCCATCGCCTCCAGGTCCAGTCTGTAGTTCTTCAGGGGCGTCTTGATGAGCGTCGCCCTCATGATGTGGGTGTAAATGTCGTAGACAGGAAAAGAGGAGCGGCTGACGATGACCTCGCTCTCCTCCTCCAGGTAGGCCAGACAGGTCTGCATAATGATGCCGTCTGCCCCATTGCCCACGGTCACCTGCTCTGGCTCAACCCCAAGGTGCTCCGCAAGCGCGTGTAGCAGATAGTAGCTCTGCCCGTCCGGGTAAAGGTTCAGCCGGGGAAGCGCTTCCTCTATAGCAGCCAGTGCCTTGGGCGACGGGCCCAGCGGATTTTCGTTAGACGCCAGCTTGATCACATCTTCTACCCCATATTCCCTCTGTACCTCCTCGATGGGGGTGCCGGGCACGTAGGGCTTCAGGGCATCCAGGCCTCGCTGTGGTTTGATGCGTGTCGTCATCGGTTCACTTGCTCCTTACGTATCACTCTGACATCTCCCACCACCAATCCCTTCGAGAACGAGAAGACCGGGTTCAGGTCTATCTCGCCGATCTCGGGGTAGCGGAAGGGAAGCAGGGAGAAGTTGACCAGAACGTCCGCCAAAGCATCCAGGTCACAGGGCTTCTGTCCTCTGACTCCCTTAAGTAGCGGGAAGGATTTGATCTCCTGGATCATGGCCTCAGCCTCGACGCGATCTACCGGGGCTACCCGCAGGGAGATATCGTGCCAGATGTCGGTGTAGATACCGCCCAGGCCAAAGGCGACTACGGGGCCAAACTGGGGATCTTGCGAGAGCCCTAGCAACACCTCTTGGACACCCTCGATCATCGGATAGATGACCACGCCCCGAAAGTCCCTGCACATGACAGCCTGTTGAATCGCTTCAAAAGCAGCCAGGGCCGCTTCTTCATCACGGATGTCTAGGACCACACCACCGCAATCCGATTTGTGCAGAATGTCGGGCGAGACCACCTTCATCACCACAGGATAGCCGATCTCGCCCGAGCCCTGCACCGCCTCTGCCTGAGTCGTGGCGAAGCGAAAATCAGGAACCGGGATGCCGTTCTCCCGAAGCCAGACCATCGCTTCGGGTTCAAGCATCTGTCCATCGCCAGGCAGCGGCTTTTGCTCGCGGGGGATCTCCGGCAGTGACCGACTGCCAACCCTGCGGGCCTCATATTCGGCCATGTGTGCCAGCGCCGCCAGAGCCCGTTCACCAGTGGCAAAGTTGGGCATGCCATGCCCCTGCAAGTAAGCGATTCCTTTGGCCACGATCTGCCCGGGCAAGAAGCTGGCCACTATCGGCTTTCCGCTCTGCTCCGCGGCGTCGCAGATTCCCCTGGCTAGGGGCACAGAGTCAAGGTAGGGCGTGGCAATGTTCAAGGCCAGGGCCGCATCGTACTCCTGCAACAGAGCCAACAGCGTCTTCCGGTACCCGTCCTCCGTCCCTTCCACCGTCAGGTCAATGGGATTGTTCAGCGCGCAGTGCGCGGGTAAGAATTCGGAGAGCTCCTGTATCAGTTCAGGGCTGGGCTCGGCCACCTCGAGGCCGACCCCCTCGGCCCGGTCGGCGGCCACCACGCCTGGACCGCCCGAGTTGGTCACAATGGCGACCCGCCGCCCTTTCAGGGGAGGCACGTAGAGGAAGCCTTTGCAGAGATCGAACATCTCCTCGATCGTATAGACCCGAATAGCTCCACACTCTCGCAAGACGGCATCGTAGATGGCGTCCGAGCCGGCCATGGAGCCGGTGTGCGAGAGAGCCGCCCGCTGCCCCGACTGGGTGCGGCCCGCCTTGATGACCACCAGGGGCTTGCGGCTGGTGCACTCCTGTACCGCTTGCATAAACTCCCGTCCATTGGCTGCACTTTCGATGTACAGCGCCACCACTTTGGTCTCGAGATCGCTAGCCAGGTATCGCAAGAAATCGATCTCATTCAGATCAGCCCCATTGCCATAGCTCACGAACTTGGAGACGCCCAGCCCATACTCCTTCGCCCAGGACAGAAAAACGCCTCCTACAGCACCACTCTGGGCAACGATGGCCACCTCCCCAACAGGCGGCCTGGTCTCCAGCGTTGGGAAGAGATGGTGACTGGTGTTTAAGATGCCGGCACAGTTGGGACCGACAAACCGTATGCCGTATTGCCCGGCCACCCGCTTGATCTCATCCTCCCCCGCTCTGTTACCGACCTCGGAAAACCCTGCCGTAATGATCACAGCCGCCTTGACACCAGCCCGACCGCAATCCTCCAGCACACCTGGCACCGTCGGAGTAGGCGATACGATGACGGCCAGGTCCACGGGCCGGTCGATTTTGACCACCGCGTCATAGCCCGGGACGGAGAAGACCCCCCGACCCTTGGGGTTGATCGCAAAAACGTCGTGATAACCACCATCCAGGACCTGGCGGATCAGCTCGTAGCCAAGCTTGCCCTCCGATGTGGAGCCCACAACGGCCACCCCTCTGGGGTAGAAAAGGCTCTGGATACTCATCAAGTGCTCCCCAGAACACTGGTGCTATGAACCATCAAGGTTAGCCTCAATCCCCGCCTGAAACGCAAGAACGTTGCGCACCCTGCCCCTGGCCCACTTCATTTGCACGAGTTGTGCCACGTCCGATGAGTCCAACAGTCCGGTGTGGCCGATGGCCGCACCCAGCACATACACATTTGCTGGAACAGGCATATCCTGATAAAGAGGCAGGCTCTCGGCGTCAAGGTAGAGCATGCTGCCCCCAGCCGCTTGCACCTGCTGTCGCACCTGCTCCAGCGTAGGATAGGCGGCCTTGCCCAGCATAACAGCCATCGGCGACCAGACGTGGCCAAAGAGCACGAACTCCTTGCCGGGCTTGATGAAGCGAACCGCCTTGAGCGCCTCGGACAGTTCCATCGCGATCACCAGGTCAGCGCCCTTCTCGGGAATATTCGGCCCGACTGTCTGGCGACCCAGTCGAACCTGCGCCTTGACGAATCCACCCCGCTGGGCCATGCCTTTCGTCGGGTAGAAATTGACCGGAATCCCCTTACGGAAGGCCGCCTCAGCCACAATCTCGGCCATGGTCAGGACCCCCTGACCACCAACGCCCACGAGAAGAACGTCATAGTTCATGTTGGAGGCCCTTTCACGATGGCTTCACGGTTGCAAACCGCAGCACACAGGCCACAGCCGTAGCACAGAACGGGGTCGAGGGCAATGGCATCCTCTTCGATGTCAATGGCAGGACACCCGGTGACGCTGATGCACAGTTTGCACAAGTTGCAGTTCTCAGGCAACACCCTGACCTGCCCGACCCGGAGACCCCGCCGCATGGCCTGGATGGCGCACTCCTGACGCGAGAGCACGACCTTGACCCCTGGCAGCGTCAGCGCTTTCTGGATAGTGGCAGTGGACTCATCCAGGTCGAAGGGATCAATAATGGAGAAGTGTTCCACCCCCAGTGCGGGGATGATCCTCGCGATGTCCAGCCTGCGGTTGCCGGGCTGCTGGGAGGCCTGGTCGGTGCCTGGATTCACCTGCATCCCAGTCATGCTGGTCCAGCCGTTGTCCAGAATGATCAGGGTCAGAGGCACCTGGTGCTGGACGGCGTTGATCAGGCCCGGGATGCCAGCGTGGAAGAAGGTGGAATCCCCGATGGTGGCGATTACCGGGGTCTTGACCCCGCCGTGGACGTACCCCTGAGCGAGGCTGACGCTGGCGCCCATGGAGACCTCGTTCCAGACGGTGTGGAACGGCGGGTTCATCCCCAGGATCGTGCAGCCGATGTCCCCCGTCACCATCACCTCATCCTTCTTATACCCCAGCCTTCTGATGGCCCGGTCGATGGCCATGAAAGTCCCGCGGTGGGGGCAGCCCGCACAGACGGTGATGGGGCGCTCGGCCGCCAGCCGCTCCGCCGCGTCGTCCCCCGCTAACAGATCCTCTGGGATGAGCAGATCCAGCGCCACGCCGATGCCCTGCACCACCTGGCCCACGCCATACTCGCCGACCCGCTCAAAGGGACCGTCCAGTTTGCCGACAACCCTGCCCGCAAAGCCTATCCTCTGGGCTTCCACGCAGATGCCCTTCTCGATGTATGGCTCCAGTTCCTCCAGGACTATGATGGTGTCGCAGTGGCGAAGTAGTGCCTGCACTTCCGTGGCCGGGAACGGGTTGACTGCGGTCACTCGCAGTACGGAGACCGCGTCCTGCTCGAACCCGAACTGCGCTGCGATCTCGAACCCCTCCTCCAGGTAGGAGGACGTTACCCCCGAGGCGACGATGCCCAGCCCTCCCGCTCCCGCGGCCAGTTGGAGCCGGTTCAATCCCATCTCGCCGATGATCTGGGCTGCCTTCTCCAGCCGGGCGATCAGGTCACGATGCTGGGCCATGCAGATGGCGGAGCCAGCCTTGGTGAACCGGGCGATGTCCCGCAATAGTTTCGCCTCCCGCTCGGGAACGGGCGCCAGCTCCTCCACCTCCACCGGCGCCTTGGAGTTGGCGATGGCGGTCACCAGTCTGACAAAGACGGGAGTCCCTGTCTGCTCCGATAGGTCGAAGGCGACCTGAGTCAACCGGTACGTCTCCGCCACCGAAGCGGGCTCCAGCATGGGCAGGTCGGACATGAGGGCAAAGCCGCGGGAGTCCTGCTCCGCCATGCCGGCATGAACGCCCGGGTCGTCGGCCACGTAGATCACCAGACCGCCAATACAGCCCGAATACGCGACGGAGATCAAGGAGTCGTAGGTCACGTTCAGCCCTGACATCTTCATCGTGCATAGGGCCCGCTGACCGGCCCACGAAGCGCCCGCCGCTATCTCAAACGCGACCTTTTCGTTGGTGCTCCATTCCACGTACACGCCCTCGGGGTCCGTTGCAAGAAGACTGTCCAGCGCCCCCGTGGACGGCGTGCCCGGGTAGCCGGTCACGACCTTTACCCCGGCGTGCAGAGCGCCCAGGGCAAGGGCCTCATTCCCGGTGAGCAACTTCTCCCTCAACCCCTATCTCCTCATCAGTGGTGAACAGGCTCCGCCTGTGATTCGAGCGTGGGCAGGAACTGCCCCTGCCCCGGTTCGGCCACGATATCCCCCTGCCACAGAACACGGTGTCCTCGCTGGAAGGAGATCTCCGGCCAACCCAATACCGTGCGTCCTTCATATAGGGTGTACCGGGCGTTGGAGTGCTGGTTCTCCGCGCGGATGGTGAACTTGCGGGTTGGATCAAAGACCACCAAGTCCGCGTCGGAACCGACGGCGATCGTGCCCTTGCGTGGGTAGAGCCCAAAGATGCGCGCGGGGTTCTCGCACAACACCTGCACCAGGCGCACCACGCTGATGCGCCCCTGGTTGACCCCCCCGTCGTAGGTCAGCGGCAGCAGCGTCTCGATCTGCGGCGAGCCGAAACTCTGCTCCAGGAAATCCCCCCGTACATCCTTCCGCTTGGGTGCGTGGTCCGAGGCCACCACCTGGAGCGTGCCATCGCGTAGCGCCTCCCATAGCGCAGCCCGGTCGTGGGCGGTGCGGATCGGCGGCCCGATCTTGGCCAGCGCCCCGCGCTCTTCGATGATCTCCTGCGTCAGAGTGAGGTAGTGGGGGCAGGTCTCGGCGAAGACCCTCCGCCCCTCCGCCTGAGCGCGATGGATAGGCCGCAGCGCACGGGCAGCGGTAACGTGGGGAATGTACAGCGGGCAACCCACCACCTCGGCCAGACAGAGAGCACGAAAGACCGCCTCCTCCTCCAGCGCAGCCGGACGGGAGGCATTGAACTGGTTGGGCGAGGCGTTCGGCCCCTTGAGGTACTTATCCTCCAGGTAATCAATGCCACCCCCGTTCTCGGCGTGGACCATGGCCATGCCCCCACACTCCGCCAAGATGTCCATCGCCCTGATCAACTGATAGTCGTCCGTATACCACCCCTGTTTGAGGTAGGTCAGGAAGAACTTGAAGGTACGGACGCCCATCTCCATGACCTGGGGGATCTCCGGCACCTGCCGGGGGGCCTCAAACAGCCCGCCGTGCAGTCCAAAGTCCAGGCGGGAGTGCGCCAGCCCGTCCTGAAGCATCTGCTCCACGCGCTCCACCAGGCTCTCTCCGGGACGGGCGTAGGCGAAGTGCAGTAGCGTGGTCGTGCCGCCGTAGGAGGCGATCCGCGAACACTCCTCCACGCTATCCAGGTAGACTGGATGGACGTGCACGTCAATGATGCCGGGAAAGACGTACTTTCCGGTGATGTCCACCACCTCCCCGGCGACCTCGCGTGGCAGGTCCGCCTCAATAGCGGCGATCACCTCGCCCCGCACGCCCACGTCGGCACGGTGCATCCCCTTACCGGTGACGGCCGTGCCTCCGACTAGCAGCAGGTCAAACGGCTTCTCCACCGCTTCTCCTCCCTATCCTGCTGGCATAACACGTATACTCGCGCCGTGCTTGTGACTCCGAATCTCAAAACGACATTGGGAGAGCGTAGATGACCGCTCTTTTGCCACGAGTTGCACGAATCTGGTTTCCTTATCTTATTCGTGAAATCCCTAGCCTCTTTGTGACGTTCTCCCCAGTTCTATATACGCAAGGCACAAGCCCAACGCGAGCAACCCTTCGCGATCCCGTTTTACTCTTGACTACTCCTGGCGCGGTCCAACGCCGCCAACACCTTCTCCGGCGTCAGAGGCAGGTCGTAGATGCGCGCCCCGATGGCGTTGGCGACGGCGTTGGCGACCGCCGGCGCGGCGGGCGTGAGCGCCGGTTCGCCGATGCCCTTAGCACCAAACGGCCCCAGGCCCGTGCCCGATTCCAGGATGATCACCTTCGTCGTGGGGAAATCGCGCGCTGTGGGGATCAGATACTCGGAGAGCGACGGCGTCTGGATCACGCCGTCCTTGACCACCAACTCCTCCATCAGCGCGTAGCCCAGTCCCTGGGTGCTACCGCCTTGGATCTGTCCCTCGACCGCGGCGGGGTTGATGGCTCGACCTACATCGTGGCAAGCAACGCTCTTGAGCACCGTCATCTCGCCCGTCTCGGTATCCACGGCCACCTCGACCGCCTGTGTGCCGAAGGTAAAGTCGGGGAAGACCCGCCCCTGACCGGTCTCTGGATCAATGGGATCGGTGAAGGGGGCTTTGAACAGGGCCAGGTTCGAAAGCGGCAGGCCCTCAGCGGCGCATATCGCGGCCAGTTCTGCCAGCGGAAGCGATTCCTCTGGCTTGTCCTTGACGAACACCTTGCCATCGGCCAAGTCCAGGTTGTCGAGTGGCTCCTCGAAGTGCTTTTGTGCGCGGCCGAGCAGGACCTCGCGCACCGCGCTGGCGGCCTGAAAGACAGCGTTGCCCGACATGTAGAGTTGGCGGGTGGCGGTCGTCGTGCCCGCCAGGGGCGTCAGCGCTGAGTCTGTGCTGTAGATTGTCACCTGATCCAACGGGACCCCCAGCACCTCACTGACGATCTGGCAGAGGCTGGACACCTGCCCACCTCCGTGATCGGGTACTCCGCAGCGGATCACCACAGTGCCGTCCAGTTCGACACCGACCCAAGCCTGGGAGGTGTCGTGCAGCCAGGTGATGCGGCCATAACTCTGAAAATAGGAGGCAAAGCCCCGCCCCACCTTGATCGAGCCATGGTCGGGCCTCTTTTCGCCCAGTGCCTCCAGCGCCCGCGTGGCCGTCTCCTCCAGCCAAACGGCGCTTTCCATCTTCTGCCCGGTGGCGTTCCAGTCGCCCGTCCGGAGATAGTTGATGCGTCGCACCTCCAGCGGGTCCATATCCAGCGCCTTGGCGATCTCGTCCATCTGCTGCTCGTAGGCGACGCACGCCTGCGGGCCGCCAAAACCACGGCAGGCGCTAGTGAAGGGGTTATTGGTGGCCACCACCACGCTATCCACGTGGAGGTTATCTATGCGATAGGGGCCACCCGCCATCACCGTGGCGTAGAGCAACACGTAGGCGCTCAAGTAGGGATATGCCCCGGAGTCGGCGACCATCTCGATCTCGGCAGCGGTGATACGCCCGTTCCTCTTGACGCCGGTGCGATGGGTGATGATGAAAGGATGGCGCTTGGAGTGGGCCATGATAGACTCCTCGCGCGTGTACACCAGTCGCACCGGACGGCGCGTATGCTTGGCCAGCAGCGCCAGGAAGATCTCGACTGTGATGTCCTCTTTGCCACCAAAGCCGCCACCGACCATGGCACCCTGAACACGGATCTTGTTCTGCGGGACCCCCACGGCCAGGGCGATGCTGCGGAAATGCTCGACAACCTGGGTGGAGACGCGGATGTTGATCACGTCCCGTTCGTCCACCCAGGCCACGCCGCTCTCGGTCTCGAGGTAGGCGTGCTCAACGAAGGGCACGCGGAAGCTGTTCTTCACGATGAGGTCGGCCGCGGTCATGCCCGCCTCTAGGTCGCCTTTGCGGATCTTCCAGCGGGCCACGACATTGTCGGGCGGGAAGACCACGGGCGCGCCAGGCTTCATCGCCTCCAGGGGATCGGGGATAACAGGCAGCGGCTCGTACTCCACCTCGATCAACTCCAGCGCGCGCTCCGCGATATCCAGCCTCTCCGCCGCCACCAGCGCGATGGGGTCACCTACGAAGCGCACCACATCGGAGGCCAGCACCGGCACATCCCAACGGACGCGACGCTTTTGCCCTGTCTGGGCGGGTATGTCCGTGACCAGTCTGGCGTCTGGCAGATCCTCCCCCGTCAACACACAGGCCACGCCGGGCAGCGCCCGCGCCTTGTTCACAGCCAGGCGCTTGATGCGCGCCGAGGGATGGGTGCTGCGCAGCACCTTGACATGCAGCATGTTCGGCATCGTGAAGTCACCGGCATAGATGGTAGCGCCAACCGCCTTACTCAGCGCGTCCACTCGGCGCAGTGGTTTGCCTACCTGGCGCAGCTCGGGTAGTTGAACAGGAGGGAGTGGCTTGGCCTTGTATTTCATCCCTCACCTCCTTGCCCTGAGCCCGTCGAAGGGCCTGCAGCAGCCATCTTCCCGGTTGCGACCAGGATCGCCTCGATGATCTGCCCGTAGCCCGTGCAGCGGCACAGGTTACCCGAGATGGCCTCGCGGATCTCGTCCTCGGTGGGATTGGGGTTGCGGTTCAGCAGTGCCTTCGCCATTATGATCATACCCGGTGTGCAATAGCCGCACTGCACCGCGTCGGCGTCGGCGAAGGCTTCCTGCAGCGGGTGGGGATTGTCCACCGTCCCCAGCCCGGCGTCGGTGATGATCTCCACACCGTCGGCCTGCCAGGCCAGCACGAGACAACTGTTCACAGCCTTGCCGTTCAACAGCACAGCGCATGCGCCGCAGTCCCCTTTCTCACAGCCGTTCTTGACGTCCGTATAACCCAGGTCGCGCAGGGCTTGGAGCAGGGTCACATTTGCGGCCAAAGCGATCTGGTGCTTCCGCCCGTTTACGTTGAGGGTCACAACTCTCGGTTGCATCGCTTTCCTCCTACCGGCAAAGATCTTCGGCGACTCTGGTCAGCAGACGGCGCACGAGCACCTCTGCCACCCGCTGGCGATAGACCGCCGAGCCTCGGATGTCGTCAATGGGGCGCGTTGCCTCCGCGGAGAGGCGGGCGGCCTCGGCGATGATCTCAGGCGTCAGCGGCTGGCCACGCAATAGATCCTCAGCGGCATGCGCACGGATGGGGCGCGGGGCCACCGCACCCAGGGCGATGCGCGCCTGCCGACA
Organism: uncultured Anaerolineales bacterium; assembly: GCA_964492135.1. Classification (GTDB taxonomy): domain Bacteria; phylum Chloroflexota; class Anaerolineae; order UBA7937; family B3-Chlor; genus CAYGAW01. The sequence goes on from CAZBJW010000001.1 coordinate 53,219, forward strand.
GCGCCCGCTCTCGTCGCCCTCTACCATCACGGCGGCGCTCAGCACGGATATGGCGCCGGCCTGGCGCGACCTTAGTTTGTGGAAGGCTCCGGCGCTGCGAGGCGGTGGCACCGGCCAGCGAACCGCTGCCAGCAACTCCTGTGGCTGACGCAGTGTCTCGCGCACGCCGACTATGAACTCCTCCAGCGGCACGCGGCGCATCTCTTCCCGGCTCACTAGTTCGACCTCCGCGTCCAAGACGAGCAGCGGAGAGGCCGTGTCCGCCGCCGGCGAGGCATCCACCAAATTGCCCCCCACCGTGGCCCGGTTGCGCACCAGGGGGTTGGCGAAGACGGCGGCGGCCTCCCTCAGGACGGAAGCATGTCGGGCGATCAGCGGGTCATCCAGCAACTCGGCGACGGTCACCCCGCCGCCCACGACCAGGTGCCCGTCCTCCTGCCGGATGCCACGCAGTTCGTCCAGCCCTGCGATGTTCATCAGCACGCTGGGACGGTGGCGGCCGCCGCGCATGTCCACGAGCAGATTCGTACCACCGGCCAGCGGTGTGACATCGGGTGCGCCTTCGGCTAGCAGATCGAGGGCCTCCGGCAGCGCCTGTGGCATCAAGAGATCAAATTCCGGCAGCATCTATGTCTCCCTTCTGCTTATGTCGCTCCAGAGAAGTTTCTCCACGTGATTGGCTCTTCGAAGCACACTTTGAAACAGGCTAACCGCGTTTCTCACCGCCCGCCTGCGCATGGGCGCAACTCATCACCGCGCGCACGATGCTGGCGTAACCGGTGCAACGGCAGAGATTCCCCTTCAAGTAACCCCGCACCTCCTCCTCCGTGGGGCACGGGTTCTCGCTCAGCAAACTCTTCGCCGTCATCAAAATGCCGGGAGTGCAGTAACCGCACTGGAAGGCCGCGTGCTCGATGAACGCCTCCTGCAGCAGGTCCAGTTCCCCGTCTGGCCCCTGCAGCCCCTCCACGGTCACGATGTCGCTGCCGTTGGCCGCGACGGCCAGCACCAGGCACGACAGCACCGGCTTGCCGTCCATCCAAACGGTACACGCGCCGCACTCGCCGATGCCACAGCCGTACTTGGAGCCGGTCAGTTCCAGTTTTTCTCGCAGCACGTTCAGCAGCAACTCGTTGGGTGCCACCGAGAGCCTGTACCTCACCCCGTTCACCATCAGTTCGATAGGATACTGCTCTGTCGCCGACACCCGGAGCGTAGACGCGGGCTCCGCTGCGTGGTCTGAAGACTTCCCCTTAGGGGAGGGCTGCTCCTCGTCAGGCTGAGCCAACCGCTCCTGTACGGCGCGCTTCCACGCGATATTCAAACCATCGTAGGTCATCGCCTTGACGACCTGATACCGATACCAGGCGGTCGACCGCACGTCATCTATGGGCGAGATCTCTTCGGAGGCCACCTCCGCTGCCCGGGTGACCAGATTCGCGTTGAAGACCTGGCCGATCAGCAGCCTTTCGGCCTTTCTGGTGCGCATCGGGGTGGGCGCGACGGACCCGAAGGCCAGCCGACAATCCACAATGCGATCCCCTTCGCGCACCAGCATCACCGCCGCGTTGACCTTGGCAATGTCGGCGGCCACGCGTGAGACTTTCAGAAACGCGCTCCCGGTTCCCGGCTGCGGCCGCTGAAGAGCGACCGCGATGAGCAGTTCACCCTTCCGCAGGGCCGTCCTGCTAGGCCCGAGGAAGAACTCGTCGAGCGGCAGGCGCCTTCCACCATCGGGGCCGTTGATCACTGCCTCCGCGCCAAAGCCGATCAGTGTCGGCGCGGAATCGGACGCAGGCGAGCCATTGCACAGATTCCCACCGATGGTACCCATCACCTGGATCTGCGTGGAGCCAAAAGCGGCGCACGCCTCCGCCAGAGCCAGGTAGCGAGCCCGAACCCGCGGGTTATCGCGGATGGCATAGATAGGAGTGCGCGCCCCGATGTGCAGTTCGTCGCCCTGGAGCACAACCGTGTCCAGTCCGGGGATCTTGCGGATGCTAATCAGGTACTCAGGAGCCAGACATTCCATCTTCATCTGGACGATCAGGTCGGTGCCACCTGCCAGCACCCGGGCGCGGTCCCCATACTGGCTCAGCAGGGCGATTGCGTCCCTCACCGACGTGGGCTCCAGGTACTGAAACTCATGCACCAGGATGTGCGAATTTGTCATCGTGTTCATTTGGGCCGTTCCCTCAGCGCGGCCAGAATCTTCTCTGGCGTGATCGGCAGTTCGTAGAAGCGGATGCCGAGGGCGTTGTAGATCGCATTGGCGTAGGCTGCTGCGACCGGGTTGGTTGCTGCCTCTCCGACGCCCTTGGCGCCAAAGGGGCCGCTGGGCTCGTAGGTGTGCGCGAAACACACGCTCAGGTTACCCAGGTACGGGCTCTCACTGATGCCAGGCGTCTTGGTATCAAGCATGTAGCCCTTGGACAACACCTGTCCGTGGGCGTCCCACTGGTTGTCCTCGTATAGGGCAAAGCCTGTCCCTTTCGATAGCCCCCCTTCCAATTGCCCCGTTGCCATGTCCGGGTTGATGACCGTGCCGCAGTCGCTCCCCATCGCGGCCCGCACCGTGCGCACCTGCCCAGTCCACGTGTCCACCTCGACCTCCACGAACACGCTGACGTAGGCCGGTGGACAGTGGGTCGGACGGTAACTATCCACGGCGGCGATGATCTTCCAGCTGTTCGCCCAGCACTTGGTAGCGATTTCGCCGATGGTCATCCGGCGGTCCGGGATCGCTGGGGCGTAGATGACTCCCTGACCCAGTTCCTCGTCTGGCTGAATCGTCAGCGCCTCGGGCATCACGTCCAGGTAGCGGGCCGCCGTCTCTAGCAGTTCCTGTCGGACCTGCTGGGCCACTTTCACGGCCGCACCGCCGCCGGCGTAGACACCCCGCGTGGCGTGGGTGGCGACGTCGTAAACCGTCGAACAGGTCTCCCCAGGAGCGATGTTCACCTTGTCCAACGGCACACACAGCGCCTCAGCCACCAGTTTGGCCATCGCCTCTAGGGTGCCACCGCCGGGGTCGATCACAGCCGTCACGACGTCCACCGAGCCATCCTGGTTGATCTTGACCAGCGCACCGGAAAAGTCGATCACGTCCCCCGGTTGAGGCGCACCGGCGCTGGAGGTGTGGAAGCCGCGCGCCATCCCGATGCCGCGGCGGTAGCGGCCCGTCAGCGAGCCCGGACGGGGCCGGTTCTGCCAGCCTACTATCTCGGCGCCCCGGTGGAGCAACTCCGGCACCCCGTCGCTCTGCACGATGGAGCGCACTAGCGGCCCCTGTCCCCAGAAGGTATCCCCCAGGCCGACGTAGTTCCGGAGGCGAAGTTCGATCGGGTCAATGTCTAATTTCTCCGCCAGTTCGTCCATCAGAGACTCGACGGCAAACGTGACCTGAGGGTTGCCGAACCCCTGCATCGCGCAGGAGGGCACTTTGTTTGTGTAGACGGCCGTGCCATGATAGCGCACGTTGGAAAACCGATAGAGGGAGACCAGCCAGCCGACACACACCCCCAGGAAGGAGTAGGGCTGGATGTTGTGCGCACCGATGTCGGTGATCAGGTCCATCTCCGTGCCGGTCAACGTGCCGTCCTTCTTGGCAGCCAGCCTAAGGTGAATCTGGGTGGGGTACTTCGTATGGTCGTGCATGTCCTCTTCCCGCGTCAGGGTCAGTTTGACCGGACGGCGGGCTTTGAGCGCCAGCGCGGCGCAAATGGGGATCGGCGGATTCATGTGGATGCTGGACCCGAAGGTGCCGCCGATGGGCACGCGTATGACGTTGATCTTGCTGAGGGGGATGTCGAAGATCTCGCCCAGTAAGATGCGCACGTTGTGGATGGACTGCGTTGTCGCCCAGACGGTAAGGCCACCGTCGCTCTCCGGACGGCAAACGGCGGTCTTGGGTTCCAGTTGCATGTGGTAAATCTTGGGGGTCCTGAAGGTGCCCTCGACGATGACGTCCGCCTCGGCAAAAGCCCGATCTACGCCCCCTTCCTCGACGCTGCGGGTGCAGGCGATGTTGTTCTCGATCCCGATCTCTTTATCGCCCCAGAGCACCGTTTCGTAGATGGGTTCGGCCCCTGGCTTCATCGCCTCCATGGGGTCGGTGACCACGGGCAGTACCTCGTACTCGACCTTGATGGCGCGCACCGCTTTTTCGGCCAACGCCTCGGTCTCTGCTGCCACGGCGGCGACCGCCTCCCCCATGCGCCGCACCTTGTCAACGAGCACGTAATGGTCCTTGTGCAAGACGGTAGGGATGGTGATGATGCGCTCGTTGTAGCGCACGTGGGGGATGTGGTCGAAGGTGATACATACGGCCCCCATTGCCTCCGCAGCGCTGACGTCAATGCTCTTCACGCAGGCGTGGGCGTAGGGGCTGGACAGGATGCGTCCGTGCAGCATGCGCGGCAGAATGATGTCCGTGGTGTACTGCTCCTGCCCCGTGACCCTGCCGATTCCATCTTTGCGAGGGGTTACCTTCCCTAGTACGTGGAACTCGTGTTGCTCCATCACTCTACTCTCCCCACTAGTAGTTCGTCCATCGTACAGCATGCGGAATCGCCTATATCCTCCCCGTGACCAGGGCGATAAGAGCCATGCGGGCGAACATGCCTTTCACGCCTTACAGAAGCAAGCCGCGCCGGACAGGGTATCCACGTCGGTGGAGATTTCGTTGACGCGCGGCAGGGGATGGAGGTTCGTCAGGTCCGGCCGGATCCTCTCGACCATCTCCCGTGTGGGGATGTAACTGTCCTTGAGTTGCTCATATGGGGGCACGCCCCGGTTCAGCTTGATCAGTGGCACAGACATGTTGAACCGGTTTCCCCGGGTCTCTTCGTTTAGAGCCCCAGGTAATGCTTCTTGATATGAACGCTTTGCGCCAGTTTCTCGCCGCTTCCCTCCAGGACGATGCGCCCGTTCTCCAACACGTATCCCCTGTCGGCCAGTTCCAGAGCGTAGGTGATGTTCTGTTCCACCAGCAGCACCGTCAACCCGCGCTCTCTCAAGGTGTACAGTTTTTGGTAGATCTCGTCCACAAGCTTCGGAGCCAGGCCCAGCGACGGCTCATCCAGCATCAGAAGATTGGGTCTGGCGGCTAGCCCCCGGCCTATGGCAAGCATCTGCCTCTCGCCGCCGCTCAGCGTTTTGGCCAGCTGGCTCTGCCGTTCTTTGAGCACCGGGAAGATTGTGAACACCTCCTCAAGCACGCCGTCCTTCAGGCTCTCCCTGTGCCCATATGCCCCCATCAACAGATTGTCCCGAACGCTCATGTTGGCAAAGGGCCTACCTCCTTCAGGGACATGGGAAATGCGGGCCCTCGCCACGGCGTGAGGCGCCAGCCCTGTGATCTCGCGTCTCTCGAAGATGATTTTTCCCGAATAAGGCTTGATCAGACCGGAGATCGTCTTGAGCAGCGTGGTCTTGCCCGCTCCGTTGGGGCCGATGATGGCAACGACCTCACCCTCATCGATATAAAAGGTCACGCTACGAAGGATAGGGACCTTTCCATAACCGGCGTTCAGATCAGATACCTGCAAAAACCTTTCCATCTTCACGCTCTCTCCCCTAGGTATGCTTCGATCACCCTCTGGTTCTTACTGATCTCGCTCGGGCAGCCTTCAGCGATGATATCCCCTGAATCCAGAACGATGATGCGTGCGCAGAGCCCCATGACCATTTGCATCACGTGCTCCACCACGCATAGGGTGACCTTCTTTTCCTCGTTCAGCCTTCGCAGCATCGCCATCAGCTCGGCAAGTTCCACCGCGTTCAACCCGGCTCCCGCCTCATCCAGAAGTAGCAGATCGGGCTCCGTGGCCATCGCTCTCGCCAGTTCTACCCTTTTCAAGGGAGCCAGCCCCAAGTCACCGCACTTCTGGTGAGCGATTTCCTTAAGATCGCAGAACGCGATCACCTCGTCCACTTTGGCATTCACTTCCCTCTCGCTACACCGGTTGTAGGCGCCGACTCGCACGGCGTCCTCGACGGTCAGGTTGTTGAACGCCTTCATCACCTGAAACGTGCGGGACATGCCTAACTTGCAGACCTTGTGCGGCAGAAGACCCGTGATGTTAGCGCCTTTGAAAACGACCCGACCAGTGTCCGGCTTGTACAGCCCGGTGATCACGTTGAATAAGGTGGTCTTTCCGGCACCGTTGGGCCCGATGAGGCCCACGATCTCCCCCTCGTAGATCTGCATGCTTACGTCATCTACGGCTACCAGGTTGCCAAACCTCTTTGTCAGATCAGACACCTGGAGAATCGGCTCGAACGACATCTTTTTCCCTCGTAGGTGCGAAACGTGAGATGACCTTGTCATAGGCATCCTGGAAAAAGGTGGCGATGCCCCGGGGCCTGAAAAGCGCGATGAGGATCAGGATCACCGCGTAGACGGCGAGGTGCAGCCCCTCCAACTGGCCACCCAAACTAGCCCGCAGGAACTCCTGGAAGCTGACCAATAGGACGGCCGCCACAAGCGGTCCATAGGTGATGCCCATGCCGCCCACGATGCCCAGGATCGCCACTTTGATGCTCAGAGGGCTGCTGAAGAAGTTGGGGTGGATGAAACCGTATATGCAGGCATATACGCCGCCTGTGGCCCCGACCAGGAACGCGTAGATCATCAGCGCCTTGAGTTTGCAGGTGCGAGCGTCAACACCCAGCACTTCGGCCGCGTCCTCGTTTTCGCCCAGAGCCAGCAGATAGTAACCGAGTTTCGATTTCGCAATCCTGCAGTTCAAAAGAAAAGCGATCACCAGCATCGCTAGCAGAATGTAATAGAAAGGAACGTAAGACGCAAAGCGCATATGGTAGATAGACCAGGAGTAGAACGGCAAGTAGCGCTCCGTCGGCCCCCCAACATCTTCCCAGATCATGAAGAACACTCTCAAGACCTCGACCAGGGCCGCTGAGGACAGCGCGTACCACACTTCCTTGATGCCGAACCGGAAGAACGGAAGGCCAATCAGTACGGCAAAGCCAGTTGCCACCAGTCCTCCCAGCATCATCCCCAGCCAGGGGGATATGTTCCACCTGAGGAGCAGGGTGCCGGTGGTGAAGGCCCCCAGCCCTAGATAGGCCCAGGCACCGAGGTCGAGTTGCCCGGCCATGCCACCGATGAGGTTCCAGGCCGTAGCCAGGACAGCGTACAGGACCACCGTAGTGGCCAGCACCATGTTGTACTGGTTATCCCCGACCAGGACAGGCACCCCCAGGATGAGGGCCAATCCGATCACCAACAACGACGTTTTTATGGCGCGCTGTTTTGCCCTCACTATTTCCTCCCAAAGAGTCCTCTGGGTCTCAGCCACAACACCAGAATGAACATGAGGTAAACGATGAGCGAACGGGCTCTAGGGTCCCAGAGGGTCATCGTCAGCGCCTCGGTCCCGCCCACAATCACACCAGAGATCAGCAAGCCAGGCATCGAACCCAATCCCGCCAGAGCCAGGATGCACCAGCTCAACAGCCCGAAACGCAGTCCCATAGTCGGGTCCACCTGCTGGAATGACATCAGCAAGCCGCCCGCCAAAGCCGTCAGAGCCGACCCCAGCCCGAAGGCAAGGGCGTAGGTTTGCTTGTAGTTTACCCCCGTCAACGATGCGGCATCCAGATCGTCGGACGCCGCCCGTATGGCCCGTCCCGGCCACGTCTTCGTCAGGAAGAGATACACACCCAGTATAGCGACGATGCTGACCGTCGCCGTGACCAGCCGGGAGAGCATAATGGTGACGCCCCCTACCTGTATGCTACCCTGTATGATGGAGTAGGGTAGTGCCCGCGGCTGCGCTTTCCACACCATCTGGGCAAGGGCACGCAGCAGCGTCATCAGCCCAACCGTGACGGCGATCTGCGTGACGTACTTCTCACGTAGCGTACGGTCAATCAGGACATAGTATGCCAGCACTCCGAACAGGAACAGGAGCGGAAACGTGAGAGCCGGCGTCGCCACGGCGTCGAACCCCCACAACGCGCCTACCCAGAAGCTGAAATACATGGACAACATGACGAAATCGCCGTGGGCGAAGTTGACGACGTTCATCACGCCGAAAACAATGGACAACCCCAGAGTTATGAGAGCATAGATGCAGCCCATCAATGCCCCGTTGATCACGTTCTGTATGACAGTCTCCACCGTTCCCCCCACATCGTCGAATCACGTCTGCTTATTAGATGAGGGGCATCTGCCTGATCTCCTTCGGACTGGGATCTCCAGCGGACGATCAGACAGATGCCCTCCGCCAGATTCAGAAACTGACCACGTGATCGCCGAGCACGGTCGGGAGACCAGCCTGAGCACGCTCTAGTAGGCGGCATCGGGCCTGGGGAACACCGCCTCCACCTGGGCATCCTCAAAGGGCCAGACGGCCTTGGGCTCCCCATTGATCACCTGTAGGACCACGGCCTTGGCATAGGGATTGTCTCCCTGCTCATTGAAGGTAATGCGATCCCCAGGATACGTCTCCACCGCCGGCCCGGAGGTCAGGTCGAGCGCCAGGAAAGCCTGCCGCAGGTTATCCGGGTTCAGCGGATCGTCGGGGAACATCTCCCCCGAGCGCTCGAGCGCTTCCTTCAGCACCCACATGGCATAGTAGTTCATCCCTGCTGCCTCGGTGGGGATGTGCCCGACCTGCGCCGTGAAATCTTCGACAAACTTGTTGTTCTGCGGCGCGTCCTTGAACGGATTGTAGCTGTAGGTATTGGAGTAGTAGTTGGCTGTATCACCCAGGGCTTCTATGGATTCGGGATCCGTGAAGCCGCAGGCTCCCATTCCGGAGATGAACTTGGGGAGAGCGTTCGCCTCTCGGAAGGCGCTAGCAAAGATGATCCCGTCCATAAAATAGGGGCAATGCGCCACAACGTCAGGCTTCGCGGCCGCGACCGCTGCGACAATCGTGGACGCATCCGCAATGTCATAGGGGTACTCTGCCTGGTAGACGATGGTCAGTCCATTGTCCAGGGCGGCCTGCATGGCACCGGTGGAGACGCTCCTTCCGAAGGCTGAGTCCTCGTTCAGGATAGCCACCCGCTCCACCGGCACCCCAGCCCTTTCAGCGGCGTCTAGGGCAAATTGGATCGCCGAAGCGCCATGCTGGCCAGCCTTGGGACAAGGCCGGAACAGATAGCGGCGGCCTATCCGCGTCAGGTCGTCCACCAGGGCATCGGCTATCACGATCACCCCCTCCCTATCGGTGACTTCCGATGCGGCCATGGTGAGACGGCTGATGTAGAGGCCTAGAATGGCCACCGGATGGTGCTTGGCGATGATGCTCTCAGCGCCCAGCTTGGCGGTGTCCGCATCCTCCCCGGAGTCTTCAACCACCAGTTCCAGCGGCAGGCCACCGAGCGATTGGATGCCCCCCGCCTCATTGATGTGCTGGACGGCGATTTCCATCCCGATCTTGGCTTCGGTGCCGAAGACCGCATACGCACCCGTGAGGGGTTCCAGACAGCCGACCACTACTTTCTCCGGCAGCGGCGCAACTGCAGGCGTCGGCGTGGCCGGCGGCGCACAGGAGACGATCAAGGTCGTCACCAAAAGCGCTGTAAGGCAAGCAATCAACCAACTTCTTCTAAACATCTTCCTCTCCTCCTTGGAGCCAATGGATGTGGATAATTGGACTAAGCACGAGATTGCGTCAAGATTGCACCTCCTTTCACTATACAAGCCTTTGGCGAACCGCGACTTGGCGGTGGCTAAGGCAAAGAAAGTCTTGGTGCAATGAAACGACCATCCGGGCGGCGATCCCCTTTCTGAATCTCCCGCTTAAGCCACAGAGCGGCTTGGAAAAGATATCGTCGCTAGTTCCGAGATTGCTCCGCGCCCTCCGCCTGGACCCCCTTGTTGACCAGCGCCGAAATCCGCTGAGCAGCCTGACGGCAAAGAACCACCCAGTGCTGGACCAGTTGGTTGGTGAACCGAGAACTGGGCCCGGCAATGCCGATAGCTGCCACCACGTCACCTTTCCGATCGCGAATCGGTGTGGCGATCCCCCACGCACCCAGATCGGTCTCCTCATGACTCTCTGCATACCCGTGTTCTCGAATCCTGGCTAACTCGGCGACGAGTTCGTCAGGATCAGTAATAGTATTGGCACACAGTTTCGGCAACCCCCTATCACGGATGATCGCCTGGATTTCCTCTTCCGGCAGATACGCCATTAGGGCCTTGGAGGATGCTCCAGCGTGAGGTGACCGGCGTCTCCCTGCCTGCAATGTCATGCGCACTGAGAGGCTGGTCTCCACCTTGTCGATACAGATTACCTCCTGCCCATTGTAGACCGTCAATATGGCCGTTTCCCCCGTGGCGTCCACGAGGTCGCGCATGATCGGCCTTGCAATATGGCGTAGACCCGTGCTCTCCGCAGCAAAACTGCCCCAGATGAAGAGGCGATAGCCGAGGCGCCATCGCTTGTCATCGGAGTCGCGACGAAGGATTCCATAGGATTCCAGACTGACGAGGAAACGGTGAAGGGTGCTTTTGGGTAGCCGAAGGTGTGCACTGAGTTCTGTCAGGGACCAAATTGGCCGCTCCGAAGAGAAGCAGTCCAGAATCCTGACCAAACGGTCAACCGTCTTAACGGATGGGCGGTTATTCACGGTCGCTCGAGAGGCTGGCGGGTGAGACCATTCGACTTGAAACCGAAAAGGAGCGGAACAGAGATTCACCGCGAGTCAGCCACTACCATCAGCCACAAACTCTTCGGTGAGGGCGTTCCAATTAGCGGAACAAGATTCCTCTTAATGGCATTATACCATGCCTTTCCCGTGCTGTCAAGGTCTCGTATTGACTGATCGTATCACGTTTGGTCGGGATTTTCTAAAGGCATCTGTCTTTGCGTTCAGCATCCTGAGGAAGCCAAGGAGAGGCAGAGGAGGAAGTTCGAGGGGACGCGTATTAGTTGCAATGGTGAGATGGGGCCTAGGGAGGCGAGGGAGTATTGCTCGCTTGATGATGGGGGAGGAGCCTGCTCAGGTCGGCGATGCAACAGTTGCAGATGAGTGCCCGGGCATTTCATCGCATCTTGAAGTTGGCTCGTACCATAGCGGACCTGGCTGGAGGGGAAAGAGATCACCACCGCTCATCTGGCGGAGGCTATAAGTATAGACCTAGGAGGCAGATGTGAGCAGGGATGGGCTCAAAGCTCTTCGAGGTTGTGGGTCGCGTTCCCAGTTGGCTGTAGTTGATGCTGGGGAAAAGGGGCGAGTGTAGTTCTGCAATGACGGAAAAGGAGAAGGTGGTCCATCTACTGAGGGGCCTATGATACTCTTGCAGGAACCGGTGACCGCGTGGTGACCGGAGTGAAACCTGAGCCCGAACTCTGGGAACGATTGGGTGGAAACTCAGCAAGCGCGATCCAACGTCTGTCTCAACTGAGCGACGATCTACTCTTCCACTGGGACCCACGTCTTCTGCGCCCAGGATTGCTCAACTGCCTCCAACACAGCCTGAACTCTAACGCCTTCTGCGAAGTCTGGCTGGGGCATCCTATCTTCGGCAACGGCGTTCAGAAGATCAGCCACTGCGTGGGTGAACGTGTGCTCATAACCAAGGCCGTGACCTGGGGGCCACCAAGCGCTGACGTAGGGATGAACGCTCTCTGTGACAAGAACGGTCCTAAACCCCTGGAGATGGGGCGCATCATCCAGGGAATAGAATTGAAGCTCGTTCATTCGCTTGAAGTTGAAAACCAGGCTGCCCCGGCTACCGTTTATTTCGAAGCGCTCGTAGTTCTTGCGACCAGTGGCCAAGCGAGTTGCTTCAAAGGTACCAAGGGCCCCGTTGTCGAAATGCGCCAAAAAGGCCACGCCATCGTCTACAGTCACCTCGCCTCGTTGAGTGCCAGTTGCGGCTGTAGGACCTACCATGTTGATAGGGAGGGGCCGTTCTTTGATGAAGGTGGCGGTCATCCCTACGACATCGGTGATTTCCCCTACTAGGAACCGGGCGAGGTCAACTATGTGGGCTCCAATGTCACCCAGGGCCCCAGAGCCTGCCTCTTCTCTTCGCAAGCGCCAGACTAGGGGAAACTCAGGATCGACAATCCAATCTTGCAAATAGACGGCTCGCCAATGGCGGATCTCGCCGACTGCTCCCTCGTCGATCAGTTGCTTGGCTAACTGGACTGCGGGTACTCGGCGGTAGTTGAAGTTTACCATATGCTTCACCCCTGCTGCATGCACTGCGGTCAACATCTCCTTGGCTTCGCCTAAGCTGTTGGCTAGAGGCTTCTCACAGAAGATATGCTTTCCCGCCTGGGCAGCCGCAATCGCGATATCACGGTGAGTGTCACCAGGAGTACAGATGTCGATTAGGCCTATGTCCTCTCGGTTGACCAGTTGCTCCCAGGAAGTCTCATAGGTTTGCCAGCCAAGGGTGGCAGCTGCCTGACGCACCGCTATCTCGTTACGACCACAGATGGCTTTCATTATGGGTTTCAGTCTGGGACGGAAAAAGGGCCAGGCCTGCCGATAAGCAGTAGAGTGGGCACGGCCCATGAACCCATAGCCCACCAGGCCGATGTTGATTGTACTATCCATATTCGCACCTTCCTCACCCTTATACTGCCCCAAGCGGTTTCGTAATCGCGAGGGGCCGCAACTACTCGATCCACTTCTCCATGCCATCCTCTGGGGAGATCACGAGGTCTTCATGTTCGTAGGAGAGTACGTAATCATAACCTGCAATCACAAGGGGTGTTACGATGCGTCGCCAGTGAACCTGTCCCACCCTGAAACCTTGAAGCGAAAGTGGCAACTGGTTCGCGTATCCGATCCCATGGGACGACGATGCCCCCTAGCTTTTGCCTTACAGTGGTATAGACATCAGCGACTGGGGTGCGGGGGACAACGCCGCATTGCAGCCCGCCTATATAATGAGCAACTTTATGATTCCAGCAAGCCGCTTCCTGCATCCTGGAGATCGAGTCTTGCCTTATGGTTGCTTAATCTATGCCGAGAAAGGGTTCTCGACGATATACGAACCGTGGTACAGCCGATGCTTAGCCCTCCAAGGCTCCGGCCAGGGAGCTGCGGGAGGAGGTGGGTTTCTTCCAATAATCGAACCGTTTCCTCACTTGCGTCGGGGAGGCCGTGCCGGTGGCGCCTATCTGCTGGATGGTGATGGAGGCGACGATGTTGGCCAGCAATGCTGCCTCCTTGGGCTCGGCTCCGCTGCATAGCGCTGACATGATACCGGCCATCACGCTATCGCCCGCCCCGACGGTGTCTATCTCGCCCTCTACCGGCACGGCCGGAACGTGTTGGCAGCCCTTTCCAGTGAACAGGAAGATGCCATGACGTCCAGCGGTGAGGAAGACCGGTTTCTGGCTGCGGTGGAAGAGTTCTGCGCTGCACTCCCTAGCCACCTCTAGGTTGAATTCGCTTTTCCAATCTGGCCGTATGGCCAAGATCGCCTCACGCTGGTTGGACTTGATGATAGCGTGCCGGAAGAGCCCGATCCGCTCTCGGGAGTCGGCAGCGAAGACCTTACTCGGATAGCGGAGTGCCAATCGCCCTATCTCCTCTCGCACCCGGTCGGTGATCACGCCACAGTTGTGCTCCTGTACTTGGTCGGCAATGACCACCCCATCCACCTTCGGCACCAGTGTCCGCAGACGTGCGAGGATCTCCTCCTCCACTTCCGTCGGCAATGATCTACGGTTCTTGATGTCCAGCCGCTGCATCTCATGTTCCCGGCCATCAGGGTCTCGCATCATCGGCTTGGTGTAAGTCGGCGTGAAGAGGTCGGACCGCTGGATGAGCGGCTCGATCTCCAGCCCTATCTCGATCAAGCCCCGCCTGAGCTCGTAACCCTCGCCGTCGTCGCCGATGGCGCCCAACGCCGTGACCTTTACACCTAATGCTCGGAGGTTAGAGGTGACCGTCCCAGCCGCGCCAGGGCTGCATCGGACCTCCACTACCTGGCAGGCCTCCAGGCCCGTCTCCAGCGAGATCTCCCTTAGCAGTTGGTCAACAACCAGGTATTTGTCCAGAAAAAAGTCGCCCACGACCAGCACATGGTGGTGAGGGAATCGGTTCAGCAATTCATCGAGCCGTGCCTGGTTCATAGACTCAGCCCCTCACTCTTTGCCCAAGAGCGCAACCACCCGGCGATATAGATTCAGCAACGTGGCCCTGTGGTCGCCGTGGATGTAGAAGCTTTCGCCGCCGTCCTGGGCAGCACGCACTAGGAGGGTCTTGTAGGGCCGGAAGTAGTAGCGAGGGTCGGATTTGGGCGCCTCGCGGCGCCAATCGGGGCCGAGGTGCACGAGATCGAAGACAGCAGTGGTGAAACGATTGATACGCCGCCCCTCCTGATGGGCCACGTTGCGGGCCATAGCCAGGGCTTTGAGGAAGACCTCTGGGCCCATGACGGCCGTGCCGAAGTTTAAGAGCACTCCGCCCTCCAACTGGGAGACGCTGTAGGCCAGGGTCAGGAAGTCGCGGTAAGAGGTTTCGCCCAGCGCTGCCCCGTCGCAGTTGGGGTGCTCGTGGATGATGTCGTAGCCAATGCCCACGTGGGCCGTCACGGGCACCTGAAGCCTATAGCCCGCCGCCAAGATGCTCACGTCGCGACGTGGGAGTTGCTCCTCCTCAATCATACGCCCGACCGCCTCGCCCATCCCTAGACCGTCGCGCGCCCCCTGCTTGATAGCCTCGTTGAGGCGTCTGGTCTCCTCCCACAGCCCAAACTGCCCCTGCCGGATGTAGCGGGCCACGCTCTCGGTGGTCGCTCCGATGAGGGCCAGTTCAAAGTCGTGGATGGGCCCGGCGCCGTTCATGCCCACGTGGGTTACGATGCCCCGCTCCATCAGGTCAATGACAAACCGTGATAGGCCGCGTTTGATGACGTGGGCGCCCATCATCAGGATGACCTCTCCTCCAGACCGATGTGCTCGCACAACGCGCTCGGCGACCCCCTCTAGGTTTGAATCCTCCAAGAGGGGCACCGGCGTATCCAGGGGTAGCACCTCGGCCAGAGTCATGTCGTGCACCCGCTCCGCCAAAGGCTTAAGCCGCAGGCGGCGGCGGTCGAAAAGCGGGTATGGCATCGCTACTCCTCCCCAAACAGATAAGCCACTAAGCGCTCGTGTTCGCGGAAATCGGGGATGACGATGTCAGCGCCGGCCTGGATCAGGCGTCTCCGCTTCCACTCGCTGACCCCACAACGAGCCGACTCGTTGGAGGCTACCCCCACGGCGATTCCGTCCACCGCCTTGGCGTCCTCGATCTCCACGAATCCATCGCCGAAGGCCACGAACTCGCTCCCTCTCAGGTGGTTCTCGTCGATGATGCGCTCGATTACCATCTTCTTCGAGTAACTTTTGTAGTCGTCCAGCGCGCCGTAGATGCCCACAAAATAGGAGGTGATCCCCAGCGCCGCCGCCTCATCGAACACGTAAACCTCGTCGGTGCCCGAGGCGAGGTAGCACATCACGCCTCGGGCGCGCATGGCCTCCAGCATGGCAAGAGCCCCAGGCACCATCATCTCCTCCGGCGGCACCTGCCTGGATTTGAGGGCGGCGATGCGGCCCTCGATGCGCTCCCGCAGCCGATCTAGGTAGATCCGTTTGTACTCCAGAGGGTCCAGGGGCTCCCCCTCACGCTGGCGCACCTCCTCGCAGAGCTGGATCATCTGATAGACGGTCTGCTTACCCGTCAGCCGATCCACGAACTCGGTGACCGTGGCATACAGTTCTTCGTCGGACTCGTGTCGTGGGGTCTCCAGCAGGACCTCGACCATCATGGGAATCATCACCCCCTGCCAGCCCTCGCGGATGAGTGACACCGTGCCGTCCAAGTCGAAGAGCGCATGACGGATGCGGCCCCGCTCGATGTGGGGGTTGATGATTTCAATGGTCATCTCCACCTCAGTGCGGCAATAACCCCTCAGCCAGGGCGATGCCCCCCCACAGAGGTGCATCATCGCCCAGGGCCGCGGGCACGATATCCACCACCATCCCTGGTAGAGCGGTGGAACGCGCGGCTGCCTGCACGACCTGTAGGTAACGTTCTCCCGATTTGGTTACGCCGCCTCCTACCACGACCCTCTGCGGGTTCATCAGGACGATGGCGCAGCCGATGCCTAACCCCAATGCCTGCGCTGCCTCTTCGAGCACCTGCTGGGCCAACTCGTCACCAGTCTCCGCGGCCTGGCTCACCTGCTTGGCCGTGACCACCCCCACATCGCCACCGACCAATCTGCGCAGGCTCTCCCCCGCCTGAGGCTCCGCCTCCAGGCGCTCCCTTGCGCATCGGCCAATGGCTGGGCCCGCAGCAACCGCCTCTAGGCAGCCGTGCCGTCCGCAGGTGCAAACCGGTCCGCCGGGTTGAATAGTCATGTGGCCGATTTCGCCCGCCAGGCTATCGGCTCCGTGATAGATCCGCCCCCCGAGGACCCACCCTCCGCCTATACCGGTGCTGACCGTGACGTAGAGGAGGCTATGGCAGCCTTGCCCTGCTCCAAAACGCCACTCTCCCAAAGCCGCGACGTTGGCGTCATTATCCACCGCAGCGGGTACCCCGAATCGCTTCTCTAGCCGCTCCCGCAGCGGGGTATTCTCCCAGCCCGACACGTGATGGGAGAGAAGCACAACGCCCTTTGCCGCGTTCACCGGCCCGCCGAAGCTCACGCCGATAGCGGCGAGCCTGGCCCCCCCCAGTAAGTCGCGTGCCAACGATGCCATGGCATCGAGGTCATAACGCGCGTCCGCACCAAGGGGCGAGAGGACTTGCCTGCAGGCCCGCCAGTTGCGCTCGCCAAGCGCAGCGACAGCCGCTGAGAGCTTTGTGCCACCGAAGTCCAAGGCCAGAAGAAGTCCTTCCTCGCCCACGGTCACCCTTTGCCCTCACGCAGGGCCACGAAGATGGCGTGAAGGATTACCCACTGCCCATCCTCAACGTGTTGCATGTGTTTGGAGGGCACGATAACGCACACATCTACCCTGTCCTTAAGTTCCCCGCCTTCAGAGCCAGTGATGCCAATGGTGACCAGCCCGTGCTCGCGTGCCACATCGATGGCCCGCAGCACGTTGGCTGAACTGCCGCTGGAACTGATGGCGATCGCCACATCGCCTGGCTCACTGAGCGAGACCAGTGGCTCGGCGAAGACCGTCTCGTAGCCGAAGTCGTTGGCATAGGCGGTCAAGAGCGGGATGTTGTCGTTCAGGGCCATCACCTTGAAGCGCGGCTGGCCCTCCCGCACCGTACCTTTGCCCAAATCAGTAGCAAAATGTGAGGCCATGGCCGCGCTGCCGCCATTGCCGAAGACAAAGATTCGCCGTCCCTCAGTCCGCGCTTGCTCCAAGAGAGCGGTCACATCGGCGATGCGGTCATGCCGCAGTTGTTGTAGTACCTCAGAGACATCGCGGAGGTATGCTTGTATAGTTTCCATAATATTTGTTCTCTCCTATCCCTTCAGAGACCCGGCCAGCAGCCCGCGCATGAAGTAGCGCCCCAGGAAGATGTATACCAACAAGGTGGGCAGAGCCGCTATAAGTGCCCCGGCCATCTGCACGTTCCACTCGACGATGTAGCTGCCAGCTAGGTTGTTCAATCCTACGGTGATGGGCTGAATGTTAGGGTTTTGGGCTATAGTGACCGCGAACAAGAAATCGTTCCAGATAGAAGTGAACTGCCATATCATCACCACCACGAAGCCAGGCAACGAAAGTGGAAACAGGACATGACGATAGATGCCGAAAATGGTCGCCCCGTCAATCTTGGCTGCCTCGATCAGCTCAGTAGGCACAGTGGCGTAGTAGTTGCGGAAGATGAGGGTACAGATGGGGATGCCATAGACCACATGGACGAAGACGAGGCCAGGGATGGTGCCGTAGAGTCCCATCTTGTGTAGCACTTGCACCAATGGGATGAGGATGCTCTGATAGGGGATGAACATCCCGAAGAGAAGAAGCGTGAAGAGGATATCCGAGCCACGGAACTTCCACTTGGATAAGACGTAGCCGTTTATGGAGCCGAGCATGGCGGAGATGATCGTGGCCGGGATGGTGAGGTAGACGCTGTTGAAGAAGTTCGAGGAAATCCCCTCAAACCCGAAGCCGCCGAACCAGGCCTTTTTGAAACTGTCGACGTGCAATCCCAACGGCAGGTCCCACATGCGATAGAGGCTGACCTCGGCGAAGCTCTTCATGCCGGTGATGACGAGGACGTACACAGGCATCAGGTAGAATGCAGCGAAGGCGATCAAGATGGCATAGATCAACAATCGCGGCCACCACACCCTCGACCTCAAACCCTTACGCAAGGAATGCGGTTTCGCTATCATACCTCAGCCTCCCTACGCAGGCTGTAGGTCAGATACGGAACGATAAGGATCCCAACCATCACCAACAGGATGGTGGCGATGGAAGCCCCTTGAGCGAACCGGTTACTCTGGAAGGTCGTGTCCCACATGAAGTAGGCCGGCACATCGGTGGAAAAGCCTATGCCTGGGCCGGTCATGGCCACCACCAGGTCGTAAATCTTGAGGGCGATATGTCCCAGGACGATAACGGCGCCGAGAGTGATAGGCCGCAAGAGGGGCACGATGACATGGTAAAGGATCTGCAACTCGCTGGCCCCGTCGACCCGCGCCGCCTCCCGCAACTCCTCGGGAATGCCCCGCAGGCCGGCTAGGTACATGGCCATCACGTACCCGGACATCTGCCAAACGGCCGCGATGACCACAGCCTTGATCCCGATCTTGGGGTCGGTGTACCAACCGGTCTTAAGGAGATTTAACCCTGCCTTCTCGAAGAGCAGGTTGACCCCTGTGCTGCCCATTTCAACGCTGCCGGGGTTGAGCAACCAGCGCCAGGCTATGCCGGTGACGATGAAGGAGATGGCCATGGGAAAGAGGAAGATGCTGCGGAAGAGGTTTTCGCCCTTGATGCGCTGGTCGAGCAGGACGGCGAGCAGGAAACCCATGGCCAGACACGAGATGAGAAACAGCACGGTAAAGACGACCATGTTCCGCATGTCTATCTGGAAGCGCGCGTTAGCAACCAATTTCTGGTAGTTGCGCAGGCCGGCCAGGGAAAAATCAGGGAGCAGCTTGTTCCACTTGGTCAGCGATACGAAGCCGGTGAAACCGATGAAGCCATATACGAAGATGGCGATAGCGATGGCCGAGGGGAGGATCAACAGAATAGGAGTGATTCGCTCCCAGTCCAAACGTCGCATACACCCCCTCCTAAGTGTGGAGTGAGGCAGCCCGACCGGGCCGGGCTGCCTCACTTTGGTCCTTTCGATGAAAGGCTCTACTGGCAGACGTCAGCGTCCACGCACGCCTGCTGCAGGGCAGCCTGGGTGCTGGCCACATCCCCACTGGGGACGAAGAGGACGATGGCGTCCTTGAAGTCAGTGACCCAGGACTCGATGGCCGCCGCGCCGTGGACCAGGCTGGGCACGATGGCATCCATGGCCCAGTCAGCCATGGCCGACTGCAGGTACTCGTTGAACAGGGCCGGGTCGCAGTCGGTGCGGGCGCAAATGGAACCCTTCTTGGGGTTGAAGGCCTCCTGGCCCGCCTTGGAGCCGCAGACCTTGACCCAGGCGATGGCGTTGTCGCGGTTCGGGGCTTCCTTCGGGAGGGAGAAGCTGTCGGACAGGGCGACGAAAATGCCCTTGGTGCCCGGCGGTGGCGCCCAGCCGTAGTCGGTGTAGCCCTGGGCCTGGAACCAACCGTTGGTCCAGTCACCCATGATCATCATGGCGCCCTTGTTGTCAATGAGATAGTGGCCCGCCCCGTCCCAACTGAGGGCCGGATGGTCGGTGTTGACGTAGGTAAGCATGCGCTTGAAGTTCTCTAGCGCCTGGGTGACACAGCCATCGGTCCACGGAACCGCGCCCGTCCACAGCCCCTTGTACTTCTCGGCTCCGCAGGTACCCGCCAGGACGTCCTCGAAGACATGGGGGGCCTCCCAGCCGCCGCTGGTGCCCATGGCCAGGGCTACCACGCCCCGAGCCTTCAGCGCATCGGCCACCGCCCAGAACTCGTCCCAGGTGGTGGGCGGCGTCAGGCCTGCCTCCGTGAAGATCGACTTGTCGTACCAGAGGATGTTGGAGCGGTGGATGTTGACCGGGACTCCCCAGTAGTGCCCCTTGTACTTGAGAAGTGTGAGCAAATCGGCCGGGAAGACGGTCTCTAACCCCTCCGAGATGTAGATATCATCCAGCGGCTCCAGGTAGGTCTCCGGGTCGTAACCCTCGACCTCCAGGCCGGCGTGCAACTGGAAGGTATCGGGCGGATCTCCGGCGATCAGGCGCGTCTTGAGAACGGGCCTGAAGACGAAGCCAGCGCCTCCGGCTATGGTAGCGTTGACGATCTGGACGTCAGGATACTTCGCGGCATAGATATCGAACAGCCCCCTGAGCCCCTCAGCCTCACCGCCCGCCGTCCACCAGCTTGCGACGACGAGCTGGCCCTTGGCGCCGGCGGGGAAGAGCAACTCTGGCTTGCTGGGGTCGTAGGTGGCTAGGAACTCCTCGGCATCCTCAGGGCTGGGGATGCGCAACTTTTGCCCCGGGAAGATGAGGTCGGCGTTTTCGATCCGGGCATAGCTGCTATCTTCCAGGTTCATCTCGTTGGTGAAAGCCATGATGGCCGGCCAGGCGAAGCCGTTGCCCAGGTACTTCTCCGCTAGATCCCATAGGGTGTCGTCCAGTACGACATAGACATCCTCTTGGCTAAGCGGGGCAGCGCTGACCACGCTCAGGCCCAGGGTCAGTAGCAAGGCAACTGCCAGAACCAAATAGATAGTCCTCTTAGACATCTCTTGCTTCCTCCTTCTTTGGAACTAAAACCACTTCCAGAACGCCATGGCCATTCTCTTCAGAGGCATCCCCCCTTTCTGGTGGTCTATCGCCTAGGGGCTTACAAGGTAGGCAGGGGGATAACCCCCCAGGCTAACGAGCGCAGCGGAAACCGAGGTCGTCGTTTCTGGCCTCCTCGGAGCTGGCAAACCGGTTGCTGGTGCGCGCCAGTTCCGTATCCTCGAACCAACCTCCTCCTCGGATCACGCGGTATTTCTCACCGAAGTAGGGAGACTCATAATCGCTCCCCGGGTAAGCCTTGTACCAATCGGAGGCCCACTCTCTTACATTCCCCACCATATCCATCACCCCGTAGGGGCTGGCCCCCTCAGGAAAACTGCCTACGATGGTCGTGTCTCTATAGCCTGCCTCCCTGGTGTTGGCCTTGGTGGGATCCCAATCGTTACCCCAGGGGTAGATATACCCTTCCGTGCCTCGGGCTGCCTTCTCCCATTCTGCCTCCGTAGGCAACCTCTTCCCAGCCCATTCACAATAGGCTTGGGCATCGTTCCAGGTGACTTTAACCACCGGATGCTGAGGTCTGCCCTCAGCATAGTTCTGCCATGTCTGGCTCTCCCCTGCCCTCTCTGCCTCCGTCTCATAGCCTGTCTCGGTCACGAACCTCTCGAATTCCTCGTTTGTCACCTCGAACTTGTCGATCTCAAAGGCATCGACATGGACCTCGTGTGGTGGTCTCTCGTCCTCGTGGTCGCTGCCCATGAGGAACTCGCCGGCTGGGATAGCGACCATCGCTTTTTCTTCTGCCTCCTCCGTAGGAAGAGAGGTAGGTGTGGGCGGAGGCGGCACCTTGGTAGGGGTAGCCAATACCTTTATCGGGGTAAACTCAGGCAGCGGTGTTGGTGTCAGAGAGGGCTCGCCAGCATCTCCGCAGCCGACAGCCAAGGCTAACAGCAGGAAAACCCACGACCATTTTGTCATTGGCCCTGCCTCCGAATGTGTCGCGCCTCTTGGGCTATGAAATACATCTACTCGCTCGATCGAAAAGCAGTAAGCAGGTGTCTTACCTACCTCTTAACCGCGCCATCCGAATCCCACACACTGTTTAACAGTTATTTGGCTTTGTGAAGGGTATCACTGATTGTATGATAGCACATTGAGCATATCAAGTCAAGACGTTTGCATAGGTGAGCCGGTGAAAGAGTGCACCTGCTCGCCGGCGATAGTGACTCGATATCAGAAGAGGCTCTCTGGTCCTCTATTGGACAGGATAGACATCCATGTGGAGGTGCCTCGAGTAGAGTATGAGAAGTTGGCTAGCGAATCGGCGCTAGGGAGGTCGGAGCCGGTTCGCAGGAGGGTAGAGGAAGCCAGGGAGAGGCAGAGGAGGAGGTTTGAGGGGAGGCGACTTAGTTGCAATGGTGAGATGGGGCCTGGGGAGGTGAGGGAGTATTGCTCGCTTGATGATGGGGGGAGGAGCCTGCTCAGGTCGGCGATGCAACAGTTACAGATGAGTGCCCGGGCCTTTCATCGCATCTTGAAGTTGGCTCGTACCATAGCGGGCTTGACTGGAGAGGAGGAGATCACCACCGCACGTTTGGCGGAGGCTATACAGTATCGGCCCCGGAGGCAGATGTGAGCAGGGACAGACCTAGGATGTTGACACGAACTATATCTAGAGTTAGGAGGTGTCCTTTTCGATTAGGGTCACCTGAGCGCCCAGTTGGGCGGCTCCAATCGCAGCTACATAGCCACCGGGGCCTCCGCCGATTACTAGGATGCTCTTGTGGCCAATGCTCTGCTCCCTATCCTATCGACTAAGGAGATGAAGCTATACTATTAAAGAATGAAGCGGGATTTTCGATGTAATCCTTCAGACTCTGCAGGAACTGTGACCCGATAACGCCATCCAGAACGCGGTGGTCAATGGACAAAGTCAGCCTCATCATGGGTCTTATTGTTATCTGTCCGTCTCTCACCACTGCTTTGTCGGCAATACGACCAACAGCTAGAATAGCCGCCTCGGGGGGTTGGAGGATGGCGCTGAACTGGTCTATCCCAAACATTCCTAGGTTGGAAATGGTAAAAGTACTATCTCTCATCTCGACCATACTGAGTTTGCCATCCCTTGCCCGCTGAGTTAGCTCAGCTCTGGCTTGGGTAATCTCCGCCAACGACTTCTGGTTGGCTTGGCGAATGACTGGGACAAGCAGCCCTCCTTTAACAGCGGTAACCAAACCTATATCGATTCGCTTAAAGAGTTTGACTGACCCATCAACATAGGCGCAATTCACGGCGGGGTTATCCTCTAGCGCTTTTGCCACCATCTTAAGAATCAAATCGGTAACGGTCAATCGAATTCCAGTCTCCTTCTCTATCAGCGGCACCAATTGCTGGCGGGTCTCCCCGAATTCCCGGGTGTCAACCTCAATTGTCAGGTAGAAATGCGGCGCTTGTAAGCTTTCGGTCATACGCCGGGCAATGACCTTTCGCATCGAAGATAGTGGTATCACCTCCTCTTCAGCCAGTCCCGGCTCTTCCTGGACAGGCTGAGTGGCAGCTGCCTTGCTCTCCTCCACCGCCCGCAGGAGATCTTCCCTGACTATCCTGCCGCCCGGCCCCGTTCCCTTTACCGTGGCAATATCAACACCATATTCTTGGGCTATCTTCCTGGCTATCGGGGAAGCCTTTATGTCTCGGGCTTCCTTGGGCACCTCGGGCACTTCAACCTGTGCCTCTCCCTTGGCCGTAGTTACAGGCTCTGGAACCTCAGGTGCTTCCTCTCCTGGCTGAAGGATAAAGGCGATGATTGCCCCCACAGGCACCTCATCCCCCTCTTTCACCATTACCTTGCTTAAGATGCCCGATTCCTCGGCCTCAATCTCAAAGGCCACTTTCTCGGTTTCTATTTCAAGAATGGTCTCCCCCTTTTCCACCCAGTCTCCCTCTTCCTTCACCCACTTCACGATTTTTCCTGTGAGCATCGCTTCATCGAGTTTAGGTAATATCACTGCGGTAGCCATCTTAATACCCCCATTGGTTTTTCCTCAGCTTTTGCCTTTGAAGCTGAAGCATCGGCTTAGCCAGATTACTGCTCAGGGACCTCCTTAGCTATCAAGTCTCGAGCCCCAGCTATAATATCGTTCTCATTGGGGAGGACATAATCCTCTAATTTAGGGTTGAAGGGGATAGGCGAATCCAGAGCTGCCACTCGCTTAATCGGCGCGTCTAGGTAATCGAAAGCCTTCTCGGCAGCAATGGCGGCTACCTCGGCACCAAATCCTCCCGTCTTACAGGCCTCATGAACTATCATTAATCTGCCCGTTTTCTTCACCGAGTTCAGTATCGTATCCTCATCTAGAGGCTTCAGCGTCCGCGGGTCGATTACCTCTAAAGATATGCCGTCCTTTTTCAGGGTCTCAGCAGCCTGCAAAGCCAGATTAACGCTTTGTGAAATGGCGACAACGGTAATGTCGCTGCCCTGGCGTTTAATCTCTGCTTTCCCCAGTGGCACTAGGTACTCCTCTTCGGGAACCTCCCCCTTCATGCCATAAAGCCCCTTGTGTTCGATGAATATAACCGGATTACAATCTCTTATGCTGGACTTGAGCAGTCCTTTGGCATCATACGGATTGGACGGCATAACCACGATAAGCCCCGGTATATGAGTATATAATGCCTCCAGAGACTGAGAGTGGTGAACTCCGGCGGACCTGCCTCCGCCACCCTGGGTTCGTATCACCAGCGGCACCTTTACCATGCCACCAGTCATATAGCGGAACTTCGCTATCTGGTTAAAGATTTGATCAAGGGCAATGAGCGAGAAGTCAATATACATGATCTCGGCTACCGGTCGCATCCCTACTAAAGCGGCTCCCAGCGCGGCACCGGCTATCGCTGATTCAGCTAAAGGCGTATTCCTTACCCTATCATGTCCGAACTCATCCACTAACCCCTGTGTTACCTTATAGGGGCCGCCATATTCGGCTATATCTTCGCCCAAGATGAAAACTGACTCGTCACGCTTCATCTCCTCCCTAAGCGCTTCACGTAGCGCCTCTCTGTAGGTTAACTCTCGCATTTCTCACCCCCTTGCCTTTACCCTGCTGTGTAGTAGATATCCTCAAGAGCATCTTCGGTCTTTGGTTCGGGGCTCTCAGTGGCAAACTGGATTGCCTCGTCGAGCTCTTCTGCTAAGCTGGCTTGGATCTCCTCTATCTCCGCTTCAGTAATTACTTTTGCCTCTAAAAGGAGGCCTTGAAGCTTTTCGATGGGATCGTATTCCCTGTGCTCCTCAATTTCCTCCTTGGTTCTGTAGCTAGTCCCGGGATCGCCCATGTGATGCCCGTAGAATCTATAAGTAATTGCATCGATCAAGGTAGGACCCCTACCTTCTCTGGCTCTCTCTATCGCTTCCCTCGCCACCTTGGCAACAGCCACCGCATCGTTTCCATCCACGCTTATCCCAGGGATCCCATAGGCCTTTGTTCTATCAGCTAGATACTCCAGCTTAGTATAGTCCCGTTGAGGGGTGCTCATCGCATACTGATTATTCTGGCAGACAAAGACCACCGGTAGATTCCAGATTGCTGCCAAGCCAAGACCCTCATGAAAGGCGCCGGTACAGGTTGCACCGTCGCCATGGAAGCAAATAGTTACGCTATCTACGTTCTGCATCTTGCAGGCGAGGGCAACCCCGTTAGCTATGGGTACACCTGCACCAACAATTGCCGTGGCCCCAAGCATATTGA
Source organism: uncultured Anaerolineales bacterium (assembly GCA_964492135.1). Lineage (GTDB taxonomy): Bacteria > Chloroflexota > Anaerolineae > UBA7937 > B3-Chlor > CAYGAW01. Next base: position 78,757 of record CAZBJW010000001.1, read on the forward strand.
GGTCTGCTGCCACAATATGCATCGAGCCTCCCCTGCCTTTGCAATATCCTGTCTCCTTGGCGTAGAGCTCAGCCATCATCCTATCAAATCTAGCTCCCTTAGCGATGATATCACCGTGACCTCTGTGAGTAGTCAAAATGTAGTCATCATCTCTAAGAAAGGCGCAAACCGCGGCCGGGATTGCCTCCTGCCCGATCGAGGCGTGAATAAAACCAGGGAGGTTGCCCTTGCGGTATTCGGCTATTATCCTCTCCTCAAAAACCCGGATCCTGACCATTGTGGTATAAATTTCCCTAAGCTTCTCGTTTTCTATTCCCTGCATCAATCCCCCCTTTTGCCTTTTCATAAAGGCTGACACGGTTGCTGAAGCTGTAGTATTTTTGCATCCCCCTATTTCTCTAGTTTACTTCTAAGTCGTTCAACAAGCTCGTTTACCGTTGCCATTCTCATGAGCCTTTTACCAACGCCAGTTTACCAAAGCGCTCAGCCTGCTATACTTTTCACGAGGGGTCCGTGGGCTTTAATCTTTTGTGGGAGGGGTAAGTGCCTTCCACTCAACTACAACGCTTCCTCGTGGGTATAAGAATACACCATTCCAGCCTATCTGTCACGTCCTTGTACTCATCCGGCATACGTGCTTGACAAAGCAGGGATAGTCTGCTGTAATATTTGTGCACGTGGTTTCTATTGATACTGGTCCTGCTGTTTCTGCGCGGCGGTATGTAGAGGTTGGTCCAACTGAGTTCAGCAAGGGTATCGGGATGCCTGGGGTAATGATAAGACGACCAAAGGAAACCTTTAGGGGTTGAGGAGCAATAAAGTGTGCCGGAACGGAAATATAGGCAGAAGACCGACGGCGCAAACGACGATAACTATATATGATAAAGGGAGGAAAGATAATGACTCTTGGCACCATGGCAGTTGATTTTGAAGAAAGGGTCAACTATGAGCGGTTGCGCCAGGACCGTTTGGCAAAGGCGAAAGAGCAGCTGAAGGTATACGGCCTAGGTGCTCTCCTGTGCTACGATTTTGACAACATCCGCTATATTACGGGGACCCATGTAGGAGAATGGGCCAGGAATAAGATGCAACGATTCGTGATTTTGCCAAAGGATGCAGACCCCCTTCTCTATGACCCGGCCGCTCCCGCAAAGCGTAAGACTGCGCCGTGGATCGCTGACCGGGTTTTTCCTGCTGTCGGGTCGATGAGGGGTGCCATACCCCCCGAGGTTGGGAATGTCGAGGCATTGGCCAAGACGGTCAAAACAGTTCTTTCGGAATATGGAGTAGCGAATCACCCTCTGGGGATTGATATTCTAGATATCCCCTTTGCCAAAGCTCTGGAGGGGGAGAGGATAGAGGTGGTGGATGGACAGCAGGCAATGTTGGATGCCAGGATTATCAAGACCAAAGACGAAATTGAGCTCCTAAAGATCGCTGCATCTATGGTTGACGCAGCCTATGAAGAAATTGTCAGAAATATTAGACCGGGGGTCAGAGAAAGCGATCTGGTTGCGATCGCCAACAAGATACTGTTCACCCTAGGGTCTGATCTGGTGGAATGTGTGAATAGTGTCTCCGGGCCTCGATCTCAGCCCCACCCCCACACTTTTAGCGATAGGATCATTCGGCCAGGAGACATGGTTTTCCTTGATATCATGCATTCATTTAATGGCTACCGGACCTGTTATTATCGGAGCTTCATCTGTGGGAAGCCAACCAGAGCACAGGTTGAGGCTTACGACAAGGCCTGGACATGGTTGAAGAAATCTATCGAGGCGGTTAAGCCCGGAGCAACCACGGCAGATGTGGCTCGCTGCTGGCCTCCAGCAGAAGAGATTGGATTGAAGGATGAAAGGGAGGCATTTTTACTTCAGTTTGGCCACGGTATCGGAATGAGTATCTGGGAGAAACCAGTGATATCTAGGCTCTTTTCGTTAGAGCACCCGTTTACCATTAAAGAAGGGATGACGTTCGCTCTTGAAACCTATTGCCCGTCTGAAGACGGGCAGGGTGCAGCCAGAATTGAAGAGGAGGTAGCGGTCACAAAGGATGGATACGAAAGATTATTTAGGTTCCCGGTTGAGGAACTGATCTCCTGCGGGGTTCCTGGAAGTATGGCTTATTGAGGCCGATGCTTCCAAAGTGGGGCATCGTTAATGCCGTGAATTATCCATTTTAATCGAGCCCCCCTTTCTGGATAATTATTTGAGGGTGTACTTTTCAAAAGCATTATGATATAATGAAGTTCCACATTGACCCCGATGGGGTATCAAAGAAACAGAAGGAGGCTATGAGACATGCTAGATGAGCTGGTTGTTCCAAAAGAATGGGAACTGGAATCGGATGTTCTAGTAATTGGAGCGGGGACTGCTGGATTAGCCGCTGCAATTGAGGCAGCAAAGGCGGGAGCCGCAGTTGTAGTCCTAGAACAGATGCCAAAGCCTGGAGGAAGTCTCTCAGTATGTGCTGGAAACATTAACTTCGCAGGATCAGACTATCAACGAAAGAAGGGCATTGAGGACTCACCGGACAAATACTATGAAGACGGCCTGGCGGGCTGCCGGGGCGAGCCCGTAATGTGGAGAGCATTTGTGGACAACCACCTGAAGACCTATGAGATGATTACGGGCCTGGGCTACGAGCCTCTGGACATATGGCTTCTTCCTGGGCACAGTGTACAGAGATCTCATTACTTCGTCGGTGGTGGCCCAAAGCTCCTAGAACTCCTTGAGCAAGGCAGCGTTGAGCGGGGCGTGAAAATCCTATTCAAGCACAAAGCAGCGAGACTGATTGTGGACCCCGCCAGAAAGAGAGTTGTAGGAGTGAGGGCTGAAAAGGATAAGAAAGTCTTGAACTTCAAGGCTCGAAAGGCGGTGATCATAGCCTCAGGAGGCTTCGGCAATAACCCGAAGATGGTGGAGGAGTTCAAGGGGCTCAGTTATGCCAAAAGATGTCTGCCAACAATGAGGGGACACACCGGGGAAGGGATCAGAATGGCTATGGCCATTGGAGTTGCGACAAGTCACATCGGAACTGCCGCTATACCATCAATTCCCATGGATGCCAATACAAAAAACCCGGCAGCCATTACGCTTCACCATACGTTGTGTGGATCCATATTCGTGAATTCACTGGGCCAACGGTATGTGAATGAATGCCTCCAGATATTCCCTTATTTGGGTGAAGCTTCGTTCGCACAACCTGGCAACTATGTTTTCACCATCTATGACAGTACAATCAGGGAAAACATAGAACTGATAGATTGGCCTATATTCAAAGAATATGAGGCTGAAACGATTGAAGGGCTGGCTAAACAACTAGATATAGACCCCAAAGCGCTCGCAGAGACGATAAGAGAATACAATGAAGATATAGACAAGTTTGGATACGACACAAAGTTTGGGAAAAAAGTGCTACAACACCCCGCAAATGCACCTCTTCTGAAAATAGAGAAGCCTCCCTTCTACGGGATCAAATTGATGCAGTGCTTTACCTCCTATAAGGGAGGGGTGAAGATCAATACAAAGGCGCAAGCGATAGACCAATATGGTAACGTTGTTCCAGGGTTATATGCGGCGGGCGAAGGGGCTGGCGGTCTATTCGGTGAGGGTTACTATCTTTGTGGAACGATGATTTGCATGTCGTTGACTTTTGGTCGTATAGCTGGAATCAACGCTGCTGCAGAAAAACCTTAATTCTAGCATACTTTTGAAATGCCCATCATAATCAATAAAGAGGAATGTGAAGGGTGTGGGACGTGCGTATCAATATGCCCCAACTCTGCTATCGTGTTGGAAGAAGTAGATGAGTCTATAATCGCTGAAGTAGTTTCAGAGCTATGTGATGAGTGTGGTGAATGTATCGAGTTTTGCTTAAGAGGGTTAATTAAGAAGGTTTAAGTAGCATGTGAGTTGATCGAGTGAAGAAATGGTTTGTGGATTAACAGTGTGTTTTTCAGGTCATGACTTTTTCTCTTGGGTCATGACCTTTTTTCTTGTCTCGCTGTTCTGGGCTTTTTGTCTCACACGTTGATTAGCATGTTGTAGATGGCGGCCTTTCTCGGCAGTTCCTTGACAATGGTTACCAGGGTTTTGGCCATGTAGTGCTCAGCGAAGATCATCAATTGCTTCACAAGGCGAAGAAAGTATGGTATACTGTGTGTGATATTTGATCAAATAACAAAAGGGGTTTGCTATTGTTAGTGTGCTACTATATATAGGCTTGTTTACAAACACCGCTACATATGGGGGGACATAATCCAAAGATGCGCCAAGAACTAGCGAAAGGAGGATAACAAATTACGAAATCATCAATCCCCCGCACTGTGAAGGAGGGACTAGTTGAGAGCCTGCGTGACGAGATCATACGGGGAGACTTCGTCCCAGGTCAACACCTTCGCTTGGAAGAGATTGCCGGTCGCTTTGATGTCAGCACTATGCCCGTGCGGGAAGCTCTACGTGACTTAGAAGCCGAGGGGTTGGTGACCATCTTCCCTCACCGGGCCGCTGTTGTCACCCAACTGAGTGCAGATGACTTGCAAGACATCTATGACATTAGGGCGACTCTGGAGGAGATGGCCACCCGGCTGGCCGTCCCTCGTATGACGGAGGCTACCCTTACCGAATTGACCTCGCTCGTCGAGCAAATGAATAACCATCTTGGCGATGTAGTCACTTTAGTAAAATTGAACCATCAATTTCACTCCACCCTCTATGCCGCATCGGGCCGCAGCCATCTGTGCCAACTAGCTCGCATGTTACGATACCGTACGCAGCACTATCTGCGCGCCTTTATCAACGACCTGGGCGGCATGCCCCAGGCCCAAGTGGAGCATCGGGCCATCGTTGAAGCCTGTAAGCGTGGCGACGCAGAGCAGGCTGGCACCATCATCCACGATCATGTGGCACAAGTGGGTCATGCGATAGTCGAGTATGTTCGACAGCGTGATGAAACTGGGGGTTCCGCAAAATAGCGGCTATTCAAATATTGACAAAGGAGTAAAGTCAGTGTCCTCCTCAACCGACCAACTGGAGTTCTATGACTTGAGTCATCCTTGGGGTGACAAGGTTCCACTGTGGCCCTATTTCCCGGACGTCAAGATCGAACGGTTCCATTACCATGCCAAGTCCCGGGTGCTCTCTCAACAAATCACCACCTTCATGCACTGCACCACACATACCGATGCCCCAGCACACGTCATTGAGGGAGCGCCGTATATCGATGAGATATCACTCGATCGTTTCTTTGGCACAGCCGTGGTCGTCTCAATCCCCAAGGGCAAGTGGGAAAAGATTAGGCCCGAGGATCTGGAGAAGGCCGAGCCCAAGATTCAACCTGGCGATATTGTGATTATCAACACGGGCTGGCACAAATACTATGGTGACAATGTCCAGTACTTCTGCTACTCGCCAGGTCTCTATCTCGAAGCCGGGGAATGGTTCGTCGAAAAGGGCGTCAAGGCCGTCGGTGTGGATAATCAGGCACTGGACCACCCTCTCGCTACCGCCATCGGCCCCCACGGACCCGGCGGACCAATCCTGCCCTGGGTGAGCGAGGAATATGAGCGGGAGACGGGCAAGAAGGTCGCGGAAGAGTTCTCGTTGTGGGAACCCTGTCACCGGCAATTGCTGGGCAACGGGATCGGCGGTTTTGAGAATGTCGGAGGCGACATCGATAAAGTCACCGGCAAGCGCGTAACCATCGCTGCCTTCCCCTGGCGTTGGGTCAAGGGTGATGGTTGTATCGTTCGCATGGTTGCCATTGTCGATCCCACAGGCGAGTACCGCTTCTAACAATCAAGGAGGAGTTCCATGAAAGTGACACGTTTAGAAGAAGCCGTGAAATATAGCCCACCCAAGCATACCGAGACTTGCCACGCCATGTGGCTGCAGCACAGGAGCCTGGGCTGCGATGCGCCCTACTGGGTTGGCTGTTCATACTACCTGCCAGGGGCAAAGGCAGAGTGGGATGCCTCCCCGCTGGACAAGATATACATCGTACTCAAGGGCGAGCTCACCATAGCGTTTGAGGACCAGGAAGTCAAGTTAGGTCCAATGGACTCGATCTACATTGGCCCTGGCGAGAACCGCGAGGTACGCAACGAGACCAATAGCGTCGCAACCATGCTGGTTGTGATGCCCTATCCACCGGAGTAGGTGAAATTCATGATGGAGAATATCCCAGATACCCAATCACTGTTTGACGTTACCGGTAAGGTGGCGCTCATCACAGGTGCGACAGGAGGCTTTGGGCAAGCGAGCTCCAAGGGGCTGGCAAAAGCCGGTGCAAAGGTGATGCTCACTGGCCGTACAGCAGAGAAACTGGAGCCAGTTGTCAAGGAGATTCGGGAGGCTGGATACACGGCGGCCTATGTCGCTGGCCATCCGGCTGACCCCGATGATGTGAAACGCATTGTCGAAGAAACGGTCAAGCAGTTCGGCGGCATCGACATCCTGATCACCGCGGCGGGGCTCAGCCGCATCCATCCCATCACTGAGTTCCCCCTTGAAGAGTTCGAAGAGATTATGGACGTCAACGTCAAAGGCAGTTGGCTGATCTGTAGAGAAGTTGGCCGTGTAATGATTGAGCAGGGTCGGGGCGGCAAAGTCATTCTGGTCTCGTCCACGCGTGGCTTGCTGGGCATGAAGAACTACACAGGTTATGCGACCTCGAAAGGTGCAGTACACGTCCTGACCCGCTCCTTGGCCTGTGAGTGGGGTGAGTACGGCATCAATGTAAATGCGATTGCCCCCACGGTTTTCCGTACCGCCCTCACTCAATGGATGTTCGACGACAAGGAGTTTTATAAGGTGTTCCTAAGGCGTATCCCCATAGGTCGCTTGGGTGAGCCGGAGGACTTCATTGGCACCGTGATCTACCTGTCATCGAGCGCATCTGACTTTATGACCGGCGCTATCCTATATGCGGATGGCGGCTACACCGCAGGTTAGTGAGGAGCATGTCTACCCCAGAACGTATCACGGTTGTGGGCGCTGGCTTGATGGGACACGGCATCGCACAGATTTTTGCCGTGCATGGACACCCCGTGTGGCTGCTCGACATCAACGAAGATGTTCTCAACTCGGCAAAAGACCGCGTGCGCGCCAATCTCACCAATATGGCAAAACAGGGTGTTGACCTTGGCGGAGACATGGAAGAGATCCTTGGTCGTATCAGCACGACGGCCGACCTGGCGATAGCCTGTGAAGACTGCGACTTCGTGTTCGAGGCTGTCTACGAGGATCTGGAACTAAAACAGCAGGTTTTCGCCGACTTGGACCGCCTGTGCCCGCCGAAGGCCATCCTGTGCAGCAACACCTCTGTGATTAGCATCACCGAGATTGCAGAAAAGGCGAAACATCGTGAGCGTATCGTTGGCACACACTTCTGGAATCCGCCGTACCTGATCCCATTGGTGGAGGTGGTTCGTGCTGAAGAGACCGCCGACTGGTGCATTACCGCGACTTATGACCTGCTGGCCCGCGTTGGTAAGCATCCCGTCCACGTGCATAAGGATGTGCCAGGATTCGTCGGCAACCGTTTGCAACATGCGCTGTGGCGTGAGGCGTTTGTAATCATAGACAAAGGGATTTGCGACCCGGCGACGGTTGACGAGGTCATACGTAACGGGTTTGGGCTACGTCTGCCAATCCTTGGTCCGGTTGAGACAGCCGACATGGTCGGCCTTGATCTCACCCTCGCTATACATAACTACATCCTGAAACACCTCAACGCTGACCCAACCCCATCTACCACCCTGCAGGCTAAAGTCGAGGCGGGCCAGCTAGGATTCAAGACCGGGAGCGGATTCTTGGAGTGGTCAGAATCTGACATTGCCGAATCGAGAGAGCGCCTGGCGAACTATCTCATAGACGTCTTTGCCGAACAGCAAAGACGGTCGAAAGGAGGTGGGGACAGGCTTTGACACCCTGGCACGGTACCGGTAAGATCTTCAAGGATGATGAGGATCAGAAGGAGGGCAACGATGTTTAGAAATATGCGAGGGTTTACCATCGCCAGCGTGCTGGTGATAGTGGCTCTTGTGCTGGGGGCCTGCGGGGCGCCTACCCCGCCGGCGGAGACACCAGAGGCACCACCGCCAGCTACACCAACAGTCGCAGCCGGTCCCGAGTATATTCTACTAGGCTCCAGTGCACCAATGACAGGCATGTTTGCAGGCTTTGGTGCAGGTTGCACATTTGGGGCACAAGCCGCCGTCGACGATATCAATGAGCAGGGAGGAATATACGTGGAGGAGTATGGCCGCAAGATCCCTGTGAAGTACATAGTCGTCGACAACGAGAGCGACCCGTCGAAGGCAGGGAGCCTGGCGGAGGACCTCATTCTCCGCGACGGCGTACACTTGTTGTACTCTGTCGATTCCTCGTGCTCCATCCACATCCCGATAGCCGAGGTGGCTGAGAGGCATGGGGTTCCGCACATTGTTGGCGGAGGCCCACTGGAACCCTGGGCGGCTGCCCGAGCTGAGACGGAAACGCAATGGCAGTACACCTGGTTCCCCGGTTTTGGCATAGGCATGCCCATTCCTGAGGGGGATTTCCGGCATGGCAAGCCTGGATATACCATAGGGGATTCCTGGTTTGCGGTCTTGGATGCCTACGGTGACCAGACCAACAAGGTGGCCGGGGTCTTCGCCACGGATGAGCCGGACGGCATTGGATGGTACGGCGCGTTCCCCGGGATGTTGGAGGAATGGGGAGCGACGGTCATAGGCGTGGAGGACAAGCTGGGCTTCTACCCCCTCGGTACAACGGACTTCACGGCCATCATAAACGAGTGGAAGGAGAACAACGTTGAGATACTCTGGGGCAATGTTCCGGGCCCTGAGTTCGGAACGTTGTGGAGACAATGTAAGGAACTGGGCTTCCACCCGAAGATCGTGATGGTCGGAAGGGCGCCGCTCTTCTACGTAGACGTGGAGACCTGGGGGGGAGACCTGCCACAGGGGGTCGGCACCGAGATATGGTGGGACCCGGCGTATACTGGCCCTGGGATCGGTGACACCACTCCCCAGTCGCTGGCCGAGAGGTGGTACGACGAGACGGGCGAACCACTGAACCGCGGTATCGGACACGGCTATGCTCCCGTGCAAGTCCTGTTTGATGCAGTGGAAAGAGCAGGCACACTCGACGGGGCAGCCATCAACGCGGCTCTGGCGGAAACCGACCTGGATACGGTCAACTACCGCGTGAAGTTCGATCCAGACTTGCACTTCAGCTGGATACCGCTCTTCGTTGGCCAGTGGCAGAAGACTGACCAGCCTTGGGTCTGGGAATTGAATATCGCCTTCTCGCAACACGACTTCCTAGGGCCTTCGATTGACTGGATATTCCCAGTACCTGAATAGTTGGACAACGCATAGCCAATAGGGATAGGGCTAGCTCCTTGCACTAGCCCTATCCCATCTTGCCTGCTGGGTGGTGCTCGGTAGGTCAGGCGTAGCTAGCTGAGCCAAGACTATACTACGCACGTGGCAACTTCACGCCATGTCGTGGATGACTGGCTATTCTTTATCCCTGCATTCAATCAAGGAGAGGTGGTTGCTTGAACGAGTCGCTCTTGTCAGTTCGTGGGGTAACCAAGCGTTTCGGAGGGTTGGTCGCCGTTCGAGACATCAGTTTTGATCTGCCGGTCGGCGAAATCATGGGGTTGATGGGGCCAAACGGTGCTGGCAAGACAACACTAGTAAATGTGATATGTGGCTTCTATAAGCCAGATTCGGGCACGATAAAGTTCAAGGGGCATGACATCACAGGTCTCCCGACACACAAGATCTGTCACCTCGGAATTGCCAGGACTTATCAGATCCCTCAGCCCTTTGGGGATCTAACGGCGCTGCAAAACGTTGCGGTGGCAGCGATGTATGGGAAGGGTCTAAGCAAAGCCGCTGCTGAAAGTGAAGCCCCCGACGTGCTCAAGCTTACAGACCTTGCAGATAAAAAAGATGTGCTGGCGAAAGATATGTCGACGATAACCCTCAAGAGGCTCGAAGTGGCCAGGGCTCTGGCCACGGATCCAACATTGTTGCTCGTTGATGAACCAGCTGCCGGCCTAACCGAAGCGGAGCTCCCACGGATGTTAGAGATCCTAGAAGCAATACGCCAAACGGGGGTAACAATTTTACTCATCGAACACATTATGAAAGTAATGCAAGAGGCTGTTGATACGATTCTTGTGCTGAATGAAGGCGCGACAATCGCGGCTGGCAAACCTGATGAGGTCATGAAAGATAGAAGAGTAATCGAATGCTATCTAGGAGAATGCGCATAAGTGGAGGATGTTGCTTGCAGAAGTAATATCCGTAGGTAAGAAGGAACATTAGGGCGATGTCGGAAGAAGCGTTGCTTCGAGTCAACAACATAGATGTGTTTTATGGAAGTTTGCAGGTCTTGTGGGATGTCTCACTGGAGGTGAGAAGCGGGGAGATTGTAGCCATTGTCGGGGCCAACGGGGCGGGTAAATCCACTCTACTGAAGACGATATCGGGCGTAATCCATCCCGCCAAGGGCAGCATCGAATTCGCGGGGGGGGACATCACCAACTTGAACGCCTACGATATAGTTGCCCAGGGCATCTCCCAGATTCCGGAAGGAAGGAGGCTTTTCCCTGACATGACGGTATTAGAGAATCTCATGATCGGTTCCTATGGCCCCAAAGCGAGGGCAAAGAGGGAAGAAAACCTCACAAGGGTTTATGAGCTCTTTCCTGTACTAAAGGAGAGGAAAAACCAACTGGCCAAGACCCTGAGCGGAGGGGAGCAACAAATGGTGGCCATAGGGCGGGGATTGATGTCGAATCCAAGGGTGATGATCATAGATGAAATGTCGCTCGGTCTCAGCCCCCTGATTGTGAGTGATCTGTTTCGAGTTCTACACGAAATCAGGGCGCGGGGTATCACCGTCCTCTTGGTTGAACAGAACGTGTGGCAAACCCTTCATGAAGCGGACAGAGCGTATGTCATTGAAACAGGGCGTATTGTCCTAAGTGGGAATGCGCTCGATCTATGTGAAGAGGAGGAAGTCAGGAATGCCTACTTCGGTGCATTGCAATAATTTGATTAGGATAAGGCTTAGACGATGGAATCTTTGGTTAGGAAAATAGCTGAGTTGATGGGAATAAATAGGGCCAGAGTGTATCAGATCGCTTTCGGTATTGTAATGGCACTCGCTACTATAGCTGGTGTATTCCTTCTAACTGACTTAGCTACACCTATAGTAAGGGGTATTCTGTTGGGCGGGTTATACGTCGTAATCGCATTGGGTCTGTCACTGGTTTTTGGGGTTATGAAAGTGATAAACGTAGCTCATGGAGATCTGGTCATTCTTGGCAGCTACTTTGCTTTTTTTGCAATGACTGGGGAAATTATGGGCCATGAATTCAAAATATTGGGGATAGACCCTATTGTGTGGTTACTGCCGGGCATACCACTTTTCTTCATCACAGGTATCTTCATTCAAAGGTTTCTCCTGCACCGCGCTTTCAAAATGTCGGTAGATGCTGCACTGATAGTTGCTTTTGGCATTTCCCTGATAGTCCAGAATGCTTGCCAGATGGCCTGGACCCCACTATCGAGGGGTTTGAAACCATCTTATTTCCTTGAAAGTTATAAAATTGGCGATGTTTATATCCCCCTAGTGTACCTGCTCGACTTCGTAATGGCCCTGGTTGTGGTATTGGCGGTCCATCAGTTCCTGAAAAGGACTTACCTGGGCCAGGCGATTATCGCAGCTTCCCAGGATAGGCTGACGGCTGAGCTGATGGGAATAAATCCGGCCAGGGTATATCAGGTCGCTTTCGGTATTGCCATGGCACTGGCCGCAATAGCAGGTGTATTCCTTGGTTTGACCTTTCCTTTCACCCCGACATCGGGGGTCTCCTTCCTTATCATCGCCTTTGGCGTGATTATCCTGGGGGGATTGGGCAGCATGGTGGGAACATTCATAGGTGGCATGATCTTTGGGTTGTCTCAAACTCTGGGCGGCCATTTCTGGGGGCCTACCGGTCAGTTGCTTGTCCCCTTTGCGATGGTGCTTGTAGTACTGACAATTAGACCGCAAGGGTTGTTCGGCCGTTAGAGGAGGATAGATGGTAATTACTATCCGTCGGTATATACCCTTGATATCGCTTGGAGCGGTTGCGGTCGTGCTGGCCATGCTGCCGGTGATGGGCCTGCCCCAGGTCTGGCTCCTGTACCTCTTCTACTTCTTTGTGTTCCTGGCTACAGCAAACATGTGGAACTTGCTTGCAGGTTTTAGTGGGCTGCTGGCACTGTGCCCGGCCGCGTTTATTGGGCTGGCAGGCTACACCATGACAATAATGACCTGGCTGGATATACCTTTTTATGTGGGGATAATAGCTGGCGGTACAGCGGCTGCATTATTTGCTGCAATTATATCGCTCTCTGTCTTTAGGATGAGAGGAATCTATTTCGCTATCGGGACACTGGTTGTACCTGAGATACTGCGATTGGTGTTTCTTCGTTGGAGACCGGTCGGGGGGGAGTTCCACGGCGGGGGGGCAGGCTATATGGTAAAGGGTGTGAGAGGAGTTGGCATGGAGCATACCTACTGGCT
>CAZBJW010000002.1:0-90114 GCA_964492135.1 uncultured Anaerolineales bacterium
TTCTCGATGAGTTAACGATTATCTGCAAAGTAAGATTTTAGACGAGTCAATGCGAAAACTTGACATCGCAAACGTTTTGGTATATAATAACCCCGACCTAAAACGTTTTGGATACCTTTACCTCCTCGATAGGTTTTCTTTTTTCATCTCTCCTTTCCCTCAAACGATTGGGGAAGAATTCCATGTCCGCAACCCTTAGGGATATCGCCAAGAAGGTCGGTTTATCGGTCACCACCGTTTCCCGGGCTCTAAATGACTATCCTGATGTCAACCCCGAGACTAAGGAGAGGATTCGCCGGGTAGCTCGGGAGATGGATTATCATCCCCATGTCATCGCTCAGAAGTTGCAGAAGCAAAAAACTGATACTATCGGCTTCATCATCCCCACCGCCGGTCCTCGCTTTTCCGATCCCTTCTTTATAGAGTTGCTCACCGGCATCGGCAACGAAGCCGCCCGCCAGGAGTTTGATCTTCTGGTCTCCACTCGGGCTCCCGGCGATCAAGAGATGGAAGCATATTACAGAATAGTGAACGGCAAACGGGTGGACGGGATCGTATTGACTCGCACACGCCATGGGGATCAGCGTATCTCTTATCTAATAGATAGCGACTTTCCCTTTGTGGCCTTCGGGCGATGCGATCTGCCTTGCGATTTCCCATACGTGGATGTGGGTGGAAGAGAAGGCATGAGTCTGGTGACGCAGCATCTGGTCGATCTGGGACATCGTCGCCTGGCCTATATCACCGCCCCTTTGGAGTTGATGTTCGCCACTTACCGACTGGAAGGCTACAAAGAAGCCCTCGCCAGAAACGGGATCCCTATCGATGATAGCCTGATCCTCACCGGAGACCTCACCGAACGTGCCGGCTATGAGGCGGCCAAACAACTCCTGGCTGGGAGGAATCCCCCCACCGCTATCGTGGCTTGTAACGACCTGATGGCTCTGGGGGCTATGAGCGCAGCCTTGGAGCGAGGGATGGTCATCGGTGAAGATATATCTATGACCGGTTTTGATGATATACCGCTGGCCGCTCACTCCCATCCCCCCTTGACAACGGTGAAACAACCGATCTACGAGATCGGTAAACTGATATGCCGTATGCTTATCCAGATCATCAAGGGTGAGGACCTAGTAGAGCAACATGTCGTTCTACAGCCCAGACTCGTGGTTCGAAAATCGAGCGGGATGCCGGTTCAGGGTTCTGAATAGTATGCGTTTGGTCAAAAGCGGGCACAGTATGGCCCATTTAGAAAGGGGGTGAGGTGTCGAATTCTATTCCAGGCATAAAGATGAACACAAATTAGGAAAGGAGAAGAAAAGTGAGAAGATACCTAGCATTATCTCTCCTGCTCCTCGGGCTGGTGGCTGGTGGGTGTGCCCCGGCGGCCACACCGACACCGGAAAGGATCGTAGAGACGGTCGAGGTACCAGTGATCGAGACGGTCGAGGTACCAGTGGAGGTGGAGAAGACGGTCGTCGAGTTCTGGACCACCGACAACGAGGAGGAGCGGGTGGACGTGTACGAGGCGGTGGCAGAGCGGTTCATGGCCGAACACCCTGAGATCGACGTTCGCATCGTCCCGATCGAGGAAGCGGGTGTGTCGCAGCGCATCGCGACGGCACTGGCCGCCAACCGTCTACCGGACATCGTCCGCATGGGCGTCGAGCGTGTGGCGGCCTTCGCTGCCGACGAGATCCTCGACGAGGACGCAGCCGAGGCCGTGATCGCCTCCATCGGCGAGGATGACTTCCGCACCGGCCCGCTGGCAATGGTCACCAACCCCGCCACCGGCAAACGCGCTGCACTGCCCTTCGATGGCTGGATCCAGGCAGCCTGGTACCGTGCCGATGTGTTCGAGGAGGCAGGCCTCAACCCGCCGGTCTCTTGGGACGACATCAACGCCGCCTGCGATGCCCTCCCCGGCACGGGCAACCTCCTATACGCCCTCACCCTGGCCACGGATCCGGGGCAGAACTACCCGCACCAGGTCTTTGAGCAGGTAGCCATGTCGAACAACGCCTGGCCCTTCGACGAGGCAGGCAACGTCACCATGAACACACCGGAGATGGTCGCGGCGCTGGAGTTCTACAGCGAGCTGCAGCGCTGTGCGATGCCCGGCCCGCAGTACTGGCGCGGGGCGCGCGAGTCCTACGAGCTCGACCAGTCCGGCATGCTGTTCTACAGCACCTACATCATGGACGACCTGGTTGAAGGCTCCGGCTTGGAGGAAGGCGGAAACGTCGAGATCGCCGTGGAGGACCTGGCGCTCAAGACCGGCTTCGCGCCGATGATGGAGGGTCCGAACGGTTCCGCCTCCTACGGCCAGTTAGTGACCCTGGGCATCATGAAGGGCGCTGATCCCGAGGCGCAGGAGGTGGTCGAGTGGTTCTTGACCGGCCAAAACTACCAGGACATCCTGGCCCTGGCCCCCTTCGGCAAGGTGCCGGTCCTGAAGAGCGCCGTGGACGGCTGGAAGGAACTGAGCCCCTTCTTCGCCTACTACTCGGATGAGACGATGGCCCAGATTGCTAATGGTTTTGAGACCATGCAGCGTTGGCTCTTCCGCCCGGACTATGGCCCGGTGGAGCGCGCTGTGATCGGCGACATCGAGGGCGGCCTGCTCATCCCCCAGGCCATCAGCGCCATCGCCCTGGAAGGCACCATGACGCCTGAGACCGCCGCTGAGTGGCTCCAGGAGCGGGTCGAGGCGATACTGGCTGAACGGCAGGAGTAGACCTACTAGACCAACCGCTGGGGACGCAGCACAACGCTGGGTCCCCAGCACTAACCCCGTCCCTGTGGAATTGTGGACTTCTGAAGACTTCGGCGAGCTCAGTCGAGCCGTCTTGGGGACTTTGGAAGTCTCGCACAGCAGTGAACTTGGAGGCCAGACCATGACCATGTCAGCCAAAGTCTCGCCATCATCATTCCGCCGACGTTGGAACTCGCTCCAGGCCCGCGAGGCCCGCCTGGCCTGGGCATTAGTGCTACCCACGGCGTTGATCGTCTTTGGGTTGGTCGTCTTTCCAGCGATTTTCAGCATCTGGATAAGTTTTCGTGATGTGGGACTAAAGAACCTGGGTGATGTCTTTCACGCGCCATTCGTGGGCCTGGAGAACTATCGCCATGTTCTCAATGATTTCGCCTTCAAGTTCCAGGGCCTACAGAACTGGGGGGCGGCGGTTACCAGCATCGTCTATTCGTTCAGTGCGACGATCCTGACGCTGATCGTGGGCCTGATCGCAGCGCTGCTTCTCAACCGACCGTTCCGTGCTCGGGGACTGGCGCGCGCCATCTTCCTCTTCCCGTACGTTGCGCCCATCGTCAGCGTGGCCTTCGTTTGGCGTTGGATCCTCGACCCTCGCCAGTCCGGGGTGCTCAACGATGTTTTGATGAGATTGGGCGTCATTCAGTTGCCCAAAGCATACCTGGCAACGCGCGGCCTGGCGCTACTGCTGGTGATCGTCTTCGAGGCGTGGCGTTATTTCCCGTTTGCCATGCTGATGATCCTGGCTCGACTTCAGGCCGTGGACAAGACGCTGTACGAGGCCGCCGATGTGGATGGCGCAAGCACCTGGCATAAGTTCTGGTACGTGACACTACCCGAACTGCGCTATGTGCTGGGTGCCGTCTTCCTGCTTCGGCTGATCTGGACGTTTAACAAGTTCGATGACATCTTCCTGCTGACCGGGGGCGGCTTCGGCACCAACGTCCTTCCCGTGCTCACGTATCAATTCAGTTTCAGATCGTACAACTTCGGCAAAGGCGCGGCCAACGCGATGATCTTGCTGCTCATCCTGGTCGTGTTCCTAGTGGTATACGTGGCCACCGTCATGAGAGGCGTCGAGGAGTAAAGGGAGGCAAGCATGACTACAAGAGACGGCCATCTGAGCCTGATTGACCACCTGGCGCGGTGGATCACCTGGCCCCGCTTTATCTTCGCGCTGACCCTGGTATTCTTCCTGACCAGCGTCCTCTTCCCCTTTTACTGGATGGCGAGTTCGTCCTTCAAGACCTACGCCGAGATCGGCGGCCGGGAACCCATCTACATCCCCAGTGCTCTGCGACTGGACGCCTACCGGCAACTCTTCGATCCCAATGTCCCAATTTCCAGAACTTCAAGTTACGAGAACTTCGGCCGCAACATCCTCAACAGCGTAAAGGTGGCGGTTCCCACTTCTCTCATCGCCGTCATCCTTTCGACCCTAGGTGCGTATGCGGTGGCCAGGCTACACTTCCGAGGCAAGAATCTACTGCTCAACAGCATCCTGATCGTCTACCTGTTTCCGGGCATACTGCTGATCATCCCCTTGTTTGCAATGGTGTCGCAGATTGGTGCACGGATTGGGTTCGACGTCCAGGATAACCTCCCGGTGTTGATTTTCACCTACCTGGCGCAGACTCTCCCCGTGGCGCTGTACATGCTGGCTAACTACTTCCGTACCATCCCCTCCGAGATCGAACAGGCTGGGCTGATTGACGGCTGCAGTCGCCTGGGTGTTATCTGGCGGATCACGTTGCCCCTGGCCATCCCCGCGCTGGTCTCGGTCGCCATTTACACCTTCATGATCGCCTGGAACGAGTTCCTTTACGCCCTCGTGTTCTTGAACAGCCGCGAGATGTTCACTATGCCGATCAAAATCAACGTGATCTTCAACGATCCCACCCCGCGCCCCCACGTCGTCATGGCCGCCTCGACCATCATGACATTGCCAGTGGTCGTTCTCTTCCTCGCTCTGGAACGGTTCCTAGAGGAGGGACTCACAGCAGGAGGCGTGAAGGGCTAGGCGGTGGAGCAAGGTTCTTTCATTGACTCCGCTCTGGCGAAAACTGCAAAGAGGAGGAGAAGGGCGGGGCCTTTGTTATACACCAACGGCTATCCGGTGTGAGAGGGTAAGGGGCTATCAGGCAGGTTGGGAGAGAGGATGAAGATCGGTTTCATCTCCACACGGCTGGCAGGCACCGATGGGGTCTCCCTGGAGACAGTCAAATGGGCTGCCGTACTTGAGCACATGGGGCACCAGGTCTTCTACTGTGCCGGGGAACTCGAAACAGGGGGGGCACCAGGCAGATTGATCCCGGAATTGCACTTCCGCGATGAGGAGGCTATAGCCATAGGCCAGCGCGCC
The DNA here is from genome assembly GCA_964492135.1 of uncultured Anaerolineales bacterium. Taxonomy (GTDB): domain Bacteria; phylum Chloroflexota; class Anaerolineae; order UBA7937; family B3-Chlor; genus CAYGAW01. Next base: position 5,133 of record CAZBJW010000002.1, read on the forward strand.
TTCGGGATGACAATCGCTGATCCGGCCCTGATGAACCATATTGAAGCCAGAGCCGCCCAACTCAGAGAGGGCTTGCGCGCCTTCATCAACGAGAAAGAGATCGACCTCATCATTTCCGAGAATGTACTGGCCATCCCTATGCAGATCCCGCTGGGCGTGGCGTTGAGAGATCTCATCGCCGACATGGATATCCCCACCATCGCCCACCATCACGATTTCTACTGGGAAAGAGAGAGGTTCCTCACAAACTGCATCTCAGATATCTTAGAGAGCGCCTTTCCCCCTGACCTGCCATCGATTAGGCATGTGGTCATCAACAGCCTGGCTCAGGGGGAACTGAAGGCACGCCGAGGAATCGATTCCACCCACATCCCCAATGTCTTCGATTTCGAAACACCACCCCTGGCGATCGATGACTTCAACGCCGATTTCCGAGAGGCTTTCGGCTTGACCAGCCAAGATATCCTCCTCCTGCAGCCCACTCGCATCGTGCGACGGAAAGGGATTGAACTGGCCATCGAGTTAGTGCGCCGCTTGGATGACCCCCGATTCAAGTTGGTGATCACCCACCATGCCGGAGATGAGAGACTCGATTACTACCACTGGCTAAAGGACCAGGCGACCAAGGTCGGCATCGAACTCCATTTCATCGCCGACCGAATCGACGCGGCTCGCCGGATGGAGGATGGAAAGAAAATCTATTCCCTCTGGGATGCTTACCTCCACGCTGACCTAGTTACTTACCCCAGCCTATACGAAGGTTTTGGCAACGCGCTGATCGAGACGGTCTGCTTCAAAAGGCCGTTGTTTGTGAATCGCTATCCCGTCTACGAGGCGGACATCAAGCCTAAGGGGTTCGCTTTCATCGAGATCGACGGCCAAGTGACGGACGAGGCGGTCGAGCAAGTGAGGCAGGTGGTCGCTGATCCCAACCAACGCCGGGAGATAGTGGAAAAGAATTTCTGCCTAGGGCAAGAGCATTTTTCATACGAAGTTCTTGAAGATCACTTGAAGAGTATTCTAGCCCACTTTCGGTAGTTCAAATGCCAATTAAAGGGAGATAAGATCGATGGCCCATCACACTTCTCTGCCAGAAGAGGCACGAAAGCGCATCGAGGAGATCGGCAAAGCAGATATCTCGGTGGGCATCCCTAGTTACAAGCAGGCTCACAGCATCGGCCACGTGGTCGAGATGGCCGCCCAAGGCTTGGCGAAGTACTTCCCTGACCTGAAAGCGGTGCTCATAAGCTCCGACGGCAGTTCGCCCGATGGCACCCGTGAGGTGATGCTTGCCACCCCCGTGCCAAAAGAGGTGGAGGTGATCGCCGTCTTTCACCCGGGGCCGCCAGGCAAGGGGAGGGCTCACCACGCCACCTTTGAGATCGCCCACGCGCTGGGGGTTAAGGCGTGCGTGCTGGTTGATAGCGACCTCAGGAGCATCACCCCGGAGTGGATCAAACTCCTGGCTGCTCCCGTCTTGGAAAAGGGGTATGACTACGTGACCCCCTACTACACCCGCCACAAGTATGACGCCACCATTACCAACAACATCTGTTATCCGATGACACGCATGCTCTACGGTGTAGAGGTGCGCCAGCCCATTGGTGGCGACTACGGCCTCTCCAGCAGGCTGGTGCGCTCCCTCCTCCAAAAAGAGGTCTGGGATACAGCCGTGGGCGACTTCGGCGTTGACATCTGGATGACCACCACGGCCATCAACGAGGGCTTCAAGGTTTGTCAGGCACGCCTGGGAGCCAAGATTCATGACCCCAAGGATCCGGGTGCATCTCTGGGACCAATGTTCGTCCAGGTCGTGGGCACTCTCTTCAGCATGATGACCCTTTACGAGGACAACTGGAAGAATGTGAGAGGGGTAACCACTGTCCCTATCTTCGGTGAGCCGAGGGAGGAGGAACCCGAGCCGATTCTCGTAACCTTAAAGCTGATGATAGGCAAGTTTCAGGCAGGATGGGAGGAGCAGGGCCAAACCTGGCAGAGGATACTGAGGCCGGAGAATCTGGCAGCGGTAGAAAAGATCGCTGGCCTTAGCTATGAGCGATATGACTTTCCTGCCGAGGTGTGGGCCAAGATCGTTTTCGATTTTGCTGTGGCCTACAACAAGGATTTAGGAACCCCCGACGACACCATTCTGGCCATGACGCCTCTGTATTATGGCCGGGCTGGCAGCATGGCCAAGCAGATGCAGGAGATGAGTAGCCAGGAAGCAGAAGAGGTCATACGCGCCCAGGCCGGGGTCTTCGAGGCCCTAAAACCCTATCTCATCGAGAGATGGGACGGCGTTTAGGGGAGAGTCAGGGGACTTGAGAAATCCCCCTATTGAGTACGATCGCGGTATACTTTACTATCTGATGGATGTGCCAAGGGCTACCTTCTGAAGCGTCACGCCTTCCTCTCTTGCTGTCACCACGCCCCATTTTGCGTACAAAACCTCAGTTTTGATGGCTTCCCTAGTGATTTTGACTACCATTATTCCGCCAGACCTCCTTGAGACCGCGATTTCCGAGTTGTTTTTGAATATAAAATTATCCAAGCGACACGTTTTGACCGGTTAAGATCACCCTGACGGCATGTCCATACCTAGACCCCAAAAATCGCCGGTTAAAACGCGTTTAAAGCGGTGGGATCCTGTGCCCAGTTTGTTTGTTATATGTTCCGAGTGAGGATGGAGGGGGCTGTTGGTTGATGTATAGTCCGTGCCAAGGAAGGGAATAGGGTTACGAGAGGCCATAGGCTCCGCCTATGGCTTGGGCAAAATGCCTCAAAGTGTCGTGATTTGGGTTGACGGCACCTTCATCTGGGAGCCGCGCTAGGTAAGCCTGGTCGAGCACTCGGTCCAAGACTTTATGCCCCATCTAGCGTTCGACCGTGAGCACCACTCCCAGGTGATCTGAAGCCATGCTTTGAGGGATGACTAGGTCGCTCAGGGTCAGGTCCGGGGAGGCCCAGATATAATCTATCCGCTTGTAAGGATCGTTGGAGGCGTAAGTGTAGCCAGGGCCTGTGCCAACTTGAGCGAAGGAGTCCTTTAGCCCAGCATTGAGGATCATCCCTATCTCCGGGTCTCTAGATTGGGCATTGAAGTCTCCCACGATCACCGCCGACGGACGTCCAGCCCAGAACTCTAAGATGGGGGGCACCTGCATCTGGCGGATGTCACCTTCCTCCTCTGGGTCGTGAAGGTGAGTGGCGATCATGAGGAGTTCCTCCCGGGCTCCCACATCGATTCGAGCCCACAGGTACCCCCTCTGCAACCTGACGCCCCCCATGGGTAGGAGCGCACTGCCGTGCGCTATGATGGGGTAGCGACTGAGGATGGCGTTGCCCCAGAGGGCGTCGGCGGTGGGCCCGGAGAGATAAGGCATCCCCAAACGACGGGAGAGCCAGGTGAGCATATCCAAGGAACCGGTGATATACCACCCTCTCGAAACCTCTTGTAAGGCCACTATCTCGGCCCCGCTCTCTTCCATGACCCGGGCCAGGGCCTCCATCCCCAGATAGCCATCGGTGTCGAACCCCATATGCAAGTTGTAGGTCATCACCCGTACCGGGAAGCCGTCACCCTCAACCGGGTGGGGGACGCTCCAACTGGCCCATGAGGCCAGCGGAAGCAGCAAGAAGGCCAGTGCTATCCAGAGGGGCGTCCACTGGAAGGACTGCGAGGTCACCCTCGCTGGCAAGAGCCTGGCAGCGCCGATGGCGCAGAGGGCCATGATCGCCACCGCTAAGGGTGGGATTACCGTATTGCTATAGGGCACGTTCAGGTCGTATACGATGTAGTAGCCGAAGACTAGAAGTACGAAGAGAGTAGAGCCGATGCCGAAGGCCACTGTCGTTCGCCACAGCCCCAGCCGGTCGCCCCATTCCCCAAGGCCAGCGAAGATCAACACCAGAAGCCCAGCGGAGGTAACTTGGCCGAGTAGGACGGAAGCCGCCTCGACTAAGCCCGACTGAGGCCAAGCGGTCAGCAGGAGCAAGAGGATACCCAGACCCAAAGCCACCAGCCACCAGCCCCTTGCCAAGCGGCTTGCTATAAGGGTAGCGAAAGCGATAGCCCCGGCGTTGGCTAAGACGACCCAAGCGAAGGCCACCGGCTGTGCCCATCCCGTCATGGCCGTGGCTCGGGCCACGTTTTGGAAGATCAGCCCCTGAAGGAAGAAAAAGGGGAGCAAGCTGAGCAAAGGCAGCGTCGCCAGAAAGCTACCGTCAGTAGCAACCGTGACGCTAGGCCGCATCACCGTCCAAGCGACCAGGGTTAACTGGGCTAGCACTATGAGCAGCACAAAAAGCAAGGGAGCGATCGCCAGCCGCCAACTGAGGTCATAGGTTCCCAAGGCTCCGTGGAGCCCTGTATCCAGAGCGAGACCCAAAAGGATGGCGATAGCGTAGCGGCTGGTGCTTTGTGGCCCTTCTCCTCGAACGCGGCCCAGATAGAGCGGCAAGAAGAGCAAGAAAAGAACCGTGCCCATTGTCACTAAGACGAGGTCAAGGGAGGAGGTGGTAGAAAGCTGCTCTAAGAAGCGGACAATGGCCAGGCCTCCCGCGGTCAGGGCCAGCGCAGCCCGGAGCCGAAGTAGCCTATGCAGCGCCGCAGCCAAGAAGGCGGTCAGGAAGACGCCGAAAGCGAAGAGCCCCACGTCGATGGTGCTGACTCCGGGCTGGACTCCCAGGTAGTGGACGATGCGCGGTAAGAGGAGGCGGAGGGTCTGCGCGCCGAAAACCACGGTCAGGGCTGGCAGGCCCAGGGCTTCTACCAGCTCCATCTTCCATAGACGACCGGTTTGCTTTCTCATGATGCATCCTTCAGTGATACCTACATCTTGCAGATAGATGGCAAATCCTACCCCTATGTGTTTGACTACCAGCATACTCCCAAGTGAAAACGTCGTCAACCCCAAGGGGAGTACTTCGAGCCCTATGCCCCAGCGCTTGAGGTCCTCCCGTGCCGTCTACCAGCTCTTTTCCCTTCATCGCTCCGATCGGATGTCTATGTCTCCCCAGGCCCAGAGGATCACCGCGGCGATGAAGTCGTTGTAAGGCTCACGGTGTCCTGAACGGGAGGCCACTTCCCGGAGAAGAGGACTTCCATGCTAGGCGAACACCAACTCCAGCGTGTGCGCCTTTATTCTGAACACCGCCGGGGGTATTTAACATACAAAGAACCTGCCAACGGAAACGTGTAGTACAATCTCGCTCTTTGCCTCTCAACCTCGACCTTCTCCACGAAGCGCTGTAGGAGAAACCTCTGAGCCTTGACGCTTTGGCTGTTCAGAGTATCGTGCATTTCGTCCACGATTTGCCTCAGGGTCTAGGGCTCAATCTCAATACGGCTCTCTTCCTTGTGAACCAAAAGAGACGGGAGTTGCACCGAAAGCGACCGTCTCTAAGCCTCGCGCTACAACAAGCGTTCTCTGCCAGCCTCCGAGCTTTCCCTCTCCGTCAACTTCAAGAGGGCTTCTATCCACCGCCCAACCGCTGAAAAGGATGGCCCAGCAATTGTGGTATAATGAGCCAGGATTCCGCGAAAAGGCCTGCAAGAAGACGATGGAGAGGAAGGAAAAGAAGTGGTGGGGTTGGGGCCTTCTGGATAAGCGATACCCCTTGGAGGAGAGACCCAACTTCTGGCCCTATCTGTGGGAGAGGCTGGGCGGGGAGGGTCCAAAGCCCTCGCCAGTAGTAAGGCTCTCTCAGATTCTTCTCCCTGAACCTCGCATGGCCCTTGCTCTTCGGGCTTCGATGGAAGGAATCGTCAGGCAAGGGCATCTATCCCTAGATCCAAGGTCGAGAATCGCTCACAGCCTGGGACAAGGTTACAAAGACTTGGTTCGTCTGAGAAGAGGAGAGATAACAAACCCCCCGGATATGGTAGTGCATCCAGGGAGCGAGGAGGATATCATTCGCCTGGTTCGGTTAGCCGTTGAGAATCGATGCGCCATCGTCCCCTACGGCGGTGGAACGAGCGTGGTGGGCGGGCTGGAATGCGTAGCGGAAGGGCTGAAGGGGGTCATCAGCCTGGATATGAGCCGTATGGCGGAAACAGTTAACATAGATCCGATATCCTTGACCGCCACGGCCGAGGCAGGGATTCTGGGCCCCGAACTCGAAGAGGCCCTGAACGCAAATGGCTACACCTTGGGCCACTTCCCCCAATCTTTTGAGTTCTCTTCCCTGGGAGGCTGGATCGCTACCCGAGCCGCTGGCCAGAAATCGACCAAATACGGCAAGATCGAAGATATGGTGCTCAGCCTGCGAGTGGTGACTCCAGCAGGGGTAATCGAGACAAGGAAGACCCCAGCCTCAGCCAGCGGCCCCAGTCTGGCGCAACTGCTTATCGGCAACGAAGGAGTGCTGGGGATAATAACCCGAGCGACCCTGAAGATCAATCCCTTACCTACCGTGGAGGACTATCGAGCCCTTTTGTTTCCTTCCTTCGCGGCGGGAGTTGAGGCAGTGCGGGAGGTGATGCAAAAAGGCCTCAAGCCTGCTACGATCCGCCTTTCCGATGAGGAGGAGACGAGGTCTCATATCGCCTTGGTCAAAAGGAGCAAGGGGCTCTCCTCGCTCAAGGAGAGGCTGGGCAGATGGCTCCTGGCCAGAAAGGGGGTGGCGCTGGAGTCCGGAGCTCTCCTGATTCTGGGGTGTGAGGGGGGGAGGAAAGAGGTCCAAGAGACGAAGGATGATGTACTAGCCATATGTACAAAGTACAATGGCTTCCATCTGGGCCATAGTCCAGGCTGGGCTTGGTACAGAGAGCGATTTGAACTGCCCTATTTGAGGGAGACGCTTCTCGATCATGGAGTGATGGTGGATACTCTGGAGACGGCCACGACCTGGGAGAATTTGCTCTCCCTTTATAGAGCGGTCAAAGGAGCCATCGAGAGGGCTATTGACTCCACTGGGGTGAAGCCCTTGGTAATGTGCCATCTTTCTCACCCCTATCCTCAAGGGAGCTCTTTATATTACACCTTCTTGGCCCATCAGATTCCGGGGCGTGAGGTAGAGCAGTGGCAAGTTGTCAAAAAGGCGACCACCGATACTATCATGAGAGAGGGTGGCACCCTGAGCCACCATCACGGTGTTGGAATAGACCACGCCCCATGGTTGGAGAGGGAACACGGAACCGTAGGTATAGCGGCCCTCCGGGCGCTCAAGGGGGCACTAGATCCCCAAGGCATCATGAATCCAGGGAAACTGCTCCCTGGTGACGGATGAGATGAGTGATTTCTCAGCCAGTGTGCGGCGAAAGAACCTAGAACGATTGTCAAGGGATAAGTTCGACATCCTGGTGGTCGGGGGAGGGATCACGGGCGCAGGGATCGCGCGGGATGCGGCGCTCAGGGGCTTGAGGGTGGCTTTGGTAGATAAGGGCGATTTTGCTAGCGGCACCAGTAGTCGCTCCTCGAAACTGGTGCACGGGGGACTGCGCTACTTGGAATCCTTTCAACCCCACATGGTCTATGAGTGCAGCCGGGAGCGGTATAAATTAAAGAAAATCGCCCCCCACCTGATCAAGCCCTTGCCCTATATCATGCCTCTGTACAAGGGTGAGAAGATAGGACCGGGCCTCATGAACCTGGGGATGTGGCTCTACAAGATCTTGGGCTCCTTCAGCCACGTAAAGAGACACAAGATGTTAAAACCAGAGCAACTCCTGAGGCTGGAGCCGGCAATCCGCGAAGATGGCCTTCTGGGCGGGGTGTTCTTCTACGAATCTATGGTGGACGATGCCCGCCTCACCCTGATGACCATAATAGATGCCCATCGACACGGGGCAACAGTCGCCAACTATGCCGGTGTAGTCGCCTTCATCAAGGAGGCGGGGCGAGTGGTAGAGGCTGAGGTAGAGGATCAACTGAGTGGCTCCCGGTTCCTCTGCCGGGCCAGGATGGTGATCAATGCCGCTGGGCCTTGGGTGGATCGTATCTTGACCATGGATCAAGCCGAGGGGGAGAGATTGCGACTGAGCAAGGGCATAAATCTTCTCGTCCCTCGTGAGAGGCTGGGCCATAGATGCGCCGTAGCCATGAGGGCGCTCAAAGATCGTCGCTCCATATTCGTCTTGCCCCATGGGCCGTGTAGCATCATAGGCACCACTGATACGGACTACGATGGAAGCCTGGAAAGGGTGTACGCCATCAAGGATGACGTAGATTACCTACTGGAATCAACCAACAGATATTTCCCCCAAGCCCACCTCGGCTATAGCGATATCCTCTCCACCTGGGCCGCCCTGCGCCCACTTGTGGGCGCAGGTGGTGGGTGGGTCTACCGGGCCTCCAGAGAACATAAGATCTTCCAGAGCGATTCGGGGCTGATGACCATCGCCGGGGGTAAGATGACCACTTACCGGTTGATGGCCAAGGGGCTAGTAGATAAAGTTACGAGAATGCTGACCCTGGAACATGGGATTCGACCCCAAAGAGGATGTGCCACCGACCAAGAACCCCTCCCCGGTGGCGAGGCAGAACCCGCTCGATATCTAGCCTTCACGAGGAAGTTAGAATCCCAAGGGCTGTCCAAGGCTACAGCGGCGCACCTGGTCTGTGCCTACGGCACTGCCTATCCTCGCATCCTGGGGACCATCTCAATACAACCTCAACTTCAGGAACCCATCGTGCCTGGCCTTCCATATACCTTCGCCGAGATACCGTATGCCATCGGCGAGGAGATGGCCGTCACACTTAGCGACTTCATGAGCCGCCGCACCCGTATCCTATACGAAGTCCCCGGGCACGGCCTAGAGGAAGCGAAGAGAGTTGCCCAGGTGATGGCCGAATATCTAGGTTGGGACGCTCACGAACAGTGCCGTCAAGTTGAACTATACTCCGCCGAGGCGTTGCTCAGCGAGCGATGGAAGAAAGAGTAAAGATCTTCACTTAGAGGCCATCTTAGCCCCTAATCAACCCAGGCGATATCCACTGGCTTCATGGTGACCGGAGTGATTATGCGGCACGCAAGCGCGCTCAGCCAAACACCACATCGAAGTATATGCACAAAATACTCCCCGGCGAATCGAATCCCCATCGCCCAGTTATCCACAATGGCAAGCCCCTCTCGCGGTAAGAGGGATTTCAAGGTGTCCACAAGCACGCCACTCGTTATAGTTCGACATTTTGATTTGCACTCCACACGGGCAAGGGTTCACAGCACCGATGAGCATGAAGTTGGCGGGAAAGGTCATGGTGGTCTTGGCCCGGCTGATGGCCACCACCCAGCCCTCCATCGACTTTCGCGAGTTAACCTCTAACTGCCCCCTGCTTATACGGGACTCCCCGCCCTGGTGCAACCTGCTGAGGCACAATATCCCTGAACAAGCAAATGTTCGGACAGCCCTCTTGTACACTGTCATCTGCAAGCATTGCCACCCATTCTCCCCTGCTTGAGAAACTCCTCTACCTTGTGTCGGTGTTCGCCTCAACGCATACCAGATGACCGTGAGGCTCCCTTCCTGTTGAGACACCCCGGACCTGATACCAAGATCTGTCCCGCTTCACCTACCTTGAGACAACAGTAGTCACCGAACAGCTCCCCGTATGGGGAGGAATAGAGTTTCCAGGGACAATAGGGGAGGGGGCATCTACCCATAACGGCAAAGGAATGGACGCAAGACCAGAAGCTATGTGTTCGGCATTCTCTCTTCCACGCTGAAGGCTCAGACCGAAGGAAGGATGCCTCCCCAGCCCCTGGCCCGTTGATGCCAGGACGGGCTGGCTATGCCGAGGTAGGCAGCATCAAAAGGAAAGGAAGGCGAGAGAGGCTAGATAAGGGATCTGCCAACTCTAGAGAGAGGCGGCTGGAGAGGGAGAACGAGGGAGTTAAAGCAAGCCCTGCCTGCCCTGGCACACGGCAGGCCAGGGAGCCTCGGCCCTACGTCTTTATCCGCCGCACGCTGTTGCTCTTACAATTGGGACAAGCCCGTTCCTGGGGTTTATCCTTATCGTAGGGGACGATGAACTCGTGACCGCAGCGGAGACATTTGAACTTCGCTTCCTCTGCCATCCTATGCCTTTTCCGCTAACACCTGCTTGGTATGTTCTATCTCCTCCGGTGTGACCTTTTTCCTCATCTCCTCGAGTTCGCGCATAGTGCGGGCGAACTTCTGGGCCTCGGCGGCGGAGATCCACTCTAGTTGCAGCCTCTCCGGCCGAATGCCCACCCTTTCCAACTTGTCCCAGAGCCTTTCCACTCGCCTTTGCGTCCACCGGTTGGCACTGATGTAATGACAGTCAGCAAAGTGGCAGCCGGAGACGAGGACAATGGGCGCTCCCAAAGCGAAAGCCCTAAGTATGAGTCTCTCCCCCACCCGTCCGCTGCACATGGTGCGGATGACCCGGGCGCCGGGAGGATACTGCAGCCGGGAGACGCCAGCCATATCACCTCCGGCGTAGGAGCACCAATTGCAAGCGAAGACTACGGGCTTCTCCCCAGGCCTCTCTCCCAGCATAGCCTCCAGTTGGGCGAAAATCTGCTCATCGCCAAAATGGCGCTGGGTAATGGCTCCTACAGGGCACTCGGCACTACAAGTGCCACATCCGGCACAAGCCGCCTCGATGACCCGTGGAGGAACTTTCCTTCTAGGGTCCACATCGACGATAGCCCCATAAGGGCAAACCCGAGCGCATCGGCCGCAAAAGTTGCATAAGGCACGATCAATGATAGGGGTAATAGCCTCTATGGAAATCTTATCCTGGTTGAGGATGGTCTGAGCCCTAGCGGCGGCAGCGCTGGCTTGGGTGACACTCTCCTTGATATCCTTGGGCCCCTCAGCGCAACCGGCCAAGAAGACCCCTCGTGTCGGAGCATCCACCGGCTTCAATTTGGGGTGTGATTCCAAGAAGAAGCCATCGTTCGTCAGCGAGAGGCTCAAGAGTTGCTGTACCGTCTTACTATCCTCTCGGGGCTCTAGCCCCACAGAGAGGACGAGCATATCCAACTCGTGCTCTTCCAGTCGGCCGGCGGTGGTGTTCTCTACCGTCACCAAGAGGCTCCTTGTCTCCGGGTTCTCCTTCACCTCCCCAGGGAGCCCCCGCACGTATCTCACCCCGGCGTCCTTGCTCCGCTTGTAGAGATCCTCAAACCCCTTGCCGAAGGCCCGTATATCAAGGTAGAAGACGGTGATATCGATGTCCGGGTAATGGTCCCGTAAGAGCAGGCTATCTTTCACCGTGTTCATGCAGCATATATTGCTACAGTAAGGGTTGCCCCTCCGCTCAGCGCGGGAGCCCACACATTGTATGAACCCTATCCGCTCCGGCACCCTCCCGTCGGTGGGACGGGCAAAATGGCCCTGTAGAGGCCCTCCGGAGTCTATCAGCCGTTCGAACTCCAAGGTGGTAATCACGTTCTCGAAACGGGTGTAACCATACTCATCCAAGAGGGTGGGATCGTAGACCTCCATACCCACGGCCACGATGATAGTCCCCACTTCCAACTCCACGATCTGGTCCTTCATGTCGAAGTCGATGCAACCCTTATCGCACTTCTCGGCGCATTTGCCACAGGCGATGGGCTGAACTCCCAGGCACTCCTCGATATTGATGATATAAGAAGAGGGTACAGCCTGAGGAAAGGGGATGTAGATGGCTCGACGGGAGGCAAGGCCCATCTGGTACTCATCGGGCATGATCACCGGGCAGACGTCAACGCAGTCGCCGCAAGCGGTACACTCCTCCTCATCGACGTATCGGGCTTTCTTGCGCACCCTGACCTTAAAATTGCCTACGTAGCCCGATACTTCCTCCACTTCACTATAGGCTAGGAGTTTTATCCTCGGATGTCGACCGACATCCATCATCTTAGGGCCCAGGATTCATATGGAACAATCCATGGTGGGGAAGGTCTTATTCAGTTGGGCCATCTTCCCCCCGATAGAAGGCTCCTTCTCCACCAAGTATACCTGATGACCGGCGTCGGCCAGATCCAAGGCCGCCTGGATTCCGGCCACTCCCCCGCCGATAACCATAGCCGCCTTGGTGACCGGCACCTCCATCTCTACTTGAGGTTCCAGAAGCCGTGCCCTGGCGACGGCGATCTTGACGATATCTTTCGCCTTGTCTGTGGCCGCCTCCCTATCGTGGAGATGAACCCAACTGCATTGCTCCCGGATATTGGCCATCTCCAGGAGATAGGGGTTGAGGCCCACATCGGAGATGCATTTTCGGAAGGTAGGCTCATGGAGTCGGGGGGTGCAAGAGGCGACGACCACACGGTTCAAGTGGCGTTCCACGATAGCCTTCTTGATCTCTTCCTGGCCTGGGTCGGAGCAGCTGTACCTGTTTCGCACCGCCAGGGCCACGTCAGGCAGCCTCTCCGCGTAATCTCGCACCGCCTCGCAATCCACCGAGCCCGCTATGTTGAGCCCACACTCGCAGACGAAAACGCCGATCCTCAGTTCATCGTTGGACAACCCTATCACCTCCTTTCCTAGAGGCCTACAGAGCGTTGGCTGCCAAAACGACCAGATCTTCTACCTCTATTCGAGCCTCCTGACCTACCTTCTCATCACTCATAGCGCATCTGAAATGTATCTGGCACTTGGGGCAAGCGGTGATCAGAAGGTCTGCACCAGTGGCTTTGACCTCCCTGAGTCGTTCCACCTGGATCTCTTTGTTGTCAGCCCCACAGTTAGTCCAACAACTGGCGCCACAACATAACGCCTGGGCCCTGTTTCTCTCCATCTCCACCAGTTCCACCCTCGGCAGAGAGGCGATAACCTGCCGGGGTGGCTCGTATAGGCCGGAGAAGCGGCCCAGACGACAGGGGTCTTGGTAAGTGACTCGCTTACCTAGCCTTCTATTCACCTTCGGCGTAGGCAACTCCTGGGCGAGCAACTCAGAGATATGGATTACCTCCGCCTTCGGCCCGCCCACATAGCGGGGATACTCCACCGCCAAAGTATGATAACATTCGGCGCAAGAGGTGACCACCCGCTGGGCTCCGCTCTCTTCGATAGTTTGCAGGTTGAGTTCAGCCAAGCGACGGAAATTATCGATATCCCCCTCCCAGAGGAGGTCGTGGCCGCAACAACGCTCGTCTTCTAGCGCCATGGGGGTGATACCCAAGCGGTTGAGCGCCTTCACCGTGCTCCGAGCGATCTTATGGCCTGGAAAGTCGAACTCCTGGAAGATAACCTCAAAGTAAGGAAGACAACCCATGAAGTAGAGGGTATCCGATCTCTCGGCCACTTTAAGCCTTCGGAGCCAACCTAAGCGGTTCTGCTTCAAGTCTCTGGTCATCATCCGCATCAGGGTCTGGAGTGCTCCGCCATGGGTGCACTCCCCGCTCTGGCCACCTTTCCAGGCCTGGGTTCGCAAATGCCTGATAAACTCCGAATAGGCTACACCGCTTTGACACCTCTCGCTGCAGGCCTCGCAGGTTAAGCAAGACCAGAGAAACCGATCCTGGGCTAAGTCGCCTCCCCACAACGCTCTCTCCACCGTCAGACGGGGAGAGTAGGCGGGGTTAAGCCTGGCCAAAGGACAGACGGCGGTACATTTGCCGCAATCTAGACAACGATAGACATGGGTCTCTTTAATCGCTTTCTCGATGTCCATTGGACTAGACCCTCTGGACGAACCTCTTTACCTTCTGGACGAAGAGCCGTCCATCGCCAAGAGGCATCGAATCCAGGTGCAGCCTTCTTTTGTTTATACCTAGAAGGCCCAGCAAAGCCTGCATTCTCTTAAATAAATCCTCGGCCCCTTGATTACCCAACTGGTGTTCGCACTCCCCTGGCGGGCAGCCCAGCATCAACACTCCCGCCGCTCCCAACTCGAACGCTTTCAAGATCAAACCCGGGTGCAGCCTCCCCAGACATTGTAAGCGGACTAACCTCGCATTTGGGGGATAAGATAGGCCTTGCAACCCCGCCATTTCCGCCCCGCTGTAGGCTTTCCAGTTGCAGGAGAAGACGATCACCTTGGGCTCAGGGTTCGGCGAGGCCAAGAGAGCCTCTAAGGTAACCTCCAACTGACGGTCGCTGATATGGCCAGCGGTGATGGCTCCCGAGGGGCAAAGGGCAGCGCAGCTCCCGCAGCCGGTACAAAGAGAACCATCCACTTGGGCGATAGGTCGCTCCCCATCCTCCCGAACCCTAACCGCCTCGGCTTGGCAGACCTCCTCACAGGTTCCACACCCTCGGCAACGCCAGGCCTCCACTTGAGCCTTAGGCAAAGGCAGAGTCGTCAGCCTGGCTCGGGCCACAGCGGAAGCGACAAGATCTTCCGCCTTCTCCGTCGCCCGCTCAGGTTCGTCAGCATGGACAAGAGCACAATGCTCCCTGATGTTCACGAACTCGAAGAAAGAGGGCGATCTCAAGAGATTGACTTTAGAGCGAACCCTCTGGTAAGAGCAACTGTAGCAGATCTGATCCAAAGAGCAGCAGGAGCAGGCGGCCAAGACGGCCTGGTTCAGGCTATGAGCGGCTATGGCCCGATCTATGCTCTCTACTCCCTCGATGAGGCAAGCATAGGGGATCTCCTGAGTGTGCACGACCCCCGGCAGGCGGCTAGCCTCCCGGCATATCTCGGCCACATCTATCACCTCACCGATATGACCACCACAATGGCAGACGAAAACCCCGATCCTGGGCTCACCATCCAACCGTCGGTCCCTTTCCTCCAGAGGGAGACGAAGGGTCAGGGGAGAGGGAGCAGGGAGGGATGGGGCACTAATGGTCTCCAAACTCAGGGGAAGACCTGCCAACTCGCGAGCATCAACCAACAAGATAGAGCCCACCTGCAGCCTCAACTCCAGAGGCCTCTGCTCGTGATCGATGGCTCTCGTCTCGCAGGCTATCTCGCACTCTAGACACTCGCTACAGAGACCACAACTGAGACATCGCTCCGCCTCGGCTCTAGCCTGCTCCTCGGTGAAGCCCAACTCCACCTCCCGGAAACTCCTCTTGGCCTTAGAAGGGAGCAGGGTGGCTATTTGAGCCCTAGGTCGGCGGGAGGCAAGACCCAGACTCAACCTCTGAGCTATCTCCTCCTCCGTCAACTCCGCCTTCGGGAGCGAGAAGGGCCCCCCTCTCAGTTCTGCACCCCGAAGATACCGATCAATAGAGCGAGCGGCCCTATGGCCAGCGGCGATAGCGTCCACCACAAAGGCAGTGCCCGTCACCGCATCTCCTCCAGCGAAGACGCCCGGTTTCCCCGTGGCCAACGTCTCAGGGTCTACGGCGATGGTCCGTCTCAAAGTCATCTGCAACTCACCATCTAAAAGGAGGCCCAGGTCTGGGTCCTGGCCGATGGCGAAGATAACCGTATCGCAGGGGAGCAGATGCTCCGAGCCTGGGCCGGTCTCCAAAGTGAGACGCCCATCCTCGTCGAACTCCATAAAGGTCACATCCAAGCATTGGACCCCGGTTATCTGGCCCTCAGTGTGGACTATCTCTTTGAAAGCCCGGGAGGGGTGAACTATGACCCCTTCGGCTTCGGCAGCCTCGATCTCCCAAGGGTAAGCGGGCATCCCCTCCCTGCCCTCTAGACAAGCCATCTCTACCCTCTTGGCCCCCAGACGGACCGCGGTGCGGGCCACATCGATAGCCACGTTCCCCCCGCCCAAGACCAGAACCCTCTCCCCTACTCTCACCTCTTGGCCCAGGTTCACCTGGCGTAGAAAATCGGTGTTCACCAGGACTCCGCGGAGATCGGCCCCCGGAATGGGCAACTTCTGGCCCCGATGGGCTCCCACAGCCAGAAATAGAGCCTCATACTCTTCCAGGAGAGCGTCGATATCCTCCACACGGCTGTTCAGTTTCAACTCTATGCCCAGAGCCAAGATCTCGTCGATCTCCCACTGTATTAACTCGGGAGGTAAGCGGAAGAGGGGGATTCCCACCCGCATCATCCCCCCTGGAACGGGCAGCGCTTCAAAAACGGTGACTCGGTAACCCAAGAGGGCCAACTCCCGGGCCGCGGTCAGGCCAGCGGGACCAGAGCCCACCACAGCCACAGGAGGACCCTTAGCCGGGGGGGCTTTCAGTTGGGCGGTCTTCCCCTTAGTGTAAGCCCAATCGGCCACGAACCTCTTGAGGGCCCTGACAGAGACTGGCTCATCCACTCTTTGACGGCTGCATTCATCCTCGCAACGGTGATCACAAACCCGGCCACAGATAGAGGGGAAGGGGTTCTCCCCCTTGATGGCCCGCAAGGCATCCTCATACCGCCCCTCTCTGATGAGAGCTACATAACCTTGGGCTCGTTGGTGGAGGGGACAGGCGGCACGGCAGGGGGCTGTCCCTCGCTTCTCGATGATGTAGGCGGCGGGCACAGCCTTGGTGTAAGGGAGGTAGATCGCCTTGCCGTCAGAGCCCCTCCCCATTCCCGCTGGGCAGTTAGCCTCGCAGCGGCCGCAGGCGGCACACCTCTCCTCGTCCACGTAGCGGGGAAGGCATAATAGAGTGACCGAGTAGTCGCCCTCTCGCCCCTCGATGGTGGTTAGCTGAGCATTGGTCAGAAGGCTGATCTGAGGGTGACAGGCAGCGGCTAGAAGCTCAGGTAGGAGTGGACGCTCTACAGGCAGGAGGTTCCCCAAGGGTGCCTGGCCTAAAGAGGGGGACTGGGTGACCAAGTGCACCCTTTGGCCCTCTTGGGCCAACTTTAGAGCAACTCTGGCCGCAGCGACATCGCCGCCGATGACTAGGCTGCTGCGCCTACGCTCTTCTTGCCACTCCATCGTTTTCAGTTGATCCACACCGATCAGGGACTCCGTCGTCAGGCCCAAGCCCCAATAGAGCGCTCTCTCCTATCGGCGGCCAGTCGCTTCCCATACTCGTAGCCTCGCTCAAAGGCCTGGAGGTTTAGCTCTTCCGTCCCCTTTGGCACCAAGGAGGGGATAGAGCGCTTCATAGCCTTGACCGAGATAGCCCCCGTGAGAGCGGTGAAAGAACCCAACATCACTATATTGGCTACGATCCTGCGCCCTGCTTCCTCCGCCAGCCGGGTAGCTGGGATGGCAAAAAGATGCCTCTTCTTCGAGCGTCTAGCCTTCCCTGTCACCAGATCGGCATCCACTAAAAGCATCCCACCCTCGGCCAGTTCGCTAGCATACCTATCATACGCCTCCTGAGACATCACCACCATCACCTGGGGTTTGATGACCAGAGGATGGAGGATCTCCTCCTCGGATATAACTAGGTCAGCGCTGCAAGCCCCTCCCCGGGACTCCGGCCCATAACTTTGGGTGAGGACGGCGTTTTTTTGGTCGAAGAGCACAGCAGCCTGACCGATAATCTGACCAGCCAGAATGATCCCCTGTCCACCGAAGCCGGCCAACTTGACCTCCAACCGTTTCATGAAGGCTCTCCCTTCACTCTCGCCTGAATCTCCCGTTGGAGATCCAGGTAGGTAGGCTTCTCGATATCGATGAACTTACCCACGACTATCTTACCCCCCAAGTCTATATCCGCCTTTCGAGGGTCGAAGCCATGCACGATCTCTGAGGACTCCCGGTAGAACTTCATCATATCCAACCCCTCGCCCAATCTGTTCATCCGGTCAAAGTAGGTGGGACAAGGGGAGATCACCTCCACGAAACTGAACCCCTCTTTAAGAAGCACCTCGGTAAGAGAGTGTTCCAGCCGTCGCACATGCAGGGTAGTCCAGCGGGCGACATAGACCGCCCCGCTGGCGCCAGCCAAGTAGGGAAGATTAAAAGGATGCTCGCTATTGCCATAGGGCGAGGTAGCCGTCTTGGCCATCGCCGGGGTGGTGGGGCCAACCTGTCCCCCGGTCATCCCGTAGTTAAAGTTGTTGACACAGATAACAGCCATATCGATATTGCGGCGTGCGGCATGGATGAAGTGATTCCCCCCAATAGCGATGAGATCCCCATCGCCGCTGAAGACCACCACCTTTAGTTCCGGATTGGCTAACCTCAGCCCAGTAGCGAAGGGGATGGCCCGACCGTGGGTGGTGTGAAAGGAATCGAGTTTAATATACCCTGCTGCCCTGCCCGTGCAACCTATGCCGGATACGATGACCACTTTATCTAAGGGGAGTCCTGACCTCTCCAGAGCGCCGATGAAGCAGTTGAGGGCGGTCCCTATCCCGCACCCCGAACACCAGATATGAGGCAACCGCTCCTCCCGCAAGAGGCTTTCCCGAGGGTGTTTAAGGGATACCACTGTAGACTTCTCGACCGGGCTCATCTCGCTGCCTTTCTGATAACCTTCAATATATCTTCAGGCTCATAAAGGCCCCCGCCCATATGGCTAACGGGGATCACCTCCGCTCTTCCGCCAGCGGAACGTTCCACTTCCAAGGCTATCTGTCCATAGTTTATCTCGGGCACGACGAAAGCCTTCACCTTACTAGCGATCTCCCTTACCCTCTCCTCGGGAAAGGGCCAAACGGTCAACAATTTCAACATCCCTGCCTTTATATCCTCCCTCCTGGCCAACTCGACCGCCCAGAGACTCACCCGTGCCGAGATCCCGTAGGAACAGACTATCACCTCCGCCCCCTCTACACCCCTCTCTTCCAACATGATGATATCTCTCTTATGGCCTCGGATCTTCTCCACCAAGCGGCGTACCAACTTATCTTGGGTGACCTCATCGGTGGTCGGATACCCTCGCTCATCATGGGTGAGGCCTGTAACATGGATATGGTAACCCTCTCCCGCGTTAGCCATGGGAGGGATCAAATCCTCACCGGGTTGGAAGGAAGAGTAGTCACCAGGGGGGAAGTCTGGCTTGCGCCGAGGGAAGTAGGGCACCTCTTCAGGGATGACCACCCGTTCGGTCATATGCCCCACTACCTCGTCAGCCATTACCAATACCGGGGTGCGGTACTTCTCGGCTAAGTTGAAGGCCCTCACGGTGAGGTCAAAGAACTCTTGAGGTGAACTGGGAGAGAGAGCGATGATCTCGTAGACGCCATGAGTGCCCCACCGCGCTTGCATCATATCCCCCTGCCCTACCAGGGTAGGCAGCCCGGTAGAGGGGCCTCCCCTCTGCACGTTGACCAGAACACAGGGCGTCTCGGTCATGATCCCCAATCCCAGGTTCTCCATCATCAGGCTGAAGCCGGGGCCTGAGGTGGCGGTCATGGCCCGGAGGCCACCCCAAGAGGCTCCCAAAACGGCGTTCATGGAGGCTATCTCGTCTTCCATCTGGATGTAGACGCCACCCAGTTGGGGCATCCGTTCCGCCATCCGCTCCGCTATCTCTGTGGCCGGGGTAATGGGGTAACCAGCAAAAAAGCGACAACCGGCAGAGAGAGCACCCTCCGCGCAAGCGATGTCGCCACTCATGAAGAACTCCCCCTTCAGGATCCTCTCACTCATGGGGCTCTTCTTCCTTCCCATCCCGAGGCAGGGAGTAGATAGCGAATTCGGGGCAGATCACCTCGCAAAGGCCACAATTGGTGCAAGCCTCCTCATTTTGGGGGTGAGGAGGATGGTATCCTTTAGCGTTGAACCGGTCTGAAGCCGCCAATACCCCCACCGGGCAGAACTCGATACAGAAATTGCACCCCTTACACCGCTCCTCTATGACATAAACTTTGCCCCGGGGGACCTTGATCCTCTCAACATCTAAAGGCTTTCTCCAGTACTTCACCTTTTCTTCCTAGACGAATAAGCCAGGTATGTCACCCTGGCAAGATTAGGCTCATCTGATGGTTTTATGTCTGAACGATAGTGATAACGTTCACTTAGATATTTTACCATCGCTGTCCGCTTTTGACAACCCCTCGTCGCTCCTCGGAAGTGTTGAAAAGTTGGGAGGCGGACTCACTCCCAGGACTTCGTTGACTTAGTCTCTTAACTCTTCTCTCTGTGCTCCTATGAATCTTATCACAAGGGGTCTCTCAGAGTTCCCTGTGGGTTCCCCCTCTCTTCATAATCTTGGGAGAAGAGTCGCAAGAGACCCACCTTGAGTGGGGTTAGCCTGTCCTGGCACATAACAGGTCAGGGGCGCGGCCACTAGGCAGATCTCCTCTTCTACCAAACTTCCCAGGCTTCCACACCCTCCCTCAATAGCTTCAGCACGAGGAGGCGGCTGGCTTCCCTCCTGCCCCATCTCATCCCCTGCCATTTGAAGCGGCAGTAGATCAAAAGGAGAGAAATTGGGCGGACATAAGGGGTACGGCCTGGCACTGATGGTGGATATCCTGAGCGGCGTCCTAGCGGGTGCAGGCTATGCCGATAGAGTGAACCCCAAAGACAAACAGGGCAAAATGAAGCCAGGCGACGTAGGCCATTTCTTCGGGGCCCTGCTAATAGAAGCCTTCCGCCCCTTGGACGAGTTCATGGCAGCCGTGGACGGCCTCATCCGACGCCTCAAAGGCTCGGCAAAAGCCGAGGGAGAGGGTCGCAT
Source organism: uncultured Anaerolineales bacterium (assembly GCA_964492135.1). Taxonomy (GTDB): domain Bacteria; phylum Chloroflexota; class Anaerolineae; order UBA7937; family B3-Chlor; genus CAYGAW01. Next base: position 25,474 of record CAZBJW010000002.1, read on the forward strand.
CTATTCCACGGGGAGAAAGAATGAGAGATAGAAGAGGGGGGAGAAGCTGGTTGGGGAACTGATGAGGCTCCTGCGAGAGAGAGAAGGGGAGAAGCATCGTCGTCTCTTGCGGCTGAAGCGGATGACGATTCGAGGAGAGGCTCAAAAGTTGCACTTTCAGCATCCTGAGGATACCTCCCCTTCGGGTTCTGAGGATCCCCAGGGTCTGAAGGAAGCATCCGAAGGAGAAGTAGTTCTAGCGGGGCTGAGGACCGAAGGGGCCTCGTCATGGCCTATTCTGTAGCTTCTTCCATATAGACCTCTCCCAACTTGCCCCTACTAAAGCACACGATATATCCTGGCCCTTTCTTCCAACCCCTGCCGCTATCACACCCCAATTCCGGCACAGAATCTCGGTTTTGATGGCTTTCCTAGCGAGTTTGACCATCATTATTCCGCCAAACCCCCCCAGACCGCGATTTCCGATAAAAGCATTGCCCGAGATTCTCCCCTTCTTGAGAAACTCCTCTATTTAGGGTCCGTGTTCCCCTCAACGGATATGGCAGGTGTTTCTCCATATAGAACTATCCAAGGGACACGTTTTAACCGTCTGAGATCACCCTCTCCCAGCACTACCTAAACCCAAAAAATCGGCGCTTAAAGCGCACCTAAAACGTCTGGGCCTGGCCCGAGTTTCTTGTTATCGCTTCCAGTTAAGGATGGAAGGACGCTTGCCTGGTGGGACCAAGAAGGGAGATTTCCTCCCTTTGAGGTTGAGGCTGAGCCCAGGGACTCCTCTTATGACCTTGAAGGGCGGGCACGATGTCTTGGCTCGCCTGCATTGGGGCATGATATATCAGGTTGACCTGTGGTATAATGGCGAGAGGAGGTGTGCGCACGTGCTGGCGAGTGCTCATGGGCGTTCTTCTTTTGCGCGGGGAATTGATTCAGCGCGTTCCAAAGATATATGGCACGATTAAGATTTCACCCTTACGCTAGTCTGTTCCTGCGGTTGCTGCTGACCTTGCTCATTCCGCTCGTTGGACTGGGCGCGGTCGGGCTTTATCGTTGGGTGGTTATTGACCTGCCAGATGTAGAAGAGTTGTACCAGCGCACGACAGCGCCCAGTACCAAGATCTACGACCGGCACGGCGTGCTGTTGTACGAGATCAACGACCCCTACGGAGGGCTACATACGCCACTCAGGCAGGAAGATATCCCACTCCTCTGCCGACAGGCAACAATTGCCACGGAAGATGCCAGCTTCTACAGGAATCCAGGGGTTGATATCCGCGCCATTGTGCGTGCCTTGTGGATCAACCTACAGGGTGGTGAGGTGCTCTCCGGCGGCAGTACCATCACTCAACAACTGGCACGCAACCTCCTGTTGAGTCCGGAAGAACGGACTGAACTCAGCTTGACGCGCAAAATACGCGAAGCGATCCTAGCCTGGCGTATCTCGCGCCATTATTCCAAAGACGAGATTTTGACCCTTTATCTCAACGAGACGTACTACGGAAGCCTCTCATTTGGCATCGAAGCCGCCAGCCGTGCCTATTTTGGCAAACACGTCACCGAGTTAGACTTGGCGGAGTGCGCACTGCTGGCGGGGTTGCCCCAGTCACCAGCGCGGTACAACCCGCTGGAGAACCCTTCGGCGACCAAGGAACGCCAACAGGTAGTGTTACAATTGATGGCAAAACAAGGGTACATTACTCAGGAACAAGCGCGCCTTGCAGAGTTGGAGAAGCTGAGTTTTGCGTCCGTGCCTTTTACCATCAGCGCACCCCATTTCGTGATGCATGTTCGAGGGGAACTGGAACGCCAGTATGGGTTGGAGGCGATCTATAAGCGCGGTTTACGGGTGTACACCACACTCGACCTCCGAATGCAACAGGCTGCGGAGCGCATCGTAAGATATCGTCTGGGGCAACTGGCACAGCGGGAGAACGGGGAGCCGCCGCGCAATGTGCGCAACGCCGCTCTGGTCGCTCTCGACCCGCACACAGGTGAGGTACTGGTGATGCTCGGCAGTCCAGATTATTTCGACGCCTGCATTGACGGAGCGGTGAATGCGACGGTAGCCATCCGTCAACCCGGTTCGTCGATAAAGCCGATCACTTATGCCGCCGCCTTTGACCCTGATCTTCCTGAACCGCTAACCCCAGGTAGTATGATGCTTGATGCGCGCACCGCCTTCGTCACGCGTGAGGGTGATCCCTATGTCCCGCAGAATTATGATCGGGAGTTTCACGGACCAGTGCTGCTACGGCAAGCGCTGGCCTCCAGTTACAATCTGGTGGCCGTGAAAGTGCTGAACCATGTCGGCCTAGAGCGAATGGTGGCAGTGGCACGCGCCTTGGGGATCACCACCTTCGACCGTTCCGAGCAGTGGGGGCTGGCCTTGACCCTGGGGGGAGGCGAGGTGCGCCTGCTGGAACTGACCGCAGCGTACGCCGCCTTTGCCAACGGCGGCCTTCGAGTGGAACCTATAACGATCCTCAGTGTGGAAGATGCCGAGGGGCGTACTCTCTACGGACACACACCACAACCGGCCCGGCGAGTATTAGATGAACAGGTGGCCTATCTGATCACCGATATCCTAAGTGATGAATTCGCCCGCATGAGCGCTTTTGGTGAGGGGAATCTGCTGCGCCTCACCCGCCCCGCCGCGGCGAAGACGGGAACAACCACCGACTGGCGCGATAATTGGACCATAGGCTACGCAGCACAACTGGTGGCCGGCGTGTGGGTGGGCAACGCAGACAACGAGCCGATGCGCAACGTGAGCGGTATTACCGGCGCCACTCCTATCTGGCACGATTTTATGGAAGAAGTGCTACGAGGTAAACCCGTACTAGATTTTGAGCAGCCACCCGGGCTAGTACGTCAAGAGATATGTGCTGATAGCGGCTTGCTCCCCTTCATAATGACATCGGAGGTAACCGCCGACGTGGGAGCGGCTACCCCAATACGGTGTCCAAAGACCATAACCGAAATCTTCATCGAAGGGACCGAGCCAAAGGACTACGATGACTGGCACATTCGGGTGCGCATCGATGGTCGCAATGGCCTTTTGGCCAGCTCAGCCTGCCCAGAAGAGCACGTCCTTCTGCGTGACTATACACTTTATCCTCCAGAGGCACAGGAATGGGCACGGAGCAAGGGGGTTCCCCAGCCACCGGCAACCTATTCCTCCCTTTGCCCACTGGAAAATGACCTGGTTGCGCTGCGCGATTTCACCGCTACGCCGCCCGATCCTTCACCACAACCGAAAGGCTGCTTAATCTTGAGCAGCCCATATCAGGGTGCTCTCTACCGCATTGTAAAGGGTATGCCCCTAGAGCATCAGAGAATCAGAGTGGCCCTGTATGCCGCTTGCGACTCTCGAGTGAAGACGGTCACGATCTTTATCGATGGACAGCCGTTTGCCCACCTCACAGCACCGCCCTTTGAGACGTTCTGGACACTTTCACCCGGTGGTCATTCTTTTTCGGCCATCGCTCTCGATGCTTCGGGGAAGGAATTGAGTAGCAATGAGGTATCGATCACGGTGTACCAGTTGACACCTTGAGATTGTTCTGTCCCAACCGAAGGAGGCGCCACTATGTTGCACAAACAGCTGTTGATAGTCGTGGTCCTTTTGTCGCTGCTTACGCCAATTCTGAGCGCTTGTCACATCCTGAGGCCGGCCCCAGAACCACCTTGGCCCCCTTTGATATTGCGCACTACGCCGGAGAAGGAGGGAGAACTCGACTTGACTCAACCCATAGAACTAACCTTTGATCAGCCGATGGACAAGGCATCGGTCGAGGCGGCATTCAGGCTCGAGCCCTTTGTGGAGGGTACTCTTTCGTGGGTGAGCGATCGGGCGGTGCGCTTTGAGCCAGCGCAGACGTTTGAACGGGGTAAACAATATACGATGCGTTTGTCGGAGATCGCCAAGAGCGCGAAAGGTATCGCCTTGGCCCATCCCTTGGAGGCCCGATTTAACACCGTCGGGTTCTTGGAGGTAGCGGTCACGCAGCCAGAAGACGGGGCAAACGAAGTGGCCTCCGATATCACTGTCACCGTCCTATTCAACCGCCCTGTGGTGCCGCTGGGCACCCTCGAGGAGCAGGCGTCTTTACCGCAGCCTTTGACATTTGTGCCACCTGTGAGGGGCAAAGGGGAGTGGCTTAACACCAGCATCTACCATTTCACTCCCGAGGGCGATGGGTTTGCTCCCTCTACTCTCTACACGGCACGTATTGCGGCTGGTTTAACCGATCTCTCCGGGGCAATTATGGCGGAAGATTACGAATGGCGGTTCACCACGGGGATCCCCGCGGTGGTGGCCAGCGATCCGGCAGCCAACACCATCTACGTGAATGTAACCCCCACCATCGAACTCTCATTCAACCAATCGATGGATCATAAAAGCGCCGAGGAAAAGTTCACCCTGATCCGTTTAGGCGATCCCACACCCATCCCTGGGGAGTTCTCGTGGCGCGAAGGTGGGATCGTTCCTCCGCCGCCGGAGGGGGATGAATACGCTCCCTGGAAATGGGAGGAGGGTGCAGGGCCCCAGGAAGTTGGCATAGAAGTGATGAGTTTCATCCCTTCAGAGCCGTTGGAGTTTGATGCAGATTATGAGGTTACCCTTGCTCCTGGCGCCTTGAGTGCGGCCCGCAAAGATATAGGTACCACCGCCGAGTACAGCTTTATCTTCACTACCATCCCCTATCCAAGAGTGGTCAGGACCTTTCCCGAGGACAGTGATGCCGGTATTGATCCCTGGGTGAACCTGCAAATCACCTTTTCCAGCCCGATGAACCCGGAGAGTCTGAAGCTGGGGGAGACTTTGTTGATCAAGCCGACATTTACTATCACGCAGGTACACACCTATTGGTGGAATAGCAACACCCAGCTCGAGATCTCCTTTCCCACCGAGCCTTCCAGTGGATATGAGGTTGCGTTGGGGACGGATTTGGAAGGGCGATACGGGCACAAACTGGGCGAGAGCACCGTAATTGGGTGGCATACCAGAGCCCATAATCCCCTGATTATGCTCCAGGCCCCCGATCGTATCGGGGTATACAGCGCCTACGGCATAACGCAGTTGTACTTTACAGTGCGCAACCTAAACCAAGTCGATTTCAGTTTGTACCGTCTTCCGACAGAGGATTTCTACCGTCTGAATGGTGATAATTGGTGGGACTACTGGGATCGCTACACCCCAGACCACGCTAACCTTATGCGCCGCTGGAGCATCGAGACTGCCCCACCTCTTAACGAGAACCGCATCTATCGCACCTCGCTCACCGAGGAGAATGAACCCCTCGGGCCTGGTTTATACTATCTGCAAGCTTCGGCAAGCCCAGAGGCCATCTACGAGGAGACAGGAAGGCTGGTGAAGCCCCTCAGTCGCCTGATGCTGGTTGTTTCCAGGAACAATCTGACCCTGAAGCACAGTAACCACGAGGCGTTGATATGGGCGACCAGCATGGAGACGGGCAAGCCCTTGGCAGGGCTGCCGGTGAGGGTGACAGATGACAAGGGTGAGATCCTCTTCACAGGGAAGACTAACGCTGATGGGGTGCTCGAGGGCAAGTTTCCAGAGCAGGTAGATATGTATGATCCGCTCTTCGCCTTTGTCGGCGACCCCGATGCCCCGGACAACGTCTTCGCCGCGGTTTCAAACCAGTGGTACAGCGGCATCGAACGTTGGCAGTTTGACCTGCCGGTCGAAGATTACTTCCAGCCCCATACCGGTTTCTTTTTCACTGATCGAGCCATCTATCGCCCCGGTCAAAAGGTCCATTTCAAGGGGATCATTCGTCTGGACGATGATGCTCGCTATAGTCTGCCGGGCAACAACGAAAAGGTGGATGTTACCATCTATGACCCCGAGGGCAAAGAGGTCTACAGCCGCACTTTAAGCCTGAACGAATTCGGCACGGTTTTTGACACCTTCAGCCTGGCAGAGGAGGCTGCTCTGGGGAGCTACTACATTCAGGCGGCTTACCGAGGGGCAGAGGTGCCAGGAGTTGATTTTCTGGTTGCAGAGTATCGTAAACCGGAATTTGAGGTGAGTGTGGAGACCGATAAGCCGGAATATGGGCAGGGCGAGCGCATCAAGGTCACTACCCGGGCAACATATTTCTTCGGTGGCGCGGCGGCAGATGCGGACGTACACTGGAGCCTGCTAACGCAAGACTATGCCTTTCGTTACGTTGGCCAGGGCTGGTATGACTTCACCGACTATGACTTCAGCCGTGCTCGTCCAGAAAGGTATTATTACGGGTATGGCGAGTTGATCGCCGAAGGGGATGGTAAAACCGATGCCGATGGGCGCTTCACTTTCACCCTTCCAACTGACATCGACGAGCGCACCGCTAGCCAAGTTCTTACCATCGAGGCCAGCGTCACCGATATCAACAAACAGCAGGTAAGTAACCGCACGGACGTGATTGTGCATAAGGGGTTCTTCTACATCGGTCTGAGGCCCGAAAAGTATGTAAATCAGGCTGGCAAATGGGCAGAAGTGGAGATCATCACGGTGGACTGGGAGAGCGAACCCCACCCCGACCAAGAGCTAACGGTTGTGTTCAACGAGCACAATTGGTATAGCGTGCAGGTACAGGCCGAGGACGGCCATTTCTATTGGGAGAGCCAGGTTGAGGATACCCCGGTATTCACCACCACGGTAACCACTGATGACGGGGGAAAGGCGACCGCCGGCTTCACCCCCGAAAAGGGGGGCGTATACAAGGTCGTCGTCTATGGGCTGGATCGGCGTGGGAATGAGGTGCGCAGTTCTACTTATCTTTGGGTCAGTGGCGAAGAATACGTTGGTTGGCGTCAGGAAAACCACGATCGCATCGATTTGGTGACCGATAAGAAGCAGTATGAGGTGGGGGATGTGGCCACGATCTTGATCCCGCACCCCTATTCGGGCACTGTAGAAGCGCTCATCACCCAGGAGCGGGGCCATATCTACGACTATGAGGTGAAGACGCTCTTCTCCAATTCGGAGCAGATCAAAATCCCCATCACCGAAGAGATGATCCCCAACATCTTCATCTCCGTGGTGGTGATGAAAGGCGCTGATCCCGAAACGGGGGAACCTGCCAGCCTAAAGTTGGGATATGCCCAGTTGTCAATCGATCCAGCGGAGAAGCAACTGCAGATCAGCCTGACCCCCGATAAGGAGGGAACATATGAACCGGGCGGAACGGTCACCTATGATATCCGCACTACCGATTCCGACGGAAAGCCGGTTCAAGCAGAATTAGCACTTAATCTGGTGGATCTCGCAGTGCTAACCTTGGTAGAGCAGCGAGGCTCACTGCTTGACCAGTTCTGGCGTGAGCGCGGCTTAGGTGTGAATACGGCGGCCAATCTGACCCTCTCCGTTGATCGCATCAACCGCCTTATTGAGACCGGGGAGAAGGGGGGTGACGGCGGACGAGGCGAAGAGTTTGGCGTGGTGCGTCGGCGCTTCCCAGATACCGCCTACTGGAATCCGGCTGTGGTGACCGACGAGGATGGAAAGGCCCGAGTGACGGTGGAACTGCCGGATAGCCTCACCACCTGGCGTCTGGGGGCGCGCGGTATCACCAAGGAGACGGTTGTGGGTGAGTCGAAGGTGGATATCGTCACCACCAAGGATCTCCTCGTGCGTCCAGTCGCTCCGCGCTTCTTTGTAGTGGGCGACGAGGCTACGCTCTCGCTAGTGGTCCACAACAACACTGACCAGGCTGTGTCAGCAGAGGTTTTATTCGAAGCCGATGGCCTTACCATCGACGATAGCGCGCGCCGGAAGGTAACCATCCCTGCTGGAGACAGGGTGAAAGTGGACTATGTGGTGACCGTGGGCGATGAGCCAACTGCAAAATTGCGCTTCGGAGCGCGTGCCGGGGAACTGGCAGATGCCATAGAGATCGTATTGCCCATCTATCGCTACAGCACGCCCGAGACGGTCGCCACCGCGGGTGTCTTGGAAGAAGATGGTATGCGTCAGGAAGGGGTGGTACTACCCATGCGCTTCGATCCCACCCAGGGCGAGCTTACTATCCAACTCGATCCGTCCCTCGCTGCCGGAATGCGGGAAGGTCTTACTTTCCTTGAACACTTCCCCTATGAATGTGCCGAACAGACGGTAAGCAGCTTCCTTCCCAATATCCTTACCTATCGCATCTATCAGAGGCTAGGGTTGGATCGCCCCGATCTGGTGAAGAAACTGCCAGAGCTGGTGAGCATAGGCTTGCAGAGACTTTACGCTCAACAGCATTACGATGGCGGCTGGGGCTGGTGGGTGGTCGATGAGAGCGACCCCAACATGACCGCTTATGCCCTTTTGGGTTTGATTGAAGCGCAGCGCGCCGACTTTCCCGTGGAGCAGACGGTTATCGATCTGGCGGTTGACTTCTTGCAGCGCAGCCTGGTGCAACCGCGCGATTTAGAACAGCCATGGCAGGCAAATCGCCAGGCGTTCATCCTTTACGTGCTGGCGGAGGCAGGTGCAGGCGACCTGGGCAGGACGGTGGTGCTCTTTGACCACCGCCAGAAACTGGACCACTTCGGTCGTGCCTATCTCATGATAGCCCTGAGCATTCTAGAGCCCCATGACACCACTCGGGTGAGAACGCTTTTGGCTGAGATCACAAGCGGAGCGATCGTCAGCGCCGCCGGTGCGCATTGGGAAGAGAAGCAAGTTGACTACTATTCCATGAACACAGATACTCGCTCCACAGCCATCATCCTGGCCGCGCTTGCCCGGCTTGATCCCGAGAACCCGCTGGCAGCCAACGCTGTACGCTGGCTGATGAGCAACCGCCAGGAGGGCTATTGGGAAACGACACAAGAGACCGCCTGGGCGATCATCGCTTTAACTGAATGGATGGTACACACCCGTGAACTGGAAGGTGCCTATAGGTATCAAGTCGATTTGAACGGCGAATTGATCGGAGAAGGGGCGGTCAAGGCACAGACGGTGGACGAATCGATGCGCCTGCAGGCAGCCGTGCGCGACCTCTTGGCCGGCGAAGTGAACCGCCTGTTGCTTCAACGGCTGCCGCCGGAGGGCGAGGAGAGGGGGACAGGGCAGTTATACTATAGTCTCTATCTGCGCACCTACAAACCCGCCCATGAAGTAACCGCCTTGAGCCGAGGGATCATCGTGAGCCGGCAGTACTCTCTGGCGGAGGACAAGAGCGAAACGGCCATCAGCGAGGCAAGGGTGGGCGATGTCATTGGGGTGAAATTGACGATCATCGCTCCCCAAGATTTACACTACGTGGTGGTTGAAGATCCGATCCCCGCAGGGACCGAAGGCCTGGACCAAAGCCTGAAGATCACGAGCGTCGTGGGGCAAGCACCGGAATTGATACGCTCCGATCGAAAGGCCCCCTGGGACGGCTATGGCTGGTGGTGGTTCAGCCAGAGCGAGCTACACGATGAAAAGGCGGTCTTGTTCGCCACCTACCTGCCGAAGGGGACATATGAATATACCTACCTGATTCGCGCCAGCCTGCCGGGCGAGTACCGGGTGATCCCGACAAACGCCTACGAGATGTACTTCCCAGAAGTGTCTGGACGCAGCGATGGCGCGATGTTTAAGATCGCGGAAGAGTAAAGTTTGCGGAGGCTCCTGGGCAGCAGATAACCTGCGGTCAGGGAGGTTGGGGGCAAGGACCTGGGCTCCCCGATGTGTCGTTGTCTCGTTTAGTCTTTGATCGCCAACAGTGGATGATCAACGGAGTCCAGTCTCTTTCGGCTAGCAAAGCACCGTCAGATGACTCAGTGACGCGGACATCCACAGGCGAGCACGGCGGCAATGCTCCTCTCCCTTCACGGTCCTGATGTATCGAGACCCCTTGCTTGACTATCCCCTTGCCACAGTCTCAGTGAAGTCAGTGATTGATCTCCTGCCCATCCACCACTTCCCCTGGTAGCCGAAGACGCTGAGGCACAGGTCAACCCCGCAGATATGTTGTGCCTTGACATGTACAGCATTCCCCGGCGTTCATTTCACCGTAGATTTCCGATCGCCGAGAGGGACAGGGTGGTCGGCACCTTTAAAATCCGCCACACAGAAAGGTGGTCTGGGGGCATCACACCAACAGCTAAACAGGCGATTGTCACACCGGTGGACATCTGACGAGAGGGAGCACCATCCGATGGCAGCGCGAGAGAAGGAATATGATGAGCGTGCGGCAACGCCGACCGATGACCTGGCCGCTATGAGGCCATCCCGGTAAGAACAGCCCCTTGCGAGTGACGATGGAGGGACTGCTTCCTCCCTGCGTGGCAAGTCCGAGGAATGAACTATCCCGCGAAGGTGAACCCCTGACCAAGTAGCGTCTTCAACGATTCTGCGTTGACCACAGCGTGATCCTCATAGTCGGTATTCATCAGCACATGCACCTCACGGACTCTCTCAGCCAGGTTCTCGATCTTCGGCACCCACTCCTTCATCTCTTCTTCACTGTAGAGGTATTTCGTTCGCTCATGAACGGTGACTCCCCTCTTCTCCCACGTCTCCTGCCTCCGCCCGTGGAGGCGAACATAGGATAGGTCTGGACTTGTCACCTCCGCGATAGGCGGAACGCTCGATTTATACCCCTGGGGCTCATCGACGCAGACATAGCTGATGCCGTAGCTCCTCAAGAAGCCCAACATATCCTCTCTGTTCTCTTCGTTCATCCATAGGTTATTGCGGATTTCAGCGAGCAAATGTTCGGGCCGGTTTGTACACCGTCATTCAAAAGCATTACCCGAGATTCTCCCCTGCTTGAGGAATTCCTCCATCTCGTGTCGGGGTTAACCTCAACGCATGTTTGAGGTGTTTCTGAGCATGGAATCATGCATGCGAGATGTTCTAAGCGGGGCAAGATCACCCTGGCGGTAACTGATACCTAGAGACCCAAGATCGACCGCGAAAACGGGTAATAAACGGTCTGATCCTGCGCTGAGTTGTTTGCTATGGGTTCTAGCGGGCACAGAGGGGCTCTTATTGCTGTGTGGGATCGTGCCGAGAAGGTGGGGGCGGGCATGTGAAACATGTTTGATCCCGGGGAGGAAGCCGGGCACCCAGTAACTTGGCAGTACACCCTGCGTATTATCTGAGCGATACCTCCGAATGACTTGGGGTCGGCTCGAGTACTCCTCCGTTCCCGTTCGAATCCCGCCCTTCCCATGACGATCAAGAAAGCCAATGTGTCGGGCGATACTTTTCCAAACCGCTGTGCGAGGTGTTATCCTAAGGAAAGAGATTGAGGCTGGCTGTTATCACTTGCTCAATAGGTATATTGCTATCAAGGACAAGATAATCCCGAGTGCCTTCGCAGGAGTAATGCTCTCGTGAAGAAAGATGAAAGCCAAAACGGCCGTTAAAGCCGGATAAAGAGCTGTAAGTGGGGTTACCGTCGAAGCCTCCGCTCGTGTTAATAGAAAATAGAAGCCCACCGCTCCCAAAGAACCAATTGCTCCAGCCGCTATCGCAAGACCAATACCTACCCTATCACCTTCGATAAGGTTTCTAAGCCTAAACACCGTTAAACTGAAGATCAAGATTGCTGGAACATATCCTACGAGTTCCCAAAAGACGCTTTGAGTACCGATTCTGTTTGCCGCAAGCTTGGCAATGAGTGCCCCAACTCCCCAAGAAAGAAATGTGCCGATGACAACCAACAAAGTTACCGAGTCCATGTTTTCATTGTACCACAGATCAAAACAACCATCCTTAGGTGGTTCGCCACTATTGACTCAAGGTATACGCTAACGAAAACAGTAGGATCAAGAGTTCGATCTTCTGTTTCTGCGACAGTATCCGAGAATTCAGAGACTGGAAGATCGTTGCCTAGCCCTATCACGGAGCCGCAGGCTGCCGCCCTCTCAGGAAGATATACATTCCGTTCGTTCCCGAAGGAAAGCAGCTACACGGGCTCTGTCATCGTGACTTGCGTCTTGATTCCTCTTCCCTCCAACTCCTTGAAGAAGGGACCCGGGTTGATTGCTGCCTCCGGGGGAAAGGCGCCGGGTCGCTCTAGCTTGCCTTGACCCAACCACTGGGCAACGATGGAAGGAGCTACGCCTGTGGGAAGAGGACCGAAGTTGGTTAGTGTGCCCAAGCGGTAGATGACCTCTCTGCCACCGCTTATGCCCTTGACCTCGGTGACGATCTCTTTTCTCCACTCCTCCAGGTCGAAGGGAGGCCAATCGAGAAAAGCCCTAATAGGAGGGACATGGGAGGCTAGGAGGGTTAAGAGGAAATCGCGCGGCCTTACCTTGATGCCTCTGACCTCCACCGGTTCACGACTCGCAACCCCCAATTCTACAAGCGTTTTCACCTTCTCGATGGTGGCCCGAGGCATTCCCCAGGAGTTAATCTTAAAGAAACATTCCCGCACCCCCTTATACTGAAAGGTGAGAGGGATGGTGGCCACTTCGGAATGCAAAGAGAGATGGGTACGCAGAAGACCGATGGGCGGCGTGAACCAATACTCCTCCATCTCCGAGAAGGGCTGGCAGGCCATGAATTCTCCATCCCGATAGACCATGGGCTCCATGGTTACTTCATCGATGATAGTGGCAATGGCATAGCCAAATCGCACTTGGTCATGCTCCCTAGGAAGTATGCCATCGTAGATGTGCACGTGCTCCATGGTCTCCAGTCTCTCGGCGGCATAGCGACTATGGATATTGGGGATGCCTGGTGCACTACCCATACCCAAGACCGCCGTGATGCCGACTTCCTCGAAGGCCTCATGCAGCTCCAGCTGTTTGCGGGTGAGGTGGAAGAGCCCTCCCAGGTCCGTATAATGCACCTTTGCTTCCAGGCAAGCCTCCATCACTTCCAGATTGAAATAGTAGATCGTAGCGTTGAGGGCACAATTAGCCCCCCGCAGAAGCGCTACCAGCCTTTCGTGGTCGGTGACGTCCACCTGGGCCACCGAGACCTTGGGACTAGCGATCGCCTCCTGGACCTCAGTGGCTCGTTCCAAGCTCAGGTCAGCGATCACCACCTCATCCACACCTTGGCTCTGAGCCAAATCCTTGACAGCAATGCAACCCATCATCCCTGCACCGCCAAGAACAACGATCCTCATCATCCCCTCCTGCTAAGAGAATATCTCCATCAGTCTCTTCTACCTCTAGGTCACCCTTCGTCAGAGCTATCCGCAAGATCTTCCCATTGTAGTCCCAGGGCATGAGTATTCTCCCTCTATAGAATCGTCGTCGCCATCCTGTGGCTTCGAGAGGTAGATGCCATCGAAAACACGTGAGGCCAAGTCCCTATCACCCTATTGATCCCAGTGGTATCCCAGCCGGGAGAGAGGCTGCGAGGCTTAGATGCCTTGGAGTGCCCCTTCGAAGATCCCTACCGCTTCCTCGATCTGCTCTGCGCTCACGATGAGAGGTGGAATCCAACGGATTGTGTTATCGTAGGGACCACAGGTGAGGAGCAGAAGTCCGTTCTCTATGCAGTTGTTGACGACCGCTTTGGCGGTAGGCCTGTCCGGCTGGCCATCAGCGGTAGTGAACTCACAGGCGACCATCAGTCCTAGACCACGCACGTCACCTATAACCTCGAATCGCTTCTGCAGCGGTTGCAAAAGGCTCGACAGCAGGTCTCCCTGACGAGCGGTGTTCTTCACCAGTCTCTCCTCGCGGATTACCTGTATGGTAGCCACCGCTGCTGCACAGGCCACGGCGTTACCACCATAGGTGCCGCCATGGGAGCCTGGCGTCCACCTTTCCATAAGAGCTAGCGGCGCAGCGATGCCGCTCAAGGGAAAGCCCGAGGCCATCCCCTTGGCCATGACCAATATGTCAGGCACCACTTCCCAATGTTCGACCGCAAAGAACCTCCCCGTCCGTCCGAAGCCGGACTGCACCTCATCGGCTATGAGAAGGATGTCATACTTGTCACAGAGGCGGCGCAAACCGGGTAGGAAGGAGGAGGGCGGGACGACATAGCCCCCTTCGCCCAAGACCGGCTCCACCAGGATGGCGGCGGTCTCTTCGGGCGCTGTTTGCGTGACGAGGAGATACTCCAGTTCTTCCAAACACCAGTGGGCACAGGCCTCCCCTTCCCAACCGTAGCGATAAGCGTAGGGGTAAGGAGCCACGAAGACACCGGCCATCAGGGGTTGGTAACCGGCCCGATAGATAGTCTTGGAGGTAGTCAAGGACATGGTACCCACCGTCCGCCCATGAAAACCGCCTTGAAAGACGATAACATTGGGCCGACCTGTGACTTGGCGAGCCAGTTTAACCGCCGCCTCCACACCCTCGGCCCCAGAGTTGCTGAAGAAAAAGCCATCGAGGCGTTCGGGGACCACCTCAAGGAGCTCCTCCACCAGCCGCAACATCGGCTGGTGATAGACGATATTCGCCTGGCCGTGGATCAACTTCTCTGCCTGCGCCTGGACTGCCTCAACCACCCGCGGATGGCAGTGGCCGGTGCTAGTTACCCCGATACCGGTGGTGAAATCCAAGTAGCGCCGTCCATCTGCCCCGTAAATATACGCTCCTTCGGCCCGCTCGGCCAGGATCTCGGTATAGCGATACCAAACTGGGGAGAGATGCCCAGTTACCTCTGCCATCTCGTCACTCCTCTATGTATCCGCTCTCTTTATAGTACTCCTCATAGGGGTACCACCAGATCTTCTTCCCCATGCTGAAATCCCAGTGAATGTGCTTCGTCTCCCGAAACTCCTCTAGCCCCTCTTCTCCCAACTCGCGGCCCATCCCGGAAAGCTTCATCCCCCCGAAGGGGGCAGCATCGTTGTCGGTCAAGGGGTCGTTGATCCAGATCGTGCCCGCTTTCACCTCCTCATAGAAGCGCTTGACGTACCGGGCGTTGTGGGTATAGATGTTGGCTCCCAGCCCATAGACGGAGTCGTTGGCTAGCTCTATCGCTTCGTCGAAGGTATCGTAGGGAGCGATGGGAATGACCGGGCCGAAGGTCTCCTCACGCATGATCTCCATCTCGGGCTTCACATTCACAAGCACTGTAGGCTCGTAGTAGAAACCACGGGGGAACTGAGGCGGACGCCGGCCCCCGGTAAGGACCTGGGCTCCGCGAGCCACTGCATCCTCTACTTGGGCTTCTACCTTGGCACGATAGGGTGCCCGAGCCATGGGCCCTATATCTGTGGTAGGCTCCATACCCGGGCCTATCCGTAACGACTGAACATATTTCACCATGCGAGAGGTGAACTCTTCCAAGATCGACCGTTGCACATAGATTCGCTCGGTGGAGGTGCAGACCTGACCGGTGTTGAGGAGGGCCGCCCAAGCTACGCCAGGTACGGCTATCTCTAGATCGGCGTCTTCGCAGACCACGAAGGGGTCCTTCCCTCCCAATTCCAAGTGCACCTCCTTAACTAGTGGAGCGGCGAGGGCAGCGATCCGTTGGCCCACGGCGGTGCTGCCGGTGAAAGCCACTAGGTGGGTGCCTGGGCTAGTAACTAGCTCATCCCCCACCATCTCGCCGGCTCCAGTGACGATGTTGACCACACCGGGTGGCAGATGGTCGAAGATCTCAGCGCACATAAGCGTAGAGAGGGGGGTAACGCTGGAGGGCTTGATGACCACGGTGTTGCCCACGGCTAAGGCCGGGGCGACCTTCCAGCTCATGAGCAGGAGAGGGTAGTTCCAGGGCACGATGCAGGCCACCACCCCGTAGGGCTCTTTGAGCACCAAGGATAGTTGACTGGCTTCGATGGAGGGGATAACCCTCCCCCGACTATGGCGGCCAAGCTCGGCGTAGTAGTCAAAGCAAGCCGCGCTCCAGCCCATCTCGTCTCGATTCTCGATGAGGGGCTTCCCCCCTTCCAGAGTGAGAGTGACCGCCAATTCCTCCGCCTTAGAGCGCACCTTGGTGGCCACTTGGTGCAACAGTTCCGCCTTCTCCACACCGGGTACCCTTCGCCAGGTGAGGAAGGCAGCGTTGGCCGCGGCGATGGCCCACCGAGCGTCCTCAACTGTCCCCGCAGCCACGCTGTCTATTACTTCCTCGGTGGCCGGGTTGATGACCTCGATTACTTTATCAGATGTGCTATCCACGAATTGACCGTTGAGCCAGATCGACTTGGTCATGACATGGCCTCCTCTCCTTCATCTTGAGATTGATGAGCTCAATCAATAATGCGGTTGACCCTTATCACCAAGTTCGCTTGGTACCGCATCAAGATATGGCCTAGCAGGTCGCCATCCAAGAGCACCACGCTGGTGGTTGGGAGGCGGAACAACTCATGCAGCTTCAGAGACACGAGAGGTCGTGGCCGATCAGGTGGTGCAATATAGAGTCGGACCCATCGTTTCTTAGCGAGCCAGGAACAGTACTCTCTCGTCTCGCCCCTTCTAAAACCACGTATACCGATGAAGAACAGAAGGATCGTCCCAGTGGCGAAAGCCATTTGGAACAGCGAGGGCTGAGAGAACCCGGCTAGCCAGAGGCGGCGGGGTTGAAAGAGACCAACACTTGCCACCTCACTGCCCTTAAGACCGGGGGCCTCCTAACCCATACAGAGCAACCAGGGCTCCTGCCCTTTTGATCTCTTCTATCACCAACCACTATGGACAACAAGTACAGAGGCAAGCGTCGCAGCGTCTCACCCGTAGGGGCGCTGCGACGCTCAGGATCTCCTACTCCGCCTTGACTTCGGTCCAGACCCGGTCCCAGATGGCCAACTCCTCGGTGGAGAGGGGCTCGATCCACTCCAAACGAGCCATGGTCTCCTCGTCGGGGTAGATGGCCGGGTCTTCCAAAATCTCGGGATCGATGTAGGACGTCGCCGCTTCATTAGGACTGGCGTACCATACAAAATTGGTGTTTATGCCTGCCACTTCGGGATCCAACAGCCAGTTGATGAAATGCTCCGCAGTGCTCTT
Source organism: uncultured Anaerolineales bacterium (assembly GCA_964492135.1). Classification (GTDB taxonomy): domain Bacteria; phylum Chloroflexota; class Anaerolineae; order UBA7937; family B3-Chlor; genus CAYGAW01. Next base: position 42,340 of record CAZBJW010000002.1, read on the forward strand.
ATGGATGCCCGTGCTGGTGGCCGGAATGCACATATTGTCCTGCCAGATGGTGCCTCCCTCCTTAGGCATGATGTAGGTCCAAGCTTCGTTCTCCTCAGCCGCCACGAAGACGTCGCCGTTCCAGCCGTGGGTGAGGACGATCTCGCCGGGGATCATGAGGTTGTCGATGTAACCCGAGGAATCGAAGGTCTTCCAGCACGGCTTAGCGGCCAATAGGAGATCACGGGCTTCCATCAAATGGGCCTCATCGGTTTCATTCAGGGAGTAGCCCAGATACTTGAGGGCCGCACCGATGACCTCTCGCTCATCGTCGAGCATGTTTATCCCCGCATCGCCGTACTGGCAAGCGATCTCAGGATCGAATAGCCAAGCCCAGCTGTCTGGTGGCGGGTCCACCCGGTCCGCGTCATAGCCTATGCCGGTAGTGCCCCAGAAGTAAGGCGCGCTATAGATGTTGCCTGGGTCGTAGGAGGGGTTCTTATTGAGATCGGAGATGTTGGCGAAGTTGGGGATGTTGTTGAAATCTAGCGGTGCCAAGAGCCCCAACTCGATCATCTGGGCCACCATGTAGTCGGAGGGGAAGATAACGTCGTAGCCGGCAGCCCCGGCCTGCAATTTGGCCAGGAGGTCCTCGTTGCTGTCGTAGGTATCGTAGACGATGGTGACTCCGAACTCCTCCTCGTACTCGGTCAGTAGGCTCTCCTCGATATAAGCCGCCCAGTTGAAGACGTAGAGGGTGTCAGCCAACTCCAAAGCCTCCTCCGTGGGCGGCGGAGGTGGCGCCTCGGTGGGAGTCGGCAGAGGCGGCGCCTCTGTGGGAGTGGCTGGCCCAGCGCAGCCCGCGAGTGCAATGCTCAATAGAACGACGAACCCAACTATCGTTAAACAGCGCTTCATCATCGTTTCTCTCCTCCCTCTTACGCTTGATGCTTCGCTCAGTATGCTCTGCGTCCTTTGCCCTCTCATCACCTCCTTTGCGCAGCCAGAGATAGAAGGACTAAGCCCACCGAGGCCAAGAGCATGGCGCTGGAGATAGCGTTAACCTCGGGAGTGACCCCAATTCGGATCATGGAAAAGACCCGTACCGGGAGAGTAGTAGAGCCGGGGCCCGAGACGAAGAAGGTGATGACGAAATCATCAATGGACAGAGTGAAGGCGAGGAGGGCGCCTCCTAGGATGCCAGGCATGATCAAGGGTAAGGTGATCCGCCGGAAGGTCTGCCATTCGTTGGCCCCGAGGTCTTTGGCAGCCTCCTCCAAGGTGATGTCGAAGTCGGCGAGACGAGCTCTGACTACTACGGCCACGAAAGAGATGTTGAAAGCCACATGAGCAATGATGATAGGGGTAACGGTGATGACCCGAGCCAACCAGCCAACCAGCCAGGCGGGTAGGAAGGTGATGGAGGAAACCGAGGAAGAGAGGCCCATTATCACCTGGGGCATCCGTATGAGTACGAAGAAAAGGATAAGGGACAGGGCCATCACCACATCAGGAATGATGATGGGGAGATAAAGGATTGCATCGAAGGTCAATTTACCCAAGAACTCCTGCCGCTCCATCACTAGGGCAGCCATAGTCCCCATTACAGTTGAAAGGAGAGTGGAGATGATGGCCACCGTGAGAGTGTTCTTGACAGCGTCAATGATGCGAGCATCGTGGATAAGCACCTCGTACCAATGGAGGGTGAACCCTTTCCACACCGTGGCTGCCAGCACCCTTCCGCCCTCAAGAATGGTAGCGGCGTTGAAGGAGAAGACGATGAGGACGAAGATGGGCACGTAGAGGAAGGCGAACATCAGGACCGCATTGACGGAGAGCAACCGTGATCCCAAAGAGGCTAACAGGTCCCCCCGAGTCATGCTCCGGGTCTTGGTACGTCCCAGGGCCAACTCGCTCATAATGTCTTGCCCCCGGTTCGGAAATAGAGCATGGTAGCCAAAAGGACTGCAACCATGAGGATGAAACCTACCGCTGAACCAAAGGGCCAGTCACGCACCTCTAGGAACTGCTGCTGCAAGAGGTTGCCGATCATCATGGCTTTGGCCCCGCCCAGGAGGTCTGGCGTAATGTAAGCCCCGATGGAGGGGATGAAGGTGATAATAGCGCCGGCCACGATGCCCGGCATAGTGAGGGGAAGGACTATCCGCCGGAAAGCGATCAAGGAGTTGGCTCCCAAATCCTGAGCCGCTTCCACCAGAGAGAAATCCAATTTCTCGATGGAGGCATAGAGAGGTAAGACCATGAAAGGAAAATAGCCGTAGAAGAGGCCAAGAACTACGGCGTTCTGATTGAAGAGAAGGGGAAGGGGTTTGGTGATGATGCCTGCCTGCATCAAGAGGGAGTTGATCAACCCCTTATCGCGCAGGATGACCATCCAGGCGTAGGTGCGGACCAGGAAGTTCGTCCAGAAAGGGAGCATCACCAATAGAAGGAGCACATTGCGCCAATGCTTGGGTCGTCTAGCAATGAAATAGGCGAAAGGGTAACCGAAGAGAAGGCAAAGAAAGGTGTTGACGGCTGCGATCCAGGCCGATCTGAGGAAGATCTTGAAGTAGATGGGGTCTATGAATCGGATATAGTTATCCAAATTCCACTGATAGACCACCCCCCCAAAGGGCCCCCGTTTGCCCAAACTGACCAGGAGCACCATCACTAACGGCAAGAGGAAAAAGACCAAAAGCCACACCGCCGAGGGGGAAAGCAGGGAAAAGATCTGAAGGTTCCTGCTCCGCCTCATGCGCTCGGTTATGGAAAGGATCTCGTTTCCCGCCACTCTCTTAACACCAACTTTCTGGAATCAATCGGGGAGGAGCAACGAACTCTCAGGCTGCCAAGAGAGGAAAGCCGTTGCCCCTTCATCAAGGCCCCTCCCCAAAGAAGGGACGATATTCTGCTCACGAACGCGCATCGTGGCTCCCGAATCCAAACATACCACGTAATTGGTATCGGTTCCGATATAGACCACGCTTTCTATGGTGCCCTGGCAACAGTTGTGCTCCCTCCTCTGCTCCTCTTTCTGAATGGAGATCCTCTCCGGCCGCACGGCTACGGTCACCCCTTTGCCGGGGGCGAATTCTTCCGCGCTTTGGGCAAGCACCGGAGCCATCCCTGCCACCTCGACCACCACATAAGTTCCATCCCGTTTGGAAACCATACCCTCCAGAAAGTTCGTCTCTCCAATAAAGTCGGCCACGAAGCGCGAAGCCGGCCTCTCGTATATCCCGGTTGGTGCGCCTACCTGCAAGACCCTCCCTTTGTCCATCACCGCGATCCGATCCGACGTAGTCAAGGCCTCTTCTTGATCATGGGTGACGTAGACGAAAGTGATCCCTACGCGGTGCTGCAAGCCCTTCAGTTCCAATTGCATCTCCTTGCGCAGTTTGAGGTCCAGGGAGCCTAGGGGCTCGTCCAGAAGCAAGACCCCAGGTCGGTTAATGAGGGCTCGAGCCAAAGCCACTCGTTGCTGTTGCCCTCCGGAAAGTTGATCCGGCCGGCGCTTCCCGAAGCCAGATAGGCGGACCAGTTCCAACACCTCCTCCACCCGGCGAGCGATCTCCTGCTTGGGCACCTTCTTCATCTCCAGGCCGAAGCGGATATTCTCGGCTACGCCCATATGGGGGAAGAGGGCATAGTTCTGGAAGACCATGTTAGTATTGCGCTGAAAGGGTGGGGTGAGGCCCATCAGCTCTCCTTGGATATATATCTCCCCTTCCGTGGGCGTCTCGAAGCCGGCGATCATGCGCAAAGTGGTGGTCTTGCCGCAGCCCGAGGGGCCCAAAAGGGAGAAGAATTCACCATCCCTGATCTTCAATGATACATCGTCAACCGCTACCACCTCGCCGAAACACTTCGTTACGTTGCGCAACTCTACAGCGATCTTCTCATCCATACTCCCCTCTTACTCCCTTTTCACCTCCCTAACCGCCTCCTCGAAGTGGGTGAGGGTCTCATCGATATCGGCATCAGAATGGGAGTAGCAAAGGAACCAGGGCTCTCTGGCGTCTGGGTCGGGGATAACCCCGCGGTCTATCAGAGCCATGACTATCTCTTCGTAGAGGGTACCGTTGGTCTTGGCGAAATCGCGGAAGTCGTGGACCTCCTCCGCCTCGGTGAGGAGGACACCGAACATGGCTGGGGGGCCGGAGGTAAGGTGTGGGATATCAGCCTCAGTGAGGATACGGGAAACCCCCTCTCTTAGCCGCTCCCCTCGCTGGCGGATCGTCTCCAGAACCTGACCATCCTTTAGCAGTTCCAGGGTGGCGTCAGCGGCCGCCAAACCAGCCACATTACCACAATAGGTGCCCCCATGGGCCACCTGGCCATAGCCGATCACCTCTCTGAGCTCCTCTCGCCCTCCGATGGCCGCAGCGGGAAAGCCGTTGGCCATGGCCTTGGCGTAGGTGGCCAAGTCGGGCAAGACTCCGTATACCTCCTGGGCTCCACCTGGCGCGATGCGGAAGCCGGTCTTCACCTCATCGAAGATCAGAACTATGCCGTAACCATCGCATAACTCCCGGATCTTCTCGAGGAAACCTGGGCGGGGCTCGATAGAGGCAACGTTGCCCAAGATGGGCTCCACGATGATGGCCGCCACCTGGGGCCAACTCCGCTCCACCGTCTCTTCCAAGAGGCCCAAGTCGTTGAAGGGCAGGGTGATCACCAGGTCGCGGATAGCACAGGGGATGCCGGAACTTTGTTGGAAAGGGATCGGATCGCGACGGGAGCCCAAGGCTCCTGCCACGGCCGAAGCCGTGGAGAAGAGCATGTAGTCGTACATGCCATGGTATTGTCCCTCGAATTTGATGACTTTCTCTCGGCCGGTGTAGCCCCGGGCGATACGCAGCGCGTGCATCGTCGCTTCGGTCCCAGAGTTGGCGAAGCGCACCCAGTCCACGCCTGGACAGATGCGGATGATCCGCTCCGCTACCTTCACCTCCCAAGGGTGAGTCGAGGCGAAGATAGTTCCTCCTTTGATAGCCTCGGTGACCCGCCCCACCACTTCGGGGTAGCCATGGCCCAAGATGATGGGGCCGAAGCCCAGCCGGTAGTCGATATACCGGTTGCCGTCCATATCCCACAGATAACAGCCTTGCCCCCGGGCCACTACAGGGGTGTTCTCATCTCCCCAGTAACGAAAGTTGGAAGAGACCCCTTGGGGCATCACCTCAGCCGCCCGCCGAAAGAAAGCCCGGGATTCGCTTCGCTCACGACTCATCGCTTTGCTCCCTTCTAAGCATAGTAACCCATTAACTGCCCAGCCCCCCCCTCTCCTCAATCTTCTCCTCTACCTGGATGCCCCGCTTGGCCAACTCTTGGAAGAAGGGCTGGGTTGGGAAGGCGATCTCGGGAGGCACCACCCCTTTGGCTTCGACCTGGCCCTTGGCCAACATCTGGGCCCCGATGGAGAGAGGGATGCCAACGTTTTTGAAGTAGGCTGCTGGGCCGCCCCACTCTTCCTGAGGAGGGTGGCTATTGCGGTAGGTGCATTTGACCTCCCGCCCATCCCGCTCACCCCAGACCTCCACCACCAAGCCGTAGGCCCATACCTGGTTCTCCCTCGACTCTGGGACAGTCCAAAGGAGTCTGGATACCAGATCATGGGCTGTCATCTCGCCCTTCCTGATCTCCACCGGTGTGTCGCTGAGCAGTCCTCCTTCCATAAGGGCGCCCATCAGGCACATCACATGGGGAGGGAAACAGCCTCGTACCGCTACCCTTCGCACCCCTGGCACGGACCGGGGCAGAGTTTGTACCTCGTCGTGAGGCACGTAATATACCCCCTGTTCGCCGATCAAGTCGTGAAAGCGGACCAGCCGCTCCCCTGACAAAGGGGGCGCTGGATGCCACCGCCCATCCTCATAATAAACCGCTTCCCTCTCTTCCTCGCCGGGGGTGAACTCCCAAAGGGTAGTGGCCAGAAGCCCCGGAGCTGGAGCCAAGCAGCGGAAGGCGGCGAACGAGATCTCGATACTATCAACTCGCTGCAGGACCTCCACGGCGCGGCGAACCATCATATTGGTGGCTCCAGGCGTAGCACCCATTCCGGGCACGAAGGTGATCCCCCGCTCCAAGGCCGCCTCATGCAACTCAAATTGAGGGTCTTCACTAGAGATATCCAAGCCGCTTACCCCTACCTCCACACAGGCTCGATTGACGGCGAGGTCGTATCGGTAGGGCAAGCCGTTCATAATCACATCGTATCCCGGGAAGGTTCGAAGCATCTCTTTGTAGTCATTAGCGTCGAAAGGGAGCACCTTTAGCCGGGCATCGCCGATCTGAGTCACCAGTCGCTCGCCAGCATCCATATCCTGCTCAGCGACCGCTATCTCCTCGAAATCGCTGAATCGAGCGAGATCCCGGGTCGCCTCCCGGCAGACCGCCCCCGCACCACCCAGGGCTAGCACGCGCATGAAACCCCTCTCCTTACGTCCATTCTCTCAGCATGCCGGAAGGACTCAACAGACTCCCTTCGCGGCATTCGCAAACCGCCATGCGCATGAGAGCCTCGGCTTGTTCCCCTGAGGGTCGCCCCGGAACCTGAGCGGATGCGGGAGTGGTACCTACCATCCTTCGACCACCCTACTCCGGACCGCCTGACTCAATCAAGGTTCCCCTTCACCCAGGTCTCCCACCTGTAAAGGGGCAATAGATCTGGGTCAACTCTTGCGACCCAGGATAGCTCACCCTCTCAGTGCGACGTTGGACGCCCGCCAACTTAACCAGCCCCTAGAACGTGGGTGGACTGTTTACCCACAGGACTCTAGTAGGTTCTTCACCAGGGTTACTCCATCTATGGGGAACAGAACTGGGAAAGGATAGACTGTCGCCAGCCTCAAGCTCATAGTGCGCTTTCTCGTCGAGCCACACGTCAAAGCAACCTTCCATCACAAATAGGAACTCTTCTCCATCGTGTGTATAAGCTTCTTCGCTACCCGTGCCCGGTTCAACGGTGAATAGTTGTGGCTCCATTAGCCGCAACGGTCCAGCGGACAAGTTTTCGATCCTCACCCCACCTGTTTCGAGGTACGGCCTCTCTGTGGGCTTCACCCGTCTCCGCGGAGCCTCACCTTCAGGTGCCAACAACTCGCCAACAGTCGTTCCGTATGCACTTGCCAGTCGCCGCAACTTGTGGACTGCGATGTTACTAAGGCCTCGCTCAAACAAACTGATGAAGGAGATCGAGAGACCACATTCCTCGGCGACCTCGCGCAAAGAGATACCCTTCCGCTTGCGAATTGCCCGCAGCCGCCTGCCAATGTCCGCCGATGGCAAGGATGATTCAAACCCCTTTCCTTCGCCGGTATCTTGGTTCTGAATCACACGAGCTATGCTTGCCAGGCTCATCTCCATGACCTCTCGAAGGTATTTGATCCTCCTCAGAAGCGCAATCTCACGCTCCGAGTACAACCTATATCCACTCGGCGAACGACTTGGAGCAATAAGCCCCCTGCTCTCCCAATATCGTAAGACACTGGGGCTCACACCAATGGCCTCAGCCACCTCACTGATTCGCCAGAACATGACTCGATTTGAGTAACCTTATTTGCTTTTAATAAACATTATAGCATCTCTCTATCCTCTTGTCAACACCTCGGTATCTCTAATGTCAAATGCGACAAATAGGTGGTAGAGGGGTTTGCATATCGAGACCCAAGTGCCAAGGGTACATCGCCATCCCGGCGAGTCGTTCAGCCATACCATCCGTCATGCCTTGGATGACCCCTTTTGACCAGTGCTTCAAGAGCTCTTGAAATCAAGAGAGCTTCTGGTAAGGAGCTATATAAGTCAAAAACGGAAAGCGCTCTAGTCACAACAGGAATCTATTCATATACCCGAACCCCTGTGTATTTGGGATCATCTTTGCTATTCCTTGGCTGGTCTTTCGTTTTTCTGTTTACTTTCCTGTTGATAATGACTTTCCTATTCCTTGTTCTTTTCTACTTTGTGGTAAGATGGGAAGAAAAAGAATTGTCTGAAAGATTTGGGGAGGAATACCTGAGATATAAACAAACAGTGCCTCCCTTCTTTCCACACCCTAAGAAGCGATTCAGGAACTAGGCGGTGATACTGTTCGTAGGAGATGGGGCAGGCGAACAATACATGGCTTTGAGGCATCGGCAATGCGGGCAACCTCGTACCAAGCAGGGTATACGCTACGTGCTAGCACCTTCGCCCTTCGGGACATTGCCCCGTTCGGTGGCAACGTGGTATATGCTGGGAATGCTGGCAGGGCGTAGGTGAGAACAGCCCCGTCCCAGTGAGAATGGAAGAGGCCTCATCATGGCCCAATCCGACCCGTGCCGCGACCATACCCCAATTCCGCCACAAGTCCCCATTTTGATGCCTTCCTTACTCAGTCTAACTATCATTATCCCACCAGGCCCCCTGAGTCCCGGGATTTCCACGATCTTTCTCGGTATAAACTCAACCAAAAGACCCGCTTAGACCGTTTGAAATCACCCTGGTCCTATGCTCATACTTACAGGGTAAGAGTGCCTGTCAGAATGGGTCAGAGAGGGTCTGATCTGGGGCTGAGTTTGCGTGTTATGGGTTTCGATGAGCGTCGGGGTTCTTGGTTGTTGCATAAGACGTGCTGAGGAAGAGAATAAGCCTGGAAGCGCTGTTGTCTGGGTTGACAGCGTCATGCTTACGGAGTAGACTGGCGTAAGACAGATACAGTTCGGGCCTTGCCATCTATCTGAGCAATGTAAGTAGAGAACACATACGGTTGCTTCACCTTAGGGAAAGCCCAAAAACCAAGGAGACCTGTATGACGGCAGGCAAGTTTGAGAATCTAGAGGCCGTTTTTGATCCACGCATCGTTGCAGTTGTAGGAGCTTCGAAGAATCCGGGAAAGCTCGGATATCATGTCATGAAGAGTTTGACCCAAGGCAGTTTCAAGGGAGAGATAGTTCCCATCAACCCGGGCGAGACAGAACTCTTTGGATTTGAGGCCTATGCCTCTGTATTGGAGGTTCCCCAGCAGGTCGATCTGGCAATCGTTGTCTTGCCAGCCCAAATGGTTGCGGACATCTTCAAACAATGTGCCAAGAAGGGCGTAAGAGGGATCATCTTGATTACCGCGGGGTTCAAAGAGATCGAAGATGAACAGGGAGGGCAACTCCAGGAAGAGATAACCGAACTGGCCAACGAAGCGGCAATGAAGGTGATCGGCCCCAATACCTTTGGCCTGATCAATCTGGAGGCAGGGCTTAACGCTTCTTTTACTCCAGAGTTTTCCGAGGTAGAGAGGGGTCACATCAGCCTAGTGAGCCAGAGTGGGGGAATGGCCCACCTGATAGCCTTCATGGCCCTAAAAGAGCATGTTGGCCTCAACAAGATCATAGGCGTAGGAAACCGTTGCAACGTCGGCTTTGTGGACTTGCTGAAATACTTGGTGGAGGACCAGGGAACCCAGGTCGTCGCAATGTATATGGAGGGAATAGACAACCTCCGACGCCTCATGAAGGTCGCACAAGAGGCGAGAGGGAAGAAACCCATCATCGTCTATAAGGTAGGGAGGTCTCCTGTCAGTGATAAGGCATCTAGACTACATACCGGTTCTCTGGCTGGTCAATACGAGATCTACAAAGAAGCCTTCAAACAGGTTGGGATTCTGGCGGTATCTAGTTCGGAGGAGCTCTTGGATACAGCCAAGATTTTGGTCTCTTGTCCCCTTCCAAGGGGAAACAAAGTGGCAGTTCTGTCAGGGCAAGCGGGGCCAGCCATGGTAGCCTGTGATGTATGTGAAGAGAGAGGTCTAGCCTTGGCTGTATTTTCGCAGGAGACTCAGAATACGATCCAAAGAGCCCTGCCTCCAATGGCCATGAGGACCAACCCCGTTGATATGGGGCCCGCTTGGTACGATCCAGAGGCAATTAGAGAGGTCGTTAGCGCTGTTTTAGGTGACGAGAATGTTGATGCTGTACTCTTATACATTGCGTACGCTTCGGCGAATAGTGGGGCGGTTGAGAGTTTGGCGGATCTCCTCAAGAGTTGGGGAAAGAGAAAACCCGTCGTTTGTTGCTTGTCATCACCTAGAGGGGTATGGGATGAGGAAATACGATCCCTGGAAGAAGAAGGAGTGCCGAACTATCCCACCCCAGAAAGGGCGGCTAGAGCTCTTGGAAACTTGTGGGGATATCAAAAGTTGGCAACAACGGGTCTTCACCATGAATAGCATCAAAGATTGATTCGCCAGACACTCCTGAGCCTGCGGTCTCGGGGGTGTTCTTAGGTACAAGACTATCCAAAAGACCCGCTTAGGCCGTCTAAGATCACCCTGTTAGTATGCTCTCCATACTTACACCCCAAGAATCGCCTAAGAGAACGGGTCTGAGACGGTCTGATCTGGTGGCGAGGTTGCCGCTGTGGGTTGTTGAGAGGATGGGGCGACTCTCGTTGCAGAATCAACTTCATCGTCTGGTGAGGTGGCCTCGAATCACAGCACGCGGTTGGCAGGTGTGCAGGAGGAGTGTATATGGAAGAGCAGATGAGTAAGTCCAAACTGCTGGAACTGATTCAAAGCGAGCGTCAGCACCTAGAGACAACTCTGGCCCAGTTGAGTGAAAATCAGATGACGACACCTGGTGTCAATGACCAATGGGCTGTAAAGGACATTCTAGCGCACATCACGGTCTGGGAAAGGCGTATGGCCCGGTGGCTAGAAGAGACCGTGCGGGGTGAGGTGCCAGAGATGCTTCCAGCAGGCATGACTTGGGATCATTTGGATGAGTGGAATGAGCAGACCTATCTGGACAATCGAGACAGACCTCTGGCCGAGGTGTTGGCTAACTTCAAGAGTTCTTATCCACAAGCTCTGAAAGCGGTAGAAGTCGTTTCGGAGGAGGATCTGATCGATCCGCATCGCTTTGAGTGGCGAGTGGGTAAGCCGCTATGGACGATGGTGGCAGCGAACACGTTTTGGCACTACAAAGAGCACAACATGTTTATCCGCATTTGGCTGGAAGGAGTGGAAGCCGCTTAACCTCTCGCTGAACGGACGCGCTGACCAACTGCTTGCCCCCTATGAGGCCATCCCGGTAAGAACAGCCCCTTGCGAGTGACGATGGAGGGACTGCTTCCTCCCTGCGTGGCAAGTCCGAGGAATGAACTATCCCGCGAAGGTGAACCCCTGACCAAGTAGCGTCTTCAACGATTCTGCGTTGACCACAGCGTGATCCTCATAGTCGGTATTCATCAGCACATGCACCTCACGGACTCTCTCAGCCAGGTTCTCGATCTTCGGCACCCACTCCTTCATCTCTTCTTCACTGTAGAGGTATTTCGTTCGCTCATGAACGGTGACTCCCCTCTTCTCCCACGTCTCCTGCCTCCGCCCGTGGAGGCGAACATAGGATAGGTCTGGACTTGTCACCTCCGCGATAGGCGGAACGCTCGATTTATACCCCTGGGGCTCATCGACGCAGACATAGCTGATGCCGTAGCTCCTCAAGAAGCCCAACATATCCTCTCTGTTCTCTTCGTTCATCCATAGGTTATTGCGGATTTCAGCGAGCAAATGTTCGGGCCGGTTTGTACACCGTCATTCAAAAGCATTACCCGAGATTCTCCCCTGCTTGAGGAACTCCTCCATCTCGTGTCGGGGTTAACCTCAACGCATGTTTGAAGCGACTCTATATCAGATGGCCATCGCAATCCGCACAAGAGCGGTCTTTGACCCAGGGGACCCTACACACGAGCCGCAGGGTGTCATATCGATTCACCGGACCGAAGCCAAGCCCGATTGCCATTCGATTTCTTGCGAGCTATCATACTAGTCAACCAGAATGTCGCTACGATGTTCCACAGTGTTTTGATCTAACATATGTTAAGCTGTGGAGCGGTTGACGCTGCTGAACCACCGAGGCTAGCTTTGTCGAGTTCTATTCCCGCCTTATCGATTCTTGACATCACTACAGCGCCTCGGTAGAATGGTGCCAAAACCTGGTGGCTCGCACCTAACCATCGAAGCTAGGGGCAACGGTGCAACCGACGCCCTGGCAATCACAGCAAATCACAAGGGCTCGTCTCTTGAGACCGGCAGACGCACCAAGCGAAAGCCTGGCATCCGTGGTCTTTTCTCGCCCCTATCGAGGTGTGTTTGGGGTAGAGCCAATGACAGACAAGCCAAGTCAGGTGGGTAGTCAAAATGATGCGCGCCAGAGTGCTACTTGTGACCGATGACCCCGAAATTGGACGTATCTGGGCCTATGCCTTGGGTGAAATGGGATCGGAGGTGGCCCTGGTAGGGTCCGCTGAGGAGGCCATCACCCACTGGACAGATGGAGTCTTCGACCTCATCCTCATCGATGTCCATACCCCCAAACTCGATGGCATCGACCTCTGCCGACGACTACGTGCCGAAGCCGTCAACCCTATCCTGCTAATGACACCTAGAGGGGGCGAGGCTCATATTCTGGAAGCCTATCAGGCAGGTGTGGATGAGTGCATCGTCAAGCCCATCAGCCCCGCTCTCTTCCTCACCAAGGTCAAAACCTGGCTCTGCCGCTCCTGGACCATCCCCACAGAGGCCCTCGATACCCTTCAGGTAGGTGATCTCTATCTAGACCCCGCCCGACGTCAACTGATAACCCCAACCGGATCCCTTGTCAAACTCACTAACCTGGAGTTCCGCCTCCTTCACCTTCTGATGAGCCACCCAGGTCAGGTGCTTGGGTCAAATCTCATCATAGACCGTGTATGGGGCTACACTGGCGGTGGCGACACCGTTTTGCTCAAGAACGTGGTTTACCGCCTCCGCCGCAAGATAGAGCCTGACCCCAGCCAGCCCCGCTACATCCAGACCGTGGCTGGAGAGGGTTACACCTTCCAGCCGAAGTAACCTCCTCCCCTTTCTTTCCCCTCAATTGGCGCCGGCATTTGGCAGCCCGATCACTGGCGCTTCCCAGATAAGACCAGAACACCTGTCAGACACAAAATTGCGACCGAGAAGGCCATTTTTGCGACCGGTACGACCACTTTTGTGACCAGTTTTGTGACCTGGGTATGGTACCATATTGTGGTGATTGAATAGCCAAGAACTACATGGACCGCTTGTCACTGCAATCGTATCCAGGAGGCGATGAAACAGGGCCTGTAAATGGTCACTTGGGCCTTGGGGAGCCAACAGTGAAACCGACCTGGGAAAAAGGTCGGTTTTTATTTGCACCAGGATATTTTGCCTGATACCTGAGAGGAGGTGATAACGATAAGATCATTTAGGCCGCGGAAAAAAGTGGGGTCCTCTATAACTGGCAGATGAGCCTACGCTAACAAACATCACCAGTCAATCAGAAAAACCGAAAGGAAGAAACAATCATGACTATCAAGAATATGACTAGTCGGAGTCTTATAGCAACGGTGGGTCTTGTGCTGTTAGCCATAAGCCTGCTAAGCGTCACCGTCGCGCTGGCGGATACCCTTGTCTATGACGGCGACATCTTAACCGCCGGTACACAAACAACGGTCAGCCTCGGCAACCGCACACCGGGCGAGGAGATCTCCCAGACGATCGAAGTCAAATTGATCTGCGATACCAAGAACCACGCCGACCGCGGCACCACGGTGACGGTGCAGAAGGGCCCGGCCTCATCCGTTCCTGCTGGCGGAGCGCTTAGCATGGGTAGCGTCGTGTTCACAATCCCGAATGATTGGCCCCTGGACACAGCCGGGTCGGGCACGAATTGTGCAAGCCCAGCGGAAACCCTCACCGCGACCACCCCTGTTACGATTACCGCGCCTTCTTCTCCTGGCTCCTATACCTACGAACTGGCACTCGACAAGAGTGTCAGTGACGGAGCACCAGGCCACGTAAAGGACCCAAATCCGCCTAAACTCACTTTTACCCTAACTATCCCAGCCCCGTCCGACACCACGCCGCCGACGATCACCTGTACGGTTCCCAGTCAGACAGTTTGGTCCGGCACGGACGTTACTGTCCCTTGCACCGCTTCGGATAGCGGCTCAGGCTTGGCTAACTCCGCTGATGCCAGCTTCGACCTGACCACCAGTGTGGCGGCAGGCACAGAAACGGCCAGTGCTCTCACCACTTCCCGAACGGTCTGCGATAATGCCGCAAACTGTGCTACCGCTGGCCCCTACACCTTCAAGGTCGATAAGAAGGCCCCCGTAGTGAGCTGCGGCTCTGCCGATAACATCTGGCACGCCACCGACCAGTCGGTCACCTGCACCGCTACCGACAGCGGCTCGGGCTTGGCCAACTCCGCCGATGCCAGCTTCGACCTGACCACCAGCGTGGCGGCCAACGTCGAGACCAACAGCGCCTACACCAACAGCAAGGCAGTCCTCGATGCCGTAGGCAACAGCACCACCGCCGGCCCTGTCGGCCCCTTCAAGATCGACAAGAAGCCGCCCAGCATCACACTCACCACCCCCTCCGATGGCGCTACCTATACACTCAAACAGGCAGCCGCGGCTAACTATAGCTGTGCTGATGACGGCTCGGGTGTGGCTTCGTGTTCCGGCCCCGTGCCCAACGGCAGCAACATCGACACCGGCTCAGTGGGAGCAAAGACCTTCACAGTGACTGCCACGGACAATGCCGGAAACACGACGACGGAGACGACAACCTACTATGTCGCTTACGCCTTCGGCGGCATCCTCCAGCCCATCAATGCGGACGGAAGCAGCATCTTCAAGTTGGGCAGCACCATACCGGTCAAATTCCAGTTGCGAGATGCGCATGGAAACTTTGTCACCAATGCGGTGGCGAAGATTTACGTGAAGAAGATAAGCAATGGCGTGAATGGGACAGTCTGGGAGGACGCGGTTTCAACCAGCGCCGCCACGACCGGCAATTTCTTCCGCTACGATTACACCAGCAACCAATACATCTTCAACCTGGCCACAAAACCCCTATCCGCCGGAACGTGGCAAATCAGAATCGAACTGGATGATGGCACATCACGATCTGTGGACATAAGCCTCAGGTAGGAGGTTTGCTGCGGCCAGCCCAAGAGTAAGCGCAAACTTCAAGTTCACGAAGTAGGAGGAAGAGCCTTGCTTTACCGGGGAGTGCCGGTCGTGAGCCGGCGCTCCCCACCTCTCTGGAATGGCAGCTTCCAGAGCGCGCTGAGGTGGCAAGCGATCGCTTGCCGCTTTGCCTAATCGGTTTTTGCGTATCCTAACCAGAAGTAAGACTAAGGAGTAGTGGGTGCTTAGACAATGAACGCCAGAACGTTGCTCGTTAGCGACGACCCCGAAACAGCAAAGATTTGGGCCTACACCTTGGGTGAAATGGGGGTGCAGGCTGTCCTGGCAGGATCGGCCCAAGAAGCCTTAGACCGATGGGCGGAGGGCGTATGCGACCTGATCCTCATCGATGTTCATACCCCCCAACTCGATGGGATCGACCTTTGCCGAAGGTTACGAGCCGAGACCGTCAACCCTATCCTGCTATTCACTCCCACCGCTGATGAGGCTCATCTCCAAGAGGCCTATCAGGCAGGCGTGGATGAGTGTATCGTCAAGCCCATCGATCCCACCCTTTTCCGAGCCAAGGTGAGGGCTTGGCTCCGTCGCTCCTAGACGGCCCCAGCAGGGGGGCAGGCGTAAGCCCTGGATAGCCTTCAGGTGGGCGATCTCCGGTTAGCCCCCGCCCGACGAGAAGTGATCACCACAACCGGATCGGCTGTCAAACTCACCAACCTGGAGTTCCGCCTCCTTCACCTTCTGATGAGCCACCCAGGTCAGGTGCTTGGGTCAAATCTCATCATAGACCGTGTATGGGGCTACACCGGCGGTGGCGACACCGTTTTGCTCAAAAACCTGGTTTACTGCCTCCGTCGCAAGATAGAGCCCGACCCCAGCCAACCCCGCTACATCCAAACGGTGGCTGGAGAGGGTTACTCTTTCCAGCCGAATTGACTTTCTTGCTTCTCTTTTCCCTCACCGTGCCTGAAACCCCGACTTCCCCCGGATGAGGAAAGACAGCCCACCATCCAGAAAATTGCGACCAGAAAGGCCATTTTGCGACCGGCTGCGACCACTTTTGAGACCGGTTCTGCGACTCGGATGTGGTATAGTTCCAATTGGCCACCGGGGAGCCTGGTAGATACCACTTACCACTGGAGGATGAACGATGAAGGGAACCAGATCAATGTGGTTTCTTTGCCTGTTCGCGCTGATCTTTCTATTGTCAGCCTGTCAAACTACCCGCATTCAAGAAACGCAGTCTGAAGGGCTGCAAATATACACTGGTAAAGGGCTCTCGCTTCAGTACCCAGCCAATGCCCGGGTAGAAAGCGTTTCTACAGACCCTGCTGCAAAGGATGAGATTCACATTGTCGGCCCCGAGGCTTGGGTCAAACCAGGTGATGCGGATTGGGTCTACAGTGGCCCAGCCTATGAAATGATCATACAAACCCACGACAACCCTGATAGGCTGGATGCAGAAGCGTGGGCCCGGAACCATATCCTGACCTCTTGGCAACAGGCTAAGGAGCAGGGTGAGCCGATTATGGGGCCACCTGTATCTGAGAACGGAGAGATCATTGAACAACAGGTGGGTCGTTTGACTGTGGCCGGCCACGCCGCTTTCTGGGCCAACTTCTTGGCTGGTGACTCCTATCGCCGGACGTTCTTCCTGGCCAACAAGTGTCAGGTTGCAGCACTGAGTTTCTACGACTATCCCTTGGAAAATCAGCCACTGGCGATGGTTCAAGAGGATGTATATGCGTTGATGATGAGCACATTTCGCTTCGAGAACAGGTGAACGTGAATGACCTTGGCTTGAGAGCCGCCATTTCGACGAACGGCCTGTTGCTGCCTCGGGTTTCACCAAATCAGGCCAGGAACCAGAGCCGTTATTCCTATCCCAGGGCTCGGTGACGCTCGATAAGACACCCGGCCCCGAACAGAGATGAGGCAGTGCTGCAACTTACAGGCTCCAAGACGTGTTGGCCTCTATCGCTCTGTCCAACTGAGGGGAAATTGGACAGGAGGAAGAATCATGAGATAGGTGAGCAAGAAGAATGGGAATCTACAAGTCCATTTGGTTTGTTGCGCCGATCTCTCAAAAGCAGCAAAGGAGGTATGTTCCAATGAAAGCGAAGCAGTTTGGTTTCTTCGTATTCAGCGTGGCGATGGTAGTGGCTATAGTCTTGGCTGGATGCAGACCTTCGAGGCCGTCGCCGATTCCCTCCGAGGTGCCTAGTCCGACAGCCCTGGTGCCGACAGCCACTCCACCGCAAATGATACCTCCTACTGTCACCCCTTCTCCCACTCCGGCCGTCGCCCCCGGTATCCTACACCTTGATTGCTCCAGCGTTACCCCCTTTGCCCCTGGCTGCCTGGACCAGGCCCGTCCGCCTGAACTGGCCTCTATGGTTACGTTCCTCGGCATAATCCCGCCTCCCGGTCCGGTGACCGTCGCCGCCTGGAGCCCGGACGGAACTCGCCTGGCCTATACCTCGGTCAACCCCGATGGCTGGAGCAGGGTGCAGGTACGCCAGTCGCCCGATTTCGGCCTGGTGAGCCGATGGCGAGCAGCGTTCGTCTCTGACCTGATCTGGATACCCAGCGGGGAGGCGTTGCTCTTCGTCTTCGACCGAGGCGACACCACGAGCATAGGCCTGGCTCGCCTCGGAGAGGCCGACTGGCAAGACCTATTGCCTGGAGGGAAGGCTGTTTTGGCTGTGAGCCTGGCCAAGAACTTCGTGAACTGGTCGGACGAAGATGTCCTCACCTTCCAAGTGGGCTGCGGCACCGGCTGTTCGACCCTCTATGCCCTGGAGATTGCCACTGGCGACCTGCGTCCGCTGGTCAACGCGTGGGGTGAACCTGACGCCCCTTATGCTAACGTCTTCGCCACCGTCTACCTTTTCAGCCCCAACCAGCGCTGGCTGGCCGCGACTAACTGGGGCACCGGCCTGCCCAAGGCGATGGTACTGGAGTGGCCCGGCCCCGCTGAGTCCCTCGACCTCTCGGCTCGCCTCGACGACCGATACACCGAGGCCCAATCTTGGATGGGTGGTTCCCTGGCCTTCGTCGCTTATCCGCCCGGTGAGCCAGATGACTGGCCCCTCCCGCTGCAACCCGCTCTATACATCTGGGATGGGGACACTGAGGTGATGCGCCGCGTGGCATCGGGCGCTCTCCGCGCCCTCTTCTCTCCTAACAGCGATCGTCTGGCGGTTCTCTTCGTGGGGGAGCCCCGGACAAATGAAAAGGGGCAGATCGAATCCGATGGCTCTGTGCCACACCTGGGCCTCTTTAACTGGCCCGAGGGCCGGCTTCTGGCAACCTATCCGGTGAGCACAAAGGGTATCAGTGATCTCTTCGACTTGTGGCGTCTGCCAACACCGATATGGGCGCGTCACGGCAGAGCGCTGGCCTTCCAGCCGGCAGAGGGCGGCCTGGCCTTGATGGGCCAGGACGGGGATGTGTGGCCCATTCTGACAGGCAAAGTGGTGAACTGGGTCGACTGGGGCGACGACAACTTGGCGCTGCTCTTGGATGAAGAGATATGGCTAGTGAGAGGGTCGGTGCAAATGCCGACATCTGGCACTCGCACCTACACCGACGCTGTTCTGGGTATCGCCTTGGATATCCCGGCCAAGTGGGAGGTATACGGCTTTCAAGGTGCAGAGGCCCATATTGTGGCCCTAGATACGATAGGCACGGCGCAGGGTGTCCTCACCTTTTCGGTCATCGGTCCTGACACACTAGACTCGACCCTGGAGGAGGTGAAACGCGGAGCCTGGGGGCCGCACATCCGCGCAGTAGAGTCAGTGCACCTGGGCGAGTTTGAGGCTCTGCGCCTGGAATTGACGCCAGGGGAAGAGCGACCGCCGGTGGTCTGGCTGCTGGTAACCCCGTCGGGCCTGGGGATGGGCTTCACCCCTGACAACGACCTTGCTCTCGCTGAGCCAATGTTGGCCACGCTGAAGGCTGTGCCTGTCCTAGAACCGTGGGAGGCCATCACGCCCACGCCGTCAACAGGCGATGATCTAAAAAGGGCACGTGAAGACCTGATCGCCTTCTTCTCGCTGCTGCACGCCCAGCGCTACGGCGAGGCCACCAACTACTATGGCGGCACTTATGATATTCTCAGAGATTGGAACCCAACGGTCGCTCGAGACGATCGCGCCACACTCTTCAAAAACGGATGCACCATCAACCGCCTAATGTGTCTCAGGATAAGGACAATCGTGCGCGAAGAGCAGGTGTCACCGACTGAGCTCAGATTTACAGTTGAGTTCATGAATGATGATGGAACTCTATTCGTGCTTGGTCCGTGTTGCGGGGCGACTGAAGAGGAGATTCCTCCGCAAACAGAATTCACATTTTCAGTGAAGAAGGTTGATGGTAGGTGCCTCGTTCAAGATTTGCCAGTTTATGTACCTTAACAAGCTTAGTGACTGGAGGTACCTGAATGTGATTAGCATTGACTGGACAGTGCGTGCGGCGCAGGCTGCAAACTTTCTCATCCTGGCAGGGTGGCTGGTTCTGGTCATCGCGGCCCTGACACGCCTTCGCCGCTGTCAATTGGACGAGGCTGCGCGTGTTCTGTGGGTGGTGGTCGTCGTCCTAGTCCCATTTATGGGGGCATTAGCGTTCTTCATAGTGAGTCCTGGAAGGCCGCGGCCGGGTGAAAAGCAGTGACCTTGGCCCACTTAGCATTGGCGCCGTTCCTGCGGCCCTGCAGCACTTTTGCGCCATCCCGTTTTCCAGGCACACCATTCTTTGACAGAAGACAAGCCATGCGCAACGGTGATCGGATGAATCCCTATGCAGTATGGAGGGAAGGCAAATGAAGACGAAAGCCATAGTGGTGGTGGGTGGAGCCTTGACCACCCTATTCTCAGGGGCTATTGCTTTTGTGATCTTGGACAACATCTATTGGAGCAACTTGCCCTTGCTGCAGACTGGGCTGGCACCGTACTAATCGCTCTTTGGGCGGTCGGTGGGGGATTAGGCGCTTACGTGACGCGAATTTGCCTCTTGCGTCGGTAGCCTCGCTTCCCCTTTCATCAACACACCCTCGCCCCCCGTGCCTGGACTACAGCTTTGCTCACACGGGGGAGAGGACCTCTCGGCCACTGCAAGACACTAGTGGCTCATCGTACAACTTCGACATCGCAGTACGGCAGATACCCGTGCGTCTCTCTCCCAAGAGGTTGAAGGCAAGGATCGCCGAGAAGGCTGAGCGATACACCTTACATGAGGTAGAATTGCTAGCGTCGTGGTTCTCAGAAACGCGCCACTCTCTTCTTGCTAGGCACTTGCTGATCTCGTCACGGAGGGTGAGATGATCGACTAGAAACCCTGCTCGCGGCTAGCAACGCAGCCGAGCGTCCCGCTTCACGAGTGGTTGAACGACACCGATGTCGCCACACGGATTCAAGAAGCTGACTTCGACACCACACGGGTGATTGCCATCTTCCGCGGGAGAATGGGAAGCAGCGGCTACGGCATCGCTGTTCAGGCCGAGAAACTCCTCCATCTCGTATCGGCTTTCCCTTCAACGCTTGTTAGATGAGGAGGTTCCCTTCAAGGCTGTCTTGCCGCGGACGACGCGAGTCATTCCCATTCAGTTACCCAAAAGCTCTCACTAAGTCCTGCCCCACGAGGGTGTGGCAACCGTGCGGCTGAGGAGAGTCAGCCATTGCATATGGGCAGTTGTCGTATGAGTCAATCTCTCCTACAATTAATATGCAAGAATCACTCGGATAGAACGATTTACGCATCATTGTCGGTGTGTGCGCACAACCACGAGGAAGCTTTATGCTCACTGGTCTCCGTCAACTCCTGTTCGGTAGTCCCCTGCCTACCACCAAAGAAGTGCATCGACGCCTGAGTAAAGTCCAGGCGCTGGCCGTCTTCTCGTCGGATGCCCTCTCATCAGTGGCCTACGCCACGGAAGAGATCCTACTTGTGCTGGTCGTGGCCGGAGCGGCGGCACTGGTGCTATCCCTGCCCATTGCGCTGGCCATTGCCGCCCTATTGGCCATCGTCGCCACCTCATATTACCAGACGATTCATGGTTACCCGTCCGGGGGCGGAGCCTACATCGTGGCTCACGACAACCTGGGCGTGTGGCCTGGGCTGACCGCTGCCGCGGCCCTTCTCCTCGACTACGTGCTAACGGTGGCGGTCAGCGTCACAGCTGGCGTGGCAGCGATTACCTCAGCCTTCCCCACCTTAATCCCCTTTCGCGCGGGGTTATGCTTGCTGGCGACTTGGGTCGGAAGGTAGGACAGTCGCTATGTCACATGAGGCACAACCTATCCAGGCACTTTATCCAGGATGACCTCGCATTTGGCCCGCCGAAGGACCTCGAGGGGGGTCCGGCCCATCTCTTCTGCCGTTCCTGGTCGCCCCGTTACTGCGCTCATCACAATCGCATCCACCGTCTCCTCGTAGGCCAGGCGCAGGATGCCGCCCCAGGCATAGCGGTGAGGGATGAGTTTCGTCTTGACCGGCAGGCCGTGCTGCTCGACGATGAAGCAGGCTGTGCGTAGCGCCTCCTGGCCTCTGGCCTCCTCAGCAGGCAACGACGTGCCAAGGGACAGGGTAAAGGGCACCTCGATGATATAGGCCAGAATGATCTCAGCCTTCTGGGCTTCTCCTAGGCGACATGCCAATTCCACCGCCCGTTCCGAGGCGATCTTGCCAGATACCGGCACCATGATCCGCTGCATCGCTGCCACCGAACGGCGAACGACAGCCACCTCGCGCGGCACTTGGGGCGGTACCCTGAACATCCAAAAGAATAGCAGGCCCATAGAGGCCACAAAGATAATGGCCAGAAATACACCGATGGGGTTGAAGGTTGGTGTGACCGTGGGGGTCATCTTGCACTCCCGCTCTTATTCCCGCGGTATAAGCGGTAACGGCTCCACGCTAACCACAGCCGATGGATACCGAAGCCCACAAAAGCGCCTCCTACCAGTATCCCAGGTGCCGTTAGAGCGATGGAGAGGGTACGGGCCAGGATGACTACCCCTAACGGGATCATCGCCACGCCCAAGCCGATGCGCAAGAGGTCAGCACCGGTGAATTGCTCAGGAGGAGGAAGGGGACGCCTTGGCATTTCACCCCTCCTTGCTCCAACGGGAGGGGACTCCAAGCATCCGGTCCCGGCGAATCAAGGCCTGCTTGTACTCCTCTCGCAAGTCAAACTCCTCCGCGCTGGTCAGCACCTCGATCTGCTCCTTCTCCCAGTCGTGGGGGACGCTGCCCAAAACAGGTAGGCCGTTTCGGTGACGGAAGATCACATAGTAGATCACGCAAAGCAGAACCCAGGCCGGGCCGGCGATGCGACCGATCTCGTGGGTGATGATCACGGTGAAAAAGATGCTGCTCACCCCCAAAAATCCCAGGAAGCCGAGCACCGGGACCTCGACGACACTGCCGTCTTTCCGCCGCCACTTGAGGTTGAGCGGAACCTTGTAGGGCCGGGGCGTGTAGGGATCCACAAAGCGCAGCCGGATCAGCGAGGTGAACACCAACATATAGCCGAGGGTGGCGCCAAAAGCGTACAGATTGGCCAGCGTGTCCAATACCCTAGGGGTCAGAAAGGCGATGAGGGTTAGGACGATCCCCACCCAGCCGAAGCCGACGATGGAGTTGCTGGGCGTGCGGTACTTGGGGTGGACATAACTGAACCAGGGGCTGACCAGCCGGAAGTGGCTCATGGAGAAGATCAGCCGGGAGTCGCCCATAACTCCCGTGTTCGAAGAGATGAAGAGGATTGTCGCGCCCAGGAAGGCGGCGAAAGGGCCGGCGATCACGCCCAGGTAAGGGATGTGGGAAGCCAGATAGGCGATGGGGTCGGCCTCATGGGCCCTGAACTCCTGCCAGGGCAGGATGCCCAACCCCACGGTGGAGAAGGCCAAGGCCAAGATAAAGACGGTGAAGATGAGGGCGATAGAGGTGCGCGGGATGACCGTGGCCGGGCGGCGGGTCTCCTGAGCCGCCTGGGAGATGCTCTCCAGCCCCACGAAAGAGATGATGGAGAGCGAGAAGCCGTACATAAATTGTCTGAGGGTAGGGAACTCCTGCGTCCACTGTTGAACCAGCAACTCCGGCCTCCAGGCCAGGATGAAGCCGAAGACGACTACCGATACCTCCAAGAGCAGGTCCACCAGACCGATGACCTCATTGACCAGGGACGATTGGCGGACGCCTCGCACGTTCAGCCACCGCAGAAAGATGATCATCCCCACCGTTTCGCCCAGCCAAAGCAGGTTGACGTTTTGGAAGGGGCCAAGGGTCACGGCGAACTGCTCGATATGGATCCCCAAGTAGGGTAGGAAAAAGTTGAGATAACCGGAGGAGGCGGTGGCAAAGAGGGCGATGTCAATAGTGTAGTCGAGGAGCAGCGCTGCGCCGGCGACGAAGCCCCAGAAATCGCCGAGTCCTCGTAACGAGTAGTAGTGACCTCCACCGGCCACGGGGTAAGACGAGGCCAGTTCGGTGAAGGCTAGGCCGATCATGATGTACACTAGGCCAGCCAGGGCGAAGGCCAGTGGCGCTCCGCCCTGGGCAGCGCCGATGACCAGGCCCAGTGCCACGTAGATGTCGGCCCCCACATCGGCGTACCCCCAGGTGTAGGAGCCCCAGATCGTCACATCCCGCCGCAGTGTGACCTTCTCCGTGGTTGCGGCTGTATCGCGGGCTTTGCTCATCTCCCACCACCGAAGGCTCCGTAAAATGGAAAAAAGTGGCCCCTGGGACCACTTTTTAGAATTATATCACCTACCCCCGATGATGTCAACCGCGCCCTTTTCCCACTCGGTTGCATGTCTTCCAGGGTTGTCAGGATAACGGGAAGGGGATAAAATTACAAGGGACAGAGTGCTTGCTCTCCTAATAATTGAGCCAGGAGGTGCCACATGGGGGGCGGAATCAAACACCTGTTGTTGGGTCCTCCATTAACCACTCAACAACTTGCGCAGGAGCGATTGAACAAGATACGGGCTCTCGCTGCATTTTCGCCAGACGCCCTCTCGTCCATTGCCTATGCCAACCAAGAAATCTATCTTGGACTGGCTGTCGCCGGAAGCGTGGGGTTGTCGCTGTCCCTGCCCATCGGATTGGCGATCACCGGGCTACTGATCCTCCTCGCTCTTTCCTACTTCCAGACCATTCATGGCTACCCTTCCGGTGGCGGCTCGTATATCGTGGCCCGCGAGAACCTGGGGACGCTGCCGGGGTTGGTGGCGGCGGCTGCGCTGCTGATGGATTACCTGCTGGTGGCAGCGGTGAGCCTCACTGCCGGTGTGGCGGCGATCGCTTCAGCCTTTCCAGTGTTGTGGCCCCATCGCGTGATCTTGTCGCTCTTGCTTCTGTTTGTGATCACCCTGGTCAACCTGCGGGGCCTGCGCGAAACGGGTACTCTCATGGCAGTCCCTGTTTACTTGTTCCTGTTTACCTATCTGCCCATGCTGGGCTATGGTATGGTGCGCGCCCTCATGGATGGCCCAGGGTCATTGGCCACCACCATTCCGCCGGCCACCCAACCTCTGACGATGTTCTTGGTGTTACACGCCTTTTCGACCGGCTGTACAGCACTGACCGGGATTGAGGCTATCAGCAACGGAGTGCCCGCGTTCCAGCCCCCCGAGGCGAAGAACGCTGGACGCACACTGATGATCATGGCTCTATTGATGGGTATGCTCTTCCTGGGCAGTATCGGGCTGACGCAATACCTGGCCGTGGTCGCCAGGCCGCAGGAGACGATCCTCTCCGCGCTGGCGCGGCGGCTACTGGGTAGTGGGCCAGCCTACCTGCTCATCCAGGCCTCCACATTGCTCATTCTGGCCGTGGCGGCGAACACCAGTTTTGCCGATTTCCCTCGTGTCGTGGCGCTCTTGGCGAAGGACGGTTTCCTGGCGCGCCAGTTGACCAATCTAGGAGATCGGCTGGTCTTCGCTAACGGTATCGTGCTCCTATCGGTTGCGACTGGTGCGGTCATCGTCTTTTTCGGCGGTGATACCCACGCGCTGATCCCTCTCTTTGCCGTGGGCGCGTTCCTGGCCTTCACACTTTCCCAGGCCGGCATGGTCGTCCACTGGTGGCGCGAGCGGGGCAGAGGGTGGTGGCTGAAAGCAACTTTCAATGGCCTTGGAGCTCTAGCGACAGCAACGACGCTCATCATCATCGGGGCCAGTAAGTTCGTCGAGGGAGCCTGGATCACCATTCTGTTGATCCCGGTGCTGGTGGCCTGCTTTCATCGGGTCCGTGCCCACTATCAGGAGATTGCGCGGGAACTGTCCCTACGAGGGATACCACCGTCACTCAGGCCATTCCCGCCTTTGCGAGTGGTTGTCCCCATCTCCGGTGTCCATCGCGGGATTGTTGACGCTATCGCTTATGCTCGGTCAATCTCCAGGGATGTGACGGCGGTGTACGTAGAATTAGAGCCCAGTGCTGGGCAGCGCCTCCGCGAGGAGTGGGAACGCTGGTGGCCGGACATGCCACTGGTGGTCGTATCCTCGCCTTATCGGTCTATTATCGGGCCGCTACTGGATTTTCTCGACGAGACCGACCGAGAGCACGACGACGGACAGCTGGCCACGGTTGTTCTGCCGGAGTTTGTCCCGGCCAAGTGGTGGCACACTCTGCTTCACAACCAGACGGCCTGGCTTATCAAAGCCGCGCTTCTCTACCGCCGACGACGCCTTGGCTTTCAACGGGCGATCATAGATGTTCCATATCACCTTAAACGTTAGATAACCATCAGCCATAGGCCCAACGTGAACTCTGCCAAGGAAACCGTTTCCTGCAAGGCCGGATTGCCAGTTCCATCCTGGTTCTACGCTTTCATACTCCGAAAGTTGGGTAGTGGCTTGACCAGCACTCTATCGCGTCGGAGATAGCAAGCAAGCGGCTCATTTGAGAGCCTGTGAAAGGATCTAAATCATCCATCCAGTACTTGACCGCTCTATCGGTAGGACCGGGGTTGACTCTTATGCCGATTGCTGTAGAATTGAATACCATGGTAGGAAGACTCACCTGCCCAGAGGTAATTGAAAGGTTGATGGGATGAGGGTAGCTATCTTTGGTGACGATCGCGACCAGTTGGAGTTCGATACCTTGGTGCTACGCCAGGCCGGTCTCCAGCCGATTACCACCATTGACGAGGGCAAATTTCTCTCGCTTTGCGCTGAAGAAGCGCTGGATTTGATAATAATAGACGCCACCTCCAGAGAGGTAGATCTCCTCTCCCTGGTCAGCAAGGTACGCTCAGAGTCGGGCGTTCCTCTTTTGGCCGTTTTTCCCGAGAGAGAAGAGGAGTATATCTTGCAGGCCTTGGAACGGGGAGTTGATGACTATTTGACTAAACCCCATACTCCTCGAATGCTGGCCGCTCGGGTCAGGACTCTCCTTTGGCGGGCACGGCCGATGCCACTTTCGGTCCTGGGACCAATCACCTTTCAGGGTTTGACCTTGGATCCCGAACAGCGCCTGGTTGTCACTCCGGATGGCTCTACCGTCCATTTGACTAACTTGGAGTTTCGCTTACTTTTCTTGTTAATGAGAAATCCAGAACGGGTGGTTCCCTCGGAGACGATCATCGAACGGGTCTGGGGGTATGGAGGAGAGGGCGAAACCGCCTTGGTGAAGAACCTAGTGAGCCGCTTGCGTCATAAGGTGGAACCAGACCCCGCCAACCCTCGGTATATCAAAACGGTTCCGGGCATAGGTTATTCCTTCTCGCCCAGCGAGGAGGTTGATACGGGCTAGCCTCTTCACCCTTCTTGGACTCTGCAACTGGCCCCGGGGGTTTCGTACCAAACTGATACCCCTGGGGCTTCTTTGTTACGCTTTTAGTGCCTCCTTGCGACCATTTTAGTGCCCTTCGGTGATAAACTTTTCTAGAGAGTGAGACTTATGCCTGTGAGTATGAGCGAGGATCGTCTCTTCGGGGATCGAGATTGGATAAGGTAGCCGTGCTTTGGAAAGTGAAAAAGCAATGACCAGATGAGGACTGGGAAGGAATAAAAGGTGAGAAAGGTTGGAGATAAGAGGCGCAGCGAAGAGGCGAATAAGGGCAAGACGTCGAGATGGGAATTCTCAGGGGAGGGAAGTGTCAGCATAGGTACGTGTAACACACGGGGCATCCCCTGGATGGACATCCCGGCCCACCTACCTACGCCAGAGGTGGCAAGACTTATCCCTTTAGAGGTGGCTCGCGAACTCCTGGCCGTGCCTTTGGCGATGGAGGAGGAGGTTCTCACCGTCGCCGTGGCTTGTCCCGATGATCACGAGGCGATAGAGGCTCTGGCACAAATTAGCGGTCATCAGGTATTCCTTGTCTTGAGCCCTCTCGACCAGTTGGAGGCCGCCCTGCAAAGACTTGAAGCCTTATGCTGCGGCGATCCGTGCGAGCAGCCATCTAAGGAGAAGAAGCAAGATGCAGCGCACTAGAAAAGTACGAGATGGAGACTTGGAAGCAGTTTTGGCCTTCGCCAGGAAGAGCGAGATATTCACCACGACGGAAATAAGGGTGGTCAAGGAGCTCTTGGAGGCAGAACTTGAAAACCCCGCACAAAACGACTACCACTCCCTCGTCTTTGAAGAAAGCGATCAAGTAGTAGGCTTCGCCTGCTACGGCCCTACACCGATGACCGAGGGAACCTATGATCTCTATTGGCTCTTCGTGGACCCTGAACAGCAACGACGGGGTATAGGGGGTGCACTCTTGAGAGAAGTCGAGAAGGCGATCCGTCGAGCCAAAGGGCGGATGCTTATGGCGGATACCTCTTCTTCACGCTCCTATCTGCTAGCGCGGAGGTTCTACAAAGACCACGGCTTTCGAAAGGTGGCTGAGGTAAGAGATTATTACCGTCCAGGCGATTCTCGCTTCACATATGTCAAGCAGTTCTCATAACATATATTTGGAGGAGTGAAGAATGCGTACCTCGATACATGCAGCAACCCTGGTTTCCACACATCTGGGTAAGGAGGGACAAACCGAAGAGATGAATAGGAAGGAGTTAGAGGAGCCTCCGGGTACTATGCCCCCGCCATCTAGGCCTTGGCCACGCATCTGGGCCGAGGTGAGCGAGGAGGAGTGGAGGGATTGGCATTGGCAGATACGTAACCGCATCACCACACTGGAGAAGCTAAAAGAGGTTTTGGAACTAACTCCAGAGGAGGAAGAGGGGGTGATCCGGGCCGGGGGAACCTTAAGGATGGCCATCACGCCCTATTTTGTTTCTCTGATGGACCCCCACGATCCCAATTGTCCTCTCCGAAGGCAGGTGGTGCCCACCAGCCGTGAGTTGGAGGTCGATCCCACCGACCTAGAAGACCCTTTGAGTGAGGATAGTCAGTCGCCAGTGCCTGGGTTGGTGCACCGCTACCCGGATCGGGTTTTGCTTGTGGTAACCGACCAGTGTCCTTCTTACTGCCGCTTCTGCACGCGGCGTCGGTTGGTGAGTAGGGGCCAGGAGAGGACGAGTCTGCAGAAGATCGATGGTATGGTGGAATATATCAGCCAGCACAGTGAGGTCAGGGATGCGTTGATATCTGGCGGGGATGGGCTCTTTCTCTCGAAAGGGGTGCTGGAGCATCTCCTGTCCGGTCTGCGCAGCATATCCCACCTGGAGGTGATTCGCATCGGCACCCGAGTGCCCGTCTATCTGCCTCAGCGCATAACCTCTCGGCTGGTGGAGATTCTGCAGCGCTATCACCCCCTGTGGATCAATATACACGTCAACCACCCCAAGGAGATAACTCCGGAGATGGCCAAAGCGTGTGCGATGTTGGCTGACGCGGGCATCCCCTTGGGCAGTCAGACGGTACTCCTGGCGGGGATCAACGATTGTCCCCACGTCATCAAGCGTCTGGTCCAGGAGTTAGTCAAGATCCGGGTCAGGCCTTACTACCTCTACCAATGCGACCTCTCCGAAGGCATCGGCCATTTCAGGACCCCGGTCAGCAAAGGGATCGAAATTGTTGAGCACCTGCGAGGTCACACCAGCGGCTTCGCCGTGCCCACCTTCGTCATCGACGCGCCAGGGGGTGGGGGGAAGGTGCCTATCATGCCCCAATATCTGCTCTCCCAATCAGACTCCCGCGTGGTGCTTAGAAATTATGAGGGGCGGCTTTTCTCCTACCCTGAGCCCCAGCATTACCACAGGCATGATGCCGCCACCTGCCAATTCTGTGTCGATCAACGTCGGAGCAGTAAGGTAGGGGTCGCGGCCATGCTCGCGCCGACCGAGGCGTCCCGTCCTCCAGAAGACCAGATCTCTGAAGACTTCTGGGCGCTTGTCGAAGAAAGAGGACTTCCTCATACCATCGAGCGGGTAAGGAAGATACTATGAGCCACCTCAAGATCGCGTTACTCGCCAACCTTAAGACCAACGCTCCCCATCGCCCGAGAGAACCAAGGGATAGGTGGTCTGAGTTGGACTCGGAGCGGACGGTGGAGGCGATCACCTCAGCCTTGCGAGAGGGTGGTCACGAAGTGACCTTCCTAGAAGGCGATAAGGATCTCTATCGCAAATTAGAGCGAGGTCGCTTTGATATAGCCTTCAATATCTGTGAGGGCCACCAAGGTGATGCTCGCGAGTCCCAAGTGCCAGCCATCTTAGAGATGCTGGGCATCCCCTACACTGGCTCCAAGGTGCTCTGCCTGGCCCTTACGTTGGACAAGCCGATGGCCAAGCGGATATTGGTCTCCCACGGCTTGCCGACCCCACCATTCCAGGTATTCGAGAGCCCCTACGACCCCCTCGATTCTAACCTCCGCTATCCTCTGTTCGTCAAGCCCAGTCGGGAGGGGACAGGTATGGGGATAAGCAGTAATTCCATCATCCACGACGAAGGGGGCTTGCGCCATCAGGTGCGCTGGGTGATCGAAACCTACCAGGAGCCAGCATTGGTTGAAGAGTATATCGAGGGGCGTGAAATCACCATTGGTCTCCTAGGCAACGAACAACTTCATATCTTTCCACCATTGGAGGTGGATTTTAGCCCCTGCCCAGCCGAGGAACGAGGGATATATACCTCGCGCATAAAATCTGAGCTCTATGATCTACCCCGCTATCTGTGCCCCGCTCCCTTGACAGATGCCCAGAGGAAGGAACTTGGCCGGTTGGCGGTTGTCGCCTTCCAAGCGCTTAACTGTCTCGATATGGCTAGGGTGGATTTCAGATTGGATGCCCATGATAGTGAAAACCCATACATCTTGGAGATCAACCCTCTCCCAGGCCTCTGTCCAGGGGTTAGTGATCTCGTTATTCAAGCCGAGGCAGATGGCATGAGCCACGCTCAACTCATTAACGCCATCCTAAACGAGGCCTTGAAGAGGTATCCGCAATTGGCTAGTAGGGCCCCCTCGGACCTTTGCCTGGAAACAGCGCAAATAGTAGAGAGATCTAACTGGTAGAGTGACTATTGCGGGGAGGAAAAGCAGGTTAAGGCCTACGCCGCGCTAAAGGAGATGCATGGTGATTGCATCTGGGGGAGCATGAAGAGAGTATTGATTCTCTATAACCAGGTAGACTCGGTAGCCAAAGGTGAGGCAAGAGATCTGATCTCAGGGCAAGGCGTGGCGCTAGCGGCTGCGGCGGTGGAACAGGCGTTGCGGCCTAAGCATGAGGTCGTTTGCGTGCCTGTCTATTATGATCTCCTGGAGGTACTCTCAGATTACGACCCAAGCGAGTGGGTGGTCTTCAACCTCCTCGAAGGGTTAGGTAACCGAGCAGACCTAGAACCCGAGGCCGCCGCCATTCTGGGAAGGCTAGGGTACAGATACACGGGGGCATCACCAGAAACATTGGCTCTTTGTCTTGACAAATCGCGAACAAAGGGGGTGTTAGAGTCTCATGGCATTCCCACACCAGCCTATCAAGTCTACGATGACGGGAACGTAGAAGTATCTATCCTGCTTCCGGCCATCGTCAAGCCAGTTGCCGAAGACGCTAGTTTGGGGATAGATGATGAGGCGGTGGTTACCACACTGGATCAACTCCGCGATAGGGTGAGGTATGTCCTTGATACCTATCGAGAACCTGCTTTGGTGGAGGAGTTCATCAAAGGCCGGGAGGTCAACGTCGCACTGTGGGGCAATGATAGGCCCGAATGTTTGCCCTTGGCGGAAATAGACTACTCTGGTATTGCAGACCCCTTACGGAGAATATGTTCCTACGCAGCCAAATGGGAACCAGAAGAAGAGGAATACCGTCTTACGCCCGTCACCTGTCCTGCTACGGTGGATGGCCATCTGGCCGAGAGAATACGAAGCGTCGCCATAGCCGCCTATGAAGCCCTGAAGTGCCGAGGCTATGCCCGTGTCGATATGCGGGTCCGGGATGGGCACCCCTACGTTTTGGAAATCAACCCCAATCCAGATTTATCCCCCGATGCCGGTTTTGCGAGGGCCGCGCTAGCCGCCGGATATAGCTACCCGGAGATGGTGGAAAGGATCGTGTATTTGACAGGAGAGCAACTGCGGTAACATAGAAACAGGATAGGAGGCGTGAAACAATAGGAGGACGCAATGATAAGGTACAGTTGCCTTGTGGTCACCCTGTTGCTTCTGCCCATGCTCTCTACCTCCGCAGTTGAGCCCCTTCGAGGACCTCACACTGCACGATCAACTGCTTTGCCTTCCGCTCTAAGTGCCATCTCTGCTCCTTTCTCGGCTCTTCGCCCAAGGGCTTCGTCGTGAGGCTTCCGGTGAGCGGTGAGTCTGGCGAACTGCGCTCAGCCGAACGGCCAGATACTCCCTGGCCTCCTACAGGAACCTCTCCCTTCAGGCTGAAGTCGCCACTCGCAATAGGTGGATTGGCTGATGCCGTGCTCCCACTATAGCTCAGCGATTGAGCTCTTCCCCTACCCTAGCTCGGGATGAAGGGCATTCGGTATCCTCAAACAAACCCTGGCCGTACAACGCGCCATCGATAGGGTCAACGCTCTAATCCTAGAAAACCATCTGGAAACTTGTATCACCACCGCTATCCGCGGTGATGATCCTTCCCAACGGGAACGTGTCATCACTGAACTATTGCATGTGTTCGAACTTGTACACTGTCATCTGAAAGCATTACCCGTGAATCTGCCCTGCCTGAGAAACTTCCCCATTTGGTGTCGGCCTTCGCCTCAACGCATATGTGAATCGATTCGACATTTCAAGGCCCTGCTACCGCAGATGACGAGCAGGGTTCGCGTTCTCACACAATGATCTACTGGAGAAAACGTCGGTGCCTTGGCAAGCGCCGCGAGCACCTACGTCAGATCTGCACGAGCACCATATCGCATTGTTTTATGAACCCAATTTGGGTACTAATAGCAAAATCCGCTGGGGACAATGTCCAGCGGATTTGGAGAGCCTTCGCCCTCCCTTGCGCACTCTATTCCCCATTCCCACCGCACCAAACAGGGCTACGCACGTTTACGAAGGTTGAGACGTGGTGCAAACTCTATGACAATCCCCTTTAAACTGGCGACAGCGATGAGGTGTGACAGCAAGACGGACGAAGGAGCTCTACAGGAGGCAATCATGATCAGGGAATAGACCAGGTGCCCGACCTGTTCGCACCATATCACACCTCAACTACCCTCGTGCCCGCTGTACTACAGACATGGCGTCCCGGGTCAACTGTGTGATCTCATCAAATCTGCCGGCTGAGATCAGGTTGGCCTTGACCAGCCAGCTCCCCCCACAGCAGTGGACGCTCGGCTGGGCCAGATAGTCCGCCAGATTGCCCTCATTGATGCCTCCCGTGGGAATGAACTTGACGCCTCTGTAAGGGGCGGCGAGGGCCTTCAACATTACAATGCCACCCAACGCCTCGGCAGGGAAGAACTTGAGTATGTCCAATCCCTTGTCCAACGCCATCTCGATCTCGGTTGGTGTTGCCACCCCCGGTATGACCGGTACCTCGTGCTCCAGGCACCAATCCGCCACTTTTGGATTGAACCCGGGGGAGACGATGAATTGAGCACCTGCAGAGATCGCTCTATTGGCCTGATCCACGGAGAGCACAGTCCCCGCCCCCACGATGATCTCCGGCAGGCTTGAGGAGAGCCGCCGGATCGCCTCCTCGGCTGCCGCAGTCCGAAAGGTGATCTCGACACATGGCAGCCCTCCTGCCAACAAGGCTCTGCCAAGTTCGACTGCATCCTCGGACCGCTCGATCTTGACGACCGGCACCACGCCGAGAACCCCCAGTTTGTCAAGCACGTCTGTCATTGGTTGCCTCCCTTCGCTATGATCCTGACCATCTACCTCTCGTAGACCTCGGGGTTCACTACATAGGGAGGACGCTCGCCGCGCAGCACCTGCAAGGCATTCTCCACCGCCAAGGTTCCCATGCGCAGGATCGATTCATAGGTAGCGGCACCGATATGGGGGGTGGCGATGAAGTTATCTAATCTCACCAGGGGGCTAGCGGTAGCGGGCTCTTCTTTGAAGGCATCCATCGCTGCCCCAGCGATCCAACTCTCCTGCAAAGCGAGCAGTAGAGCCTTTTCATCCACCAACTCCCCACGAGCGGTGTTTACAAGATGACTGGTGGGTTTCATGGCTCTTAGTTCCTTCTCCCCGATGAGGTCAACCCGCTCAGGGGTGAAGGCGCAATGGAGAGAGATGAAATCAGCCTCTCTTAGCAACTGCTCCAAGGGCAGATACTCCACACCGTAGCGATCGCTTAGTTCTTTGTCCGGGTATCCAGTCTGCGCCACGATCTTCATATCGAAAGCAGAAGCCCGCCGGATCACCTCCCTGCTTATCCACCCTAGTCCCACTACCCCCAGCGTTTTCCCTGCCAGTTCGGTCCCCCTCACCCTCTCCCAGGAACCCTCCTTGACGCTCCTATCATGCTCGGGGATGCGCCTGGCTAGGGAGAGCATGAGGCCCAGGGTCAACTCGGCCACGGCGATGTGGTTCGTCCCCGGTGTGTTGGTTACCACCACCCCGACCGCTGTAGCGGCTTCTAGATCGACCCTATCCACCCCCACGCCATACCGAGAGAGGACCTTGAGCCTCTCTCCGGCGTTTATCACCTTTGCTGTAACTTCATCCAAGCCCAGGATGGCCCCATCCACATCACTTATCAACTCCACCATCTCCGCCTCTTTCAAGGGGCGATCCAGGAGGCTCTCCACTACCTGGTAGCCGGATTGCTCCAAGAGTTCTTTGTGTCTCCCAGGGGTTTTGCGGAAGGAGCGAGCGGTAACTAATATCTTCATCTACGCCTCCTATTTCAGGATCGACATCCCGCCATCGACGGAGAGCGCCTGGCCGGTGCACCAAGAGGTACTTCTTGACCACATTTATGGGGGAGACCGTCGATCAAGAAGACGCCCCTCTTATTCAGCACAGCTCGCCGTAACCTTCAATCGAAGCCGATTGTATCTCGCAGATCTCCGAGAACTGACCAGCTACTCCTTGATATACCGCTTGATATATCTCGAACAAGCGCAAATAGCGCTGATGGTTCTTCATATTCGGACTGTAGCAGGCCTTGATAGGCACGTATTCCCTGACCTCTCTCAGATCGCCTATTAGGCCCAAAGCATGCATCGCTAGAAAGACCGCCCCGAGACTGGTAGTCTCAATGACCTCAGGAACAACGAGCTCTCTGCCCCACACATCGGCGATGATCTGGATCCAGAGAGGCGACCGAAGGAACCCCCCGGAACCTCTAGTCTCTGTTGTCTTACCAGTGACCTCTTCCAATGCCAGAAGCACGCTATACATTCGATAGGCTACCCCCTCCATGATGGCCCTGATGAAGTGGCGACGGTCATGGCGGAGGGACAAGCCAAACAAGACCCCCCGGGCGTTGGGGTCCCAATTCGGGCTTCTCTCACCAGTTAGATAGGGTAGAAAGATCAAGCCCTCCGAGCCAACGCCTACCTCGGCCGCCTCTTCATTGAGAGCTTCATATGAGTCCTCAGCGGCGGGACAGAAATGGTCTCGAAACCATTGGTATACCAAACCAGCGTTGTTTATCGCTCCACCTACGACCCAAACCTGGTCAGTTAGCAGATAACACCAAGTTCTCTCCTTCTCATCCAATTTCGGCTCCTGAGAGAGAACACGGAGGGCCCCGCTGGTTCCGATCATGCAAGTCAGTTGGCCAGGCTCCACCGAACCAACGCCCAAGTTCGAGAGGAGCCCATCTCCAGCCCCAATGACAACCAGCACGTCGGAAGGGATCCCCATGGCCTCGGCGTGGATCGGATCGAGGCCTTCAAATATCTTGGTCGTTGCTACATGCTCCGAAAGCCTGTCCGCCGTGATACCCACTATCGCGAGCGTATCATAATCCCAATCAAGATGGTGGATGTTGAAAAGCCCAGTGCCAGAGGCTATCGACCGATCGACGAGGTACTTATTCAACAATCGGTGGAGCACGTATTCCTTGAGAGAGATGAACTTGTGCGCCTTTCGGTATGCACCCGGAAGGTTCTCACGCATCCAAAAGATTTTGGAGGCCGGATACATAGGATGGACTGGGCAACCCGTTCGTTGATATATCTGATGACCATCGTGTTTTTCCCGAATGTGAAGCGACGAATCCCCACCGCGCGTATCTGCCCAGATCATGGCGTGTGTGAGGGGGATGCCCTCCCGATCCACGGCTAGGAGGCTATGAAGGGCTCCGCTGAACGACAATGCCCAGATCTCACCTGGCAACACGCGGGAGATGAGAACCGCCTTCCTCACCGCTTCTATCACACCAGCGAACACAGCCTCGGGGTCCTGCTCCGCCCACGAGGCGCGGGGTGCAAGAATCGAATAGGGACTAGTCCCTTCTCCCAGAGATCTGCCTTCTGGGTCGACGACTATGCACTTGCAGCTCGTGGTTCCGATGTCAATGCCGAGGAGATATCGCTTCGACGACACCCCCATACTCACCCTCCTTGCCAGGTGCTGCCATTGTAAACTGGCAACGGCAATCTGCTCCGTCCTATTCCAAGGTCAAGTTCGGACCCGTGACTGCAAAACCGACAAGGCCAAAACTTCGCTTCATCATGGGCACTCTTCCAAAGTCACCCCCAGGCGCAAAATCGATACGCGATCTCCGCGCTTTTTTCCTGCCAACAGGCGGCTCCTCTTCTCTCGATTGTGGCACTCGGCAGGATCAATACTTGAGTAACCCACATATCTCAGGTGAACAGCAATGCATGTAGAAATACTCCTGAAACGATCCGTCTGGTTCAAGAACGAATCCCGCATGAGGCAACCAGTCCGGTCTGACACCTCGGTGATATCGAGAGTCCAGGTGACCGCCCCGCCGACGGCTGCGACCGCGGGGTCAATTCCGCATCCCTAGGCAGCCTTGTGATGAAACCAACCTGTGTGCCGTAGTTCCATGAGAGAGGAAACTAGTTTTGCTTGCTCCCTCTAGAGATTACATCGTAGAACGCGCCCAAGGGAAAGGCAGACAATCGTTCGGTGAGAGATCCATGATCACCTCACCAAGGGCAACGGCTTAGCCATTGTAGATCGTTACCCTTCTTAATCCGAGACTAAGGCATCAAGAGGACTTTGATGGCTTTGCCAGACGCTGCAGCTTCGAACCCGGAGAGCCAATCTTCGAGAGATAGGCGATGAGTGATTAGAGGGTCCACTCTGACCTTCGCACAAGCAATCAGCGAAAGCGCTTGCTCCCAACCAAGGTACGTCGAACTGAGACTGAACTGTATCCGACAGCTCTTGAAAACTGCGTTGTCCCAAGTAAACGCTATTTCCTTCCTCCCGGTTAACCCTATGGCGCAAATCCTTCCCAATGGACGTACCATGGCAACCGCTTGATTGATAGCCGACTCAGCCCCTGAGGCATCCACAACTAGATCAGCTCCCCTGCCCCCAGTCATCGCCATCACTTTCTGGACTGGGTCCGCTTCAGCAATGTTGAGTAGACAGTCAACCCCCACTTGCTCAGCCACTGGGAGCCTGATCTCGCTATCGCGGGGCGTGCCCGTAACCATTACCCAGGAAGCACCAGACGCCTTGGCCACCTGAGCTGCTAGCAAGCCGATGGGCCCCGGGCCGAGTACTACGGATACGTCACCTATTTCAACGCCCGTGGCTACGTTTACCGCGGAGGTAACAATCGCCGTGGGTTCTGTCAAAGCAGCTTCTTCAAAAGACACTTTGTCGGGGATCCTATGCAGGAGCCAGGCGGGCATGGCCAGCAACTCAGCGAATGCCCCATCTATACCCCATCCGATGGATCTTTTGTCAGAGCAGATCTGGGGGTTTCCGGTACGGCAGTAATTACATACGCCACAGGCGCGGGTATGCGGTTCAGCCACCACTCGGTCCCCCACCTTCCAGCCGCGCACCTCCTCGCCAACCTCCACTATCTCACCAGAGAACTCGTGTCCTAGCGTCACTGGAGGATAGTAAGGATATTCATCGTGATATATGTGAACATCGGTACCACAGATTCCTGCCGCTCTCACCCTGATAAGAACTTCGTCCTGAGCGACCGAGGGTCTTGGAACCTCGCGCAGCTCTACAAACCCGACACCCTTCTTGAACTTGACCAACGCTTTCATGGTGCTCTCCCCCTAGACCTGCCGGACAACGGGGTCACACTTGGATCTCGCCGGCAAATCAGAATCCTCAAGTCGTTGAAGAACAACCCAGTCAAAAGCTCCACGACTGGCGAGCTGTGAGAGAAGCCGTTTCAGCCTCGCACGCACGTATCCTTACGCACTATCACTGATCTCTACAGATTAGCCAGCAGGCTCTTCACCTTCGAAACAAACTGTTGAGCCGCTGTGTAGTCATCGGGTACGGGCAGGATCTCCGCGCAAAGGTAGCCCACATAATTCAGATTCCGAAGCGTCTGAAGCACCGTCCGAAAATCGATGTGACCCAAGCCAGGAGCTCGGCGATTGCTGTCCACGAGATGAACATGGCTCAAATTCTCCCCAGCCTGCCTCAACGCATCCTCGAAGGAAGCTTCTTCTATGTTCATGTGGAATGTATCGGCCATAACCGTAATTGCGGTGTCGTCGATGTCGGATATCCAATGCAACGCCTCTTCAACTGTGTTAATGAAGTTGGTTTCGTAGCGATTGATCGGCTCTACGCTGAGCGTGACGCCTTGCAGTGCAGCATATCTTGCGCACTCCCGCATCGCCTCCACAGCCATGCGATACTCAGACCGCCGTAAGGTCTGGTCTGGCGAAAGTCTGCCTCTAATTCCACCGATCAGGACCTGCGCCTGAAAGCGGGAGGCCAGGTCAATATGTGCCTTCACCCGTTTGATGGCGGCAGTCCAGGGCTCTACATTGGTGTCAGCGAAGCTCAGTCCATCCTCAAGGTAGGCCTGTCCAGTGGCCACCATCACTAGGTCAAGACTGTACCGCTGCAATAGACGGGCGAGGCGGTTCTGATCCAGGTCAGCGGGATCACGCACGCTTAGTTCGAGGCCATCAAACCCGAGCTCAGCGGCGGTCTTGATCCCCCTGTCGAGGTTCCCCGCATAGAGTAAGGGTGCGAAAGTGCCTTTCTTCGGGGTCAGTGCCATGCATATCTTCATGCTTGCTCCCCCAAAAGTGCAAGACCAGCGACTCCCTTCGATCATCGCGAGTAATTTCATAGTACCTTGCATCATTCATTTTGCCCTCCATAATGGATAGGATATCAACGGTCACCTGTACCTGGTCTCAGTAGATTCAATTTTGCTTGGCCTGGCGGGCAGTGCCAGGGAATCCAGGCCGAAGCCGGGGACTTGGTGACACCTGCATTTGCGCAGGTGCAAGTGTCCCTTTAGGGCGATTTTGGATCTTCGGCACAGCCAGTGGAGGTGCGCCCCCCACATGCGCCTCTACTCCAAAACCGTTCATCTTAGCACGGCGGCCAAGCGATTGTGTAGAGGTGCTTCCCGCCATTGAGCGGGCCTTTTAGAAATTCATCCACCTCTTCCTGTGCAAAGCGCTGCGTGACCAGCGACGCGTCGGGCAATACGCCTGGCGGGAAGCGTTCCATGATATCGTCGTGCAATTTCACGATATAGTCCAGCAACGCCTCGACGCCGGGGCGGGCCTTCTCTGCATCGGCCAGGGTGGCCTTGCCCACCACGCCCTCTGGATTGCCGACGATCTCGATGGTCCCCAGCCCTGCGTGTCCGTACCAGGGGATGGCGCGCTGGTACGCGTTGGCAGCCGAATCTACGTGGCCCGGCGGCAGGAAACCGTGAAACTCGGTGTCCACTGCGTCTTCCATGTGAATCATCTCTGGGAACAGAGCAAGCGAGTACGACGTTTCGGTCTCGTCGGCGTGGACGAATGGGGTCTCGAATGGTCCCCCGTGCTCCTTGTCCTTGACGTAGGGTTGAATGGCGTAATACCAATTCAGGTTAATCAGAATGGACGGCACCTGGTACTTCTTGGCAAATCGGTGAATGGCGGTGGGGATGACGTACTCTTGACCGTGGCCATTGAGGAGGATCTGCTTGCGGAAGCCGGTGTTCCAAAATCCTGCGATGACCGAACTCAGGTAGGCCGTGAAGGTGTCTTCATCCACGGGGACGGTCCCGGGCATGCCAATGTGGTGATACGGGTGGCTGCCAAACCAGATTGGCTGCGACACGGTGCAGCCGGTGCGCTTTGCCACCGCCTCGGCCATGCGCGTGACCAGAAAAGTATCCTCGCCGTAGCAGGCGTGCGGGCCATGCGCCTCCGTGCTGCCGACCGGGATGATGATTAGGTCATTCTCCTTCAGCCGGGCTTCGACCTCCAGCATGGTCATATTCTGAAAGTAGATGCCGTCTGCGGCGTCCATGTGTCCGCTGTCTGGCGGAATTTGCCACTTGTATTTGCTCACGATAAACCTCCAGGCTTGACGATCACTTTGATAGCCCCGCCCACTCGACCAGTAAACGTGTCAAAGGCTCTGTTGATCTCGTCCAGGCTGAATCGGTGCGTGATAAGCGGCTTCAGATTCAAGCGACCGTCGGCCATCAGCGGGATTGCCCGTTCCAGGTTCCACATCCCTTCGGCCTTGGGGCCGGTGATGAGCAGATTCCACTGGACGATCTTGTTGAGTTGGAGCGTCACCGGTTCGTGATAGACGCCGTTATACGAGATGCGCCCGTTCTTGCGCACGATCTCGAGCGCCTCAGCCGCAGGGCCCGGCTGGCCAGTGCATTCTACGACCATGTCAGCGCCGATACCATTTGTAAGCTCCGTGACCTTCTCACGCACGTCCACCTCGTGTACATTGAGCGTGATGTCAACGCCCATCTGCCTCCCGACGGCTAGTCTTTCTTCGCGCGTACCGGTCATAATCACGCGACCCGCTCCGAGGATTTTCGCAATGCGCGCGGAAATCAAGCCCATAGCTCCCGGCCCGGTGACGACCACGGTCTCGCCAGGTCTCACCCAACCGATGCGCTCGTAACCATACATCACCGTGCCTACGGTGGTAAGCAGCGCACCTTCCTCGAATGAAATGCTGTCGGGCAATTTGTGCAGTGTGGCGTCGTGGCACGCCGCGTATTCGGCGTACCCGCCGTTAGTGCTAAAGCCGTAATGGCGGTGGCCCATTTCCAGATTCCCATAGTTCAGGCAGGTGGTATAGAGGCCGCGCAAACAGTTCTCGCAACGACCGCAGCCCTTGTGAGGCTCGGCGGCAACGCGGTCGCCCACTTTTAGTCTGATCACGTCGGGCGCGGTTGCAGCGACTACCCCGGTGAACTCGTGACCAGGAATGAACTCGCCCAATGGCGTGTAACCTTGCCAACCCCTGGCAATGATGCCTGGATCGCTCCCGCAGATGGCGACCGAGTTAACTTTTACCAGCACCTCACCTGCGCCGATTTCAGGCACGGGCACCTCGGTGACTCGCAGGTCACCATAGTCAAACAGGACAGCAGCTTTCATTGTTTTTGGGATACTCATCAGCAACTCCTTTTTATATTTCTGACCATTATCGTCCCAATACGAAGACCCGCCGCTGGGAGCTCAGCCTGTCCCGGCCATCATCAAAAACGGCTTCCACAACTTTCCGATAATCTTGACCTCCCAGACAGATGATGCAACCAAAGTCGGACAGGCCCTTTCGGCAGCCTGTTCTTTCAGCGCGCTGATGGCTATCGGATTCGTGGCCGGTTTCTTGAAGGTTATGCCCTAGTCTGCGACTACAGCTACGGCAGCCAGTTCGACCACCAGACGGTCATCTGTCGCCAGGCGGGTTACCTCAACTGTCGTGCTGGTCGCTCGATGGTCGCCCATATATTCGCCCATCACTTTGTTGATGGCATCCTGATTTTTTTCGATGTCACAGATAAAACGGAAAAGTTGCACGATGTCGGCCAAATCCCCCCCCGCAGCCTGGAGAACCTTGCGCAGGTTTACCATTGCCATCTTGGTTTGTTCCCCAGGATCTAGAGGGATATGTTCAAAATCAGATTTAATGTGTGGATGATGGTGATAGACGGGTGCTGCGGTGACGCCGGCCACGTAGACGGTGGCCCCTGACCGCACCTTTATGGCGGGAGTATACGGCATATTGTAGACCGGGTCATTCTCCTCAGTGTGGATCAGTTCAAGGCGATCGCTCATTTCGCCCTCCTGGTGAGAGGCTTGGCAGCATCTGCGTAGCGGCGGTCGTTGAACGCAGACCGAGAGTGCGGCGTGCGTAGAGTTATGGGAGAGCCAGGCGTAGAATTGCCGCAGGATCAGCCTCGGACCACGGGAACGCTGGATAATTCCGGCATCCGCAAGACAGGATAGAATACTTCACATTGAGCAGGAGTAGAACCTTGCCTAACACGATGCCCGCCTGATCTTCGTGCCGCCGGAGTATCAGACGTTTCCAGGCCATGGTGGTCCATGAACCGTTTGAGCTGGCTCTGTTACTCGTACTTCCCACTGGGTTGCCAGACAATCGGTTGGTTGAAGGGAAACTGTGCTCCCGGCAGCATGTCGTTCTCCTTCCACCTCCTCCCCGGCCCGGATGGACGTAGCCCCATGGCCTGGTGTTTAGACAGCTGTATCTTCCATCTTGAGTGAGGTGGAGATAGTCACACAGCCCTCAATCGTCCGAGCGACCGGACAACGATCAGCGTGGAAACTGTGAACACGCTCAGCAACTTCGCGCTTGTCCCGATCAGCCTTTAGGTGGTACGTCACGTGAATACGCCGGATAACGAGTATGTTGCCTTCCTTCCCAATCTCACCGATAGCCTCGGAAGTGAGACGACCGCCACTTGCCGGAATGCCGCGCGCCTCCAGCGCGCCCCCGAAGGTGCCAGTCAGTCAACCTGCGGTCGCAGCCACCACATAATCAAGCGTGGTGGCGTGCGGCTCCTGGGTAGTTGTATCTACCCCATAGTGCTCTGCTACCTCCGAGTGAAGCCCAAAGAGTACTGGTTGCTTGTCCACTGGAAGATAGGCACGGCGCAAGGCGCCCTTCACACGCTCAATCCGGATTATTGATTTGTACACGATATCATTCGGCATCATTCACCTCATTTTGAACAATGCTGGCACGCACGAGGGATCTGCACCTAGAAGTTTACGGCATCTATCCCCTTGAGACCCAACATCTCACGGGCCTCATCCGGGGTTGCAATTTCCCGCTCGAACTCAGCGGCAATCCGCTTGACCTTCTCGACCAGGTCGACATTGGTCGCCAGGACTCTCCGTCGGACGAAGATGTTGTCTTCCAGCCCAACACGCACGTGCCCGCCCATCATAATAGCCATCGCAGCCATGTTGAACTCCATCGGGTACCCCACACCAATCACTGACCAGCGGTAATTCTCTGGGCCAAACAGACGGTCGGCAGTCTGCTTCATCGTGATCAGGTCTTCGGGAGTTGCAGCCAAACCACCCAACACGCCAAGCACAAACTGAATCCAATAAGGAGGCTCAACCAGGCCAGACTTTTCCATGGATTTCAAGTTGTAGAGGTGCCCTACGTCATAAGCCTCAAACTCCGGCTTGACGTTTTTCTCCCTCATCGTATTGGCGAAGACTTCCATATCACCAAAGGTATTACGGAAAATGAAGTCCTTGGTGCCTTCGACGTAACCTTGTTCCCAATCAAACTGCCAATCCTCTGGGCTGTAACGACGTGCAACCGGGTGCATGGAAAAGTTCATCGAACCCAGGTTGAAGGAAGCCAGCTCTGGCTGGCACGACGCAGCCCCCCGTAAGCGTTCCTGGGGCGTCATACCCATACCGCCACCGGTTGAGATGCATATAACCACATCGCAACCTCCTTTGATACGGGTCACGATCTTACGGACGATTTCTGGGTCTGAGGAAGGGTGTCCGTTCTCAGGGTCACGAGCATGGATGTGGACCGCTGTAGAGCCGGCCTTAGCGCAAGCGATAGCGTCGTCAGCGATGCCCTCGATTGTGTATGCCAGATGTGGGGTCTGGGTCGGTACGGTGATCGCCCCGGTGAGCGCTGCTGTGAGAATCATTTTTTCCATATGCAACCTCCCGTGCCCAAGAGTTGGCGTAGGTTCGCTCAAGCATCAGAATGGTCGTGTCCCCCTCGATGATTCCGATGATGGCCATGCACAGCTCATCGATTGGAGAGGCCAGACCGAGGGATATCTCATCCAAGATGATAAAATCCGGCATGGCCATCAGTGCCCGGTCGAAGGCCAGCGATTATTGCTTGCCTGCCGCTGCAACCGACCTTCACAGAAAGATGGCGCCGACGTTTATGCTGTCCTCCAGTTCTACGCTGAGCTCCTGGATCGGATATCCAGGATACTCTACCTCCAAGCCATACTCGCCGCTGTTCTCTTCGAGATCGTCGATCTTGAAATCCCCATAATTGTTGGTCACGGCTGTTGCGATTACCCTCCCAGCACCATTCCTCAATGTGATCCTTGCCCCCTCGGCACACTCATCGATATCTTCCAAAGCCACGCTACCGGCAATGAAGCACTTGGTATACCGATACAGGTTCTTGTAGTATACGCGAGGCCCTGTTTGGTATTGGGGCTGGTAGACTTCTAGTGCCTCGGATTCTTTGAGTTTCTGCATTTCAGAGTCTTCGATATGGACGATGCGTAAGGCTCCGGTCGGACAGGCCTGAACACACCTTGGCTGTTCCCACCCGTCGTCTAAGAGATGAACACAAAGGGTACACTTTTGTGGTACCGCTTTCTCCTCGTTCCACCAGATCGCGCCGTAGGGACACATGTCGAGAATGTCCTTTCGTCCTCTGGCCTTTTCCGGATCTATCAGGACGATACCATCGTCCCTCTTGTATACGGCCCCGCCATTTGATTCCATGACGCAGGGGGCATCATCGCAGTGCATGCACGGTGTAGGTAGGTAGGCAACGTCTACTATGGAGTATTGGCCTCTTTCCTTGCGCTGGACGTCCATCCACCTATGACCATGTCTGGGTTGGGCCAACGAATAGGGCGGAAAATCATTCTCCCAATATTCGTCCTTGCAGGCCAGGAAACAGTTGTTGCAATCGTGACATTTCGCGACATCGATGATCAGGTTCCACTTGTTCATGTTATCTCTCCTTCGCACCTTTCCACTTCCACAAGACACGAGTTGGGGGCCTGGCCGCACGAATTCTTGGTGATGTAACGGCCTGGA
The DNA here is from genome assembly GCA_964492135.1 of uncultured Anaerolineales bacterium. Classification (GTDB taxonomy): domain Bacteria; phylum Chloroflexota; class Anaerolineae; order UBA7937; family B3-Chlor; genus CAYGAW01. Next base: position 86,875 of record CAZBJW010000002.1, read on the forward strand.
GTCAGGAGATTGATGCATCCCCTTCGATCTGCTGACTCCCCAGGCTTGCCCAGGGGATCGTAGTCTGCGCAGGATTCATAGGAGTGAACCGTGCCGGGAAGGAGACGCTCGGTCACCTGCGCCGCGCAGATGACCGCTCCCCGATCGTTGAAGACCCTGACCAGGTCGTTTTCCTTGATCCCTCTCATTTCGGCATCCTTGGTGTTGATCCTTATGATCCAGTAGTAGTAACCGTCCTCTTTCAGGAAGCGGTGATCCTTGACCTCGTTGACCCAGCTCTCCTTGGCATCGCCCATAGTGTGAAAGCTGAATCGGGGATGCGGAGATATCAACTGCAAGGGATAGTTGGCATAAAGCTCCGTCGTGTGATGCCCCTCCCAGGACGGAATGTATTTGGGTATGACAGGCCTCTCTTCATCTTCAGGGTCAAACTTCTTGAGGCTGGAAGACTCGAACTCTATCAGACCCGACGTCGTCTGAAGTCCCTTGCCGAATTCTTCCTGGGATTCAGGATGGGGTCCCCAGTCCGGCGTGTCTCTTCTTCTATCTTCGACAAACCACCTTAGGGCGGGCGTCGGTTCGTAATCCTCTGGCAGGGGGACGACAAAGTAGCCCTTCTGGAAGAAATCATCCCACGAGATGTATTTGGGTAGATCACTGCAGTCAAACACGCGTCTGACCCAACCGAGTTCGGTCAGACCACCCTCGGTATAGATGTCGTAGAAACCCAGTTTCTCGGCCAAGCGACAGAAGATATCGTAGTCTGATTTCGATTCTCCCAGGGGCTCGATGCATTTCTTCTGCAAACTGATGACTCTGTGGTTGACCTGGCAGGTGGAATCAGGGATATACCCGAGACAACCGGCGAATTCGCTAATGTCCCATCGTTCAAAATTGGTGCAGGCCGGCAATATGATGTCGGCGAACCTGGTTTCGCCCTCGAACCAGATGGACTGGTTTACCACAAACGGCAGCCTTTCGGTCCTGTAGGCCTTGACGTACCGATTGGTCTCATTCATGGTACCGATGAACGAGCCGCCGTACCGATAGTACATTTGGATCTCCGGGTAGCCGTCCGCCGGATACTTGTATTTGTGGAACTGGGCCTCAATAGACGAGCCACAGAATCCCTTTCCTCTCCACTCATACTTACCGTCGAGGATGCATTCCGGTATCTTGAGCCTGGGAATGTGCTGCCCCATGGGAGCGTTTATACTAGAACGGGTGGGCTGTACCTGCATCCGATAGACCCAGCGATAACCGGCTGCAGTATTGTCCACATCGCCGGACATCCCTCCCTCAGCATAACCTGGAAAAAGAAACTCCGAGTTGTGCGGCGCCCCCTGCGTTGTTCCCCAGATGTTGATGCCTGGTTTCCCCAGACCCTGCATAGCCTGAAGACTGATCATAAGGCGGGACCATTCTCCTCCGGTTGCGGCCCTGCAAGCGCCTCCCCAGCCACCCAGGCCACCTGCGGCCAGCATGGTCTTCTTGGTTCCCCATTCTCTGGCCAAGGCCTTGATCTCTCTTGCAGGGACGGTGCTTTCTTTTTCTGCCCACTCGGGCGTCTTGGGTATCCCGTCTTCCTTGCCCAGGATATAGCCTTTCCATTTGTCAAAACCCACGGTTCGGGTCTTGATGTATTCCTTGTCGTAGAGATCTTCGGTTATCCAAACATAGCCGATGGCACAGGCAATAGCATTGTCTGTGCCCGGCCTCGGAGCAAACCATTTGTCAGCGAACATGCCGGCCGTATGATTATAGAAGGGGTCGATGAAGATCATTTTGACCCCTAGCTCCTGCAGCCACTGACGACGGCACGTGCTCTCGAAGGCAGAGTAGATCCCGCCGGTGGTTTCCGGGTCGCTTGACCAGAATACGATCATTTCGGTGTTCTTGAGCGCGTCTTCCAGCAGATCGTACTGTTCCGAAATACCAAGCCTGTGGCTGAATCCCCATTGATGCATGCCGCCCCAGTGCCAGCCCTCCCAGCTATCTGGGTTGTGATCTGCATAGGTATAGCCAACAAGATTTATGAACCTAAAGTATGCGCTGTGACGGTAGCCCACATGTCCCCATAAATGATGAGACGACGGGGTGGTCAGAATAGCGGCCGGACCATATTCTCGTTTAATCCGCTTGATCTCGCTGGTGACGATGTCCGCAGCCTCGTCCCAACCGATGCGCTCATAACCCGAGGTGCCCCGGTTTTCACAGTTGCGTTTGCCGTTGGGGTCGAAATCGACCCGCTTGAGGGGATATAACAATCTTGTTGGCGAATAGATCATTGAACGCCAGGCAAACGAATAAGGGGAGAGCGTGGTCTTTCGGGGTGGAGAAAACTTCCTGCCTCTTGCATTGATAACCCAGGATGGCGCGTCACTATCATCGAATTCCGTTGGCGTAATACGTATTATCCTGTCGTCTTGTACATAAACAAAGACCGGTCCACCCGTTGTCCCGTTGGTCAACCTCTCTATCTTTCCCATGTCCCCTCCTCCTTCCGATAAAGAAAAATCTATAAACCTTGGTTGTCAATCCCGAGCAATTTCAGGAAGCTGCCACTGAGAAGAAAAGGTGCCTAGGGTTTGCTCTTGAAGCCTATGTTGGTCCTGCAGCATTTCTCCATACTTTGCAGCAATTAGAGAGCGCTGCTCGTTGTGCCCGCGTATCGTCAGGTTTGCCGCGTCTTCATCCTGCCCTGTGAAGCCAATCTTAATAGAGCACGGAGGCCTCCTGCCCTGCGCAAGTCGTGTATCAAACCCATTATACCTTGCGGCGCCACCAACATGATGATGACCAGTATTATGCCCTGTATGAGCAGACTGATTTCGCCATATCTGGCCAGCTGAAAGTGGAGAATCACAACGATAATCGTTCCAACAAGCGGCCCCCCTTCTATGCCTTTGCCTCCTATGACTGTAGCGAGCAGTGCCGTCATGAGCCACTTTATGTGAAAGCCAGCACTAGGCTCTATGTACCCTTGACGAGTGTAGAATATGGCCCCGGCTACTCCCATTACGAAGGCAGCAATGATAAAGGAGTACAACTTCAATCTGAAAACATCTATCCCCGAACTTGCGGCACAGGCATCATTATCGCGAATTGCAGCGAGACCGAGTCCGAATTTGGAACGCAAAATGATTCCGACGAGGATGATTGACGCAAGGCCAATGGCGAGACCAAGCCAGTAGGTATGCTCCATGCCAACTCCTCTCACACCCTTTACCATATAGCCTG
>CAZBJW010000003.1:0-75719 GCA_964492135.1 uncultured Anaerolineales bacterium
TGGGACGCAGTAGCGCCAGGGGCAAGCCCCTAGATTTATCTATGGGGTAGTTGACTGAACGCAACAAGTTAGAGTCCAGAAGGAGGACAAGTGAAAGGCAAGGAGGGATACATGGATTTACTGGAAAAGCTAAAAGCCAGAACCGCCGTGGTCAGCGTCATCGGTTTGGGCTATGTAGGCCTACCATTGGCCATTGAATTCGCTCAAGCTGGGTTTGATGTAGTTGGCATCGACACGAACGAGAAAAGGGTAAAGGATATCAATGAAGGTCGAAGCTATGTCAGGGATGTGCCTGCCCAGGAATTGGCATCTTTGATGGAGATAGGCAAGCTGACGGCTGACACTGACTACGGCCTGCTAAGAGGTATTGACGCCGCAATGATCTGCGTGCCCACTCCGCTGAACAAGACCAGAGACCCGGATGTATCCCATGTCATAGCGGCAGCTGAAGGGATTGCCAGGCATATGCACCGGGACATGTTGGTGGTGCTGGAGAGCACCACCTACCCGGGCACCACCGATGAGTTAGTTCTACCGATTCTTGAAAAGTCAGGCTTGCAAGTCGGAAAGGATTTCTATCTCGCTTACTCCCCAGAACGCATCGATCCGGGAAATAGGAAGTACAATGTCAAGAATATCCCAAAGATCGTGGGAGGAGTAACCCCTGGTTGTCTAGAGGTAGCCAAGGCCTTGTACGAGAGTGCTATCGAGGTGGTGATACCCGTCTCATCCACCAAGAGCGCCGAGATGGTCAAACTCTTGGAAAACACCTTCCGAGCTGTGAACATCGGTTTGGTCAACGAGATCGCTATTATGTGCGACAAGTTGGGCATCGATGTCTGGGAGGTTGTCGACGCAGCAGCGACCAAGCCCTTCGGGTTCATGCCCTTCTACCCTGGGCCAGGCTTGGGGGGCCACTGCATTCCTGTGGATCCTAACTACCTTTCCTGGAAGCTCAGGACCCTGAACTACGATGCACGCTTCATCCAGTTAGCGAGGGAGATCAATACCACCATGCCCCTGTATGTGGTCAACAAGGTGGCTGATGCCCTGAACGAGGAGCGTAAGTCTATCAAGGGGTCACGAATTATGGTGTTGGGTGCGGCGTATAAGGGGGATGTGGATGACGTACGCGAGTCACCGGCTCTGGATATCCTGCGGTTGCTAAGAGACAAGGGAGCCGAGGTTATTTATAACGATCCCTTTATCCCCACCCTCTGTCTGGATGATCTGGAGTTGCGATCTGCAGAGCTAAGCCAGGAACTCCTAAGGGAGATGGACTGCGTAGTGATCGTCGCCGTTCACAGTGCCTACGATTGGGAAGATATTGTCGCTGCTTCGAACCTAGTAGTAGATACGAGGAATGTGACCAGAGATGTTAGGGCAAATTCGGGAAAGATCATCAAGCTGTAGAGGGTGGCCTCATAGCGCTCGGTAAATGGACGGCTGTCTCATAGGTTTACGAGCCCAGTATCTTCCGATTGATGAGCTTGACGGGGACCTATCAGGTTATTAACAACCTCCTGCTCTGCTGGTTGGCCGATGAGATGGCCTGAGAGATTGCCCTGGTGATGCCCACGGCGGTGGAGGAGATAGAGGACAAGGTGCTCAAAGAACGCCTTGTCAGCTACAGGGAGGGATTCGAGGGTTTCTTGGAGTCGTTGTTTGTCTGATCGCAAACCGAACTTGATCCGCGTTGTGCCGCTGGAGGAACGAACTGCTCATAGGCGACAATGGACACCTCAAACCTCTGACGTTGCCTCCCCCTAGCTCCCTCCACCCTTCTGCGAACCGACTCTGATCTCTCTAATGCCGATTCACTAGCCAACTTCTCATATTCCACCCTCGGTACCTCCACAGGGATGTCTATCCTATCCAATAGAGGACCAGAAATCCTCTTCGGATATCGGGTCACTATGGCCGGCGAGCAGCTGCACTCCTTCATCGGATCACCAAAGTATCCGCAAGGACAGGGGTTCATAGCCCCAATCAGCATGAAGTTGGCGGGAAAGGTCAGGGTGGTCTTGGCTCGACTGATGGTCACCACCTGATCCTCCATCGGCTTTCACGAGTTAACACCTAACGGACACCTGCCCTATACGGGGCTCTCCCCCCGGGTGCAATTTGCTGAGACCCGATAGCCCTGAGCGAGCAAATGTTCGGACTGCGCTCTTGTACACCGTCATTGAAAAGCATTACCCGTGAATCCCATCTGCTTGAGAAACTCCTCCATCTCGTGTCGGAGTTGGGCTCAACGCATATGTGAGGTGCTCCCGGGGTATAGAATCCTCCAAATGACGGTCTTGACCGCCCCAAATAACCTTCCCTCAACATTCGTACCCAAACGCGAGAAATCGCCGGTCAAAGCGGCTTAAAACGCTCTGATAAGGGCCCTAAGTTTGTTTCTGGACTCTATTTGTCATGCGTTCCAGTGACCATGCAAAGGGCCATTTCTCTAATACCATCCGTGCCAGGGACGCGAGCTAGACGATACACCAGCTAAGGGGGAGAGCCTGGGCCAGTTCAACGGCATTGCTCGGAGGGATAGATTGTGATAGTATGACGGCAAGCGGAAACTGTCTCTCGAGCGAAGTTGAACGCGAAGTGGTGCCAGGTAGGCTGAAATGGGTGCGCAACTCCTGACAACCAAACTGCACATTTCCTCCCGTCCGACCAGAGCTGGTGCCGCGCCCGCTCTTCGTTGAACGGTTGAATGCGGGGCTTCACCGCAAGCCCACGCTCATCTCCGCTCCGGCTCGCTTCGGCAAGACCACGCTGCCTAGTCAATGGGTCGGTGGCTGCGGGCGGCCCGTCGCCTGGGTCTCGCCAGACAAAGACGATAATGACCCGGCCCTTTTTGGGGCCTATTCTTCGCTGGTCTGCAGACAGTGCAAGCAGGAGTGGGAGAAGGCGACTCTTCTAGGAAGTGCCGCAGAAGCTTTTCTGGATGAAGGGAGATGACGACTGAAATGCCTGTTTGGCTTCCCACAGAAGAGATGTCACCGACGTCAAAGTAGGGGCAGTCGGCATGGATGAGGAGACTATTCTACACAAGGTGGTGCTACTTGCCGCCGAGGCCGACTTCTAACCTGGCAGAGGAGGGGATGGCAAGGCTCCCTGCCGGGTAGTGCATTGTGGCCGGGAGGAGAAACACGAGCTTGTTCTGGAAGATGGAAGCGTCTACGCAAGAGGCCAGAGTAGTAAGCGAACAAGATTCTTTTCTGCTAAGGAGGTATAGATGGCATCAGGAGGCTTGGTAGGGGGGCAGTATCAGCCTCTAATTCGCCAAGAGATTGAAAGGATCCATGAGGCAGGCCTAAGGATCTTGGAGAGCACTGGCACCAAAGTGCACAATCAACAGTCCTTTGAGGTTTTTGAGGATCAAGGAGCCATCGTTGATAGGGAGACGCGCACGGTGAAGATTCCTCGCTCCATGGTGGAGGAAGCCCTCGCCAGCGCACCCTCGAGGATTACCCTCTGTGGCCGCCAGGACGAACACGACCTGATCCTAGAAGATAAGAGGGTCTACCTGGGCACGGGGGGCACAGCCGTCAACGTGTTGGATCTCGACGGCGTGCGGCGACAGTCGATGTTGAAAGATGTGGCGCAGTTGGCTCGGTTGGTGGACGCCTTGGACAATATCCATTTCTACGTTGTGCCGGTCTACCCACACGACCTACCCAAAGAGAAGGTCGACGTAAACCGCTTCTACGCCGCTTTCAGCAATACCAGCAAACATGTCATGGGTGGCATCTATACTAGGGAAGGGACCTTGAACGTTATCCGAATGGCGGAGGAGATAGGGGGAGGAGCCGAGCATTTGCGGAAGCGGCCCCTTGTCTCCTTCATTACTTGCCTTGTCAGTCCCCTCATGATAGATGATCATTACGGAGGGCTTCTACTGGAGGTAGCTAAAGAGGGCCTCCCGGTGGTCTTGAGTGTGGAGCCTCTCTGTGGAGCGACAGCCCCAGTAACCCTCGCTGGGAACCTCACCCTTTGGACTGCTGAGGTGCTGAGCGGCGTAGTGCTCACTCAGCTGGTCAATCCTGGAACCCCGGCCATCGCTGGCTACGTGGGAACCATCACCGATATGAGGACCATGGGGTACCTTGCAGGGCCTATCGAAGCGGGGCTCCTAAATGCGGGAGCTGCCCAACTAGCTCAGTTTTGGGAGATGCCGCTTTACGCCACAGCGGGGATGTCTGATTCCTTAGCGCCGGACTCTCAAGCGGGTTACGAATCCGCATTGACCACTCTCTTGGTGGCACTCTCGGGGGCCAACTTCGTTCACGATGCAGCGGGACTGTTGGAGTTCGCGCTGACTGCCAGTTACGAAAAATATGTCATCGACAACGAGATCAATGGCATGGTGATGCGGGCTCTGCAGGGCATAGAGGTGAGCGATGATGCCATGGCTATCGAGGTGATCCAACAAGTGGGTCCGGGGGGCGACTTCGTGGGTGAGAGGCACACGGTGAAACATATGCGCTCCGAATTCTTCTTCCCTCAGCTAGCCAACCGGAAGAAACTCGGGGCCTGGCAGGCAGAGGGCAGCAAAGACGCTCGCGAACGCGCCAATGAGATAGCGAGAGAGATTCTAACTACCCATGAACCTTTGCCCATCCCAGGGGAGGTCAAGGCGGGAGTTAGGGAGCTTCTCGGCGTGGAAGAGATCGGGTAGAAGACGATAAGTCAACCGCTCAGAGGTCAAAAGCGAGGGCCTCTGAAGCCGCGTGCGGACTAAGATCAATGCTTTGCTTGTCATACATGCTCGATTCTCCTGGGGAGAATCCGTTAACTGGTGCTTGGTTCGCTTTTGCCGCCTCGCTAGCACTCTAAAATGGCCATAGGTATTGCGCAAACAAATGACTTAATGCCGGTGCAAATCTTTGTGCATAATCTTGCCCATCTCGTCTAGCCGATCATCTTTAGGTAAATCCGCAAGATGTTGATTCATATTCTCATCGCTTTCCGCTTGCAGCGATTTGGCTACATACTCGATGATGCTTGGGGGGAAAATATCTTCCCTTTCATATAAATGCCTCTTCTGAAGCAGAATTCGAGAGGACTCCACACAACTCTTGGGCAGGGCCGGTAGCTTACTTAACAACTCTCCATTCCGGAAAAGACTTCCAGTAACATACAACTTATCGGCGATTCCCAAAGAATCCGAATTCATCAGCCCCCATTCAGTGGCCATAGTCATGCCAGCCAACAGCAAATGGACAATAGCACTACCATCCGGACTGCGTAATTCAACGGTTTGTCGACCTTTCGATTCTTGAAAACGCACCTTTTGTTGTGGATTTAGTTTGTGTGCCAAATTATCGATTCTTGACCATCCCAGTGGCACACGGATCATGGCAGTGCGGTTCAAGTCGCTCCAGCAAATACGTGTTGGTGCTTCCTGTTCGGGTACCAGTCGCAGGTAGGATGACGATACTGTATTTCCAAAAGCGGTCAAAGAATCTGCATGGGTGCACAGGCCGCCAATCATTTTCTTTGCCTCCGTAGATAGACTCCCGGTTTCATCCATCATTACATTTTTACCGTCTTTCACGAGTTCCATATGCACATGCAGACCGTTGCCCGCAACCCCTTCTTCAATTTTGGGCGCGAATGTCGCTACACAGCCGTACTTGTATGCAATGTTGCGGATTACCCAACGTGCCAGTACCAGGTTGTCACCGGTATCTTCGATAGGAGTAGGGAGGAATTCGATTTCTAACTGTTCGGCCTGCTTTCCTTCAATCTCTTCCAAATCGCTCCGGACACTCTCCACATTGCCCACCTCGCTGTGGGCATACTTCACCGCTCCCGTAATCTGGGTGATATAATGCACGATTTCATTCAAGATTTGTCCAGTTTTTGCAAAAGGTGCAGAAGCATGGTAGCCCCTTTGTCTTGGAGTGGGATAGATGTGAGCAACGGGCTGGCTCAGTAAGAAGAATTCCAATTCCCCCAGAGCATGGAGTTCAAGATCAGTGTTTTTCTGGAGAAGTTGACAAGCGCTGTGAAGAACGTTATCCAATGCAAAGGGCGCCAAGCTCCCGTCACGCATCAAGTAGCGGCAGATACAATCCAAACTACCCTCATCAAACGGATTCAGAAAAGCGGTTTTATAAACGGGAACCACATAAAGATCAGAGAGAGCCGTATCCATCAACCCCTTAAATAGAGATGAACCATCCACGCGTTCCCCACCCGCCAAGATCCGTTCAGCCTGATAGCGATTCGCAACCGGTAACTTCAATTCTTTTAGTTTTCCATCCAAGGCAGTGTAATGAAAGGTAATCCTCTCGATCTGCTTTTCTTCGATAACTCTTATTAGGTCTTCCCGTGTGAAATCTTCCCGAGGTTTATCCACGATTAAGGACATAGGATTCTCAAGTGCATAGGCTCGATTCACTGTAACTTCCTCTCATACCAAGATTTGGGTCAATGCGGATTCGAGTGGTAAGAGTTCGAGAAGAACCATCCTTCCCTCAACTTGCCCCATATCTGGATTCAGAAAGTTAATAGACTCAGAGTGGGGGCACAAGGTTGGTCATTAGGGGCCACCGCACTCCACCAAGACCCGCAAGCGGAAGTCATCGAAGCGGTTGAGGAACTCGTGCCACCAGTTGCGCAACCTCCTGACAAACCGGATCAAGTAGCGACTACCCGTGACCAATGCTTTCCATGTCCGCGCCCGCAAGAAACGTTCTGCCCGGGCTTTATCATTGATGTTGCCGCAAACGATGTGGAACTCTTCCTTCATCGGAAATCCTTTCGGGCGCGGATACCCCCTCCTTCAGGTGTGGGGAGGAGCGCCGCAGTCCTTCTTTCTTGCAGATTCAATAAATCTGTGCTATAGTATTTGCAAGGTCGCAAGGCACTCCGCACGGCGGAGAAACGGCTTTTGCACCTTAACAAGCGGAGGTAACGGGTTCTGCACACGAATCGCTGTGCGGGTAAAACCCTCGGCGTCAGGCTTAGCCTGTAACTCGCGGCGGATATTCTCCGTCGGGCTGTTGTCAACCAGCCATACGTCTCGGACACAGGACCTCCTGTGGCGCCAGGGACAAGCCCCTGGATTTATCTATGGGGTAGTTGACCGTCTTGCAACCCCGCGTTCTCACCCGGCTGCAGCCCGTTCCGCCAGCACCTCCGCGATCACTGCCTCAGTCTGTTCGGAAAACGGCGGCACCGTGTGCTTCTCCAGGATCTCCTGCGCGCGCTCGTTAGCCCGCGTAAACATGTCCTTGCGCCCCAACTTTACCCAGCGGTCGTGGCGGTTGCGGTCTATCAGCGCCGGCCGCCACTGCGCCCATTTCCAGTTATCGAGGGTGTGATCGTCGGTCAGGAACCCCCCGCCTGGCCTCACGCGAGCGATGGCATCGAGGGCCAGCGTCGCCTCGTTGACGGCAACCCCTTCCACCAGGAAACGGGTCATAGCGATGATCTCATCCGCTATCACCAACATCTCCATGGAGGAGGCAGAGCCGTACTCGATGTAGCCCACGTCGTGAACGAGCGTGCAGCGGGTCAGGAAGGCGCTCATGATCGAGAAGGTGGCTTCCAGCCCGGCCTGAGCATCCACCACCTTGCTATCCGTAGCCCCACCGAACCCCCACGACGGCAGATCGTAGAAGCGGGCCAAGTCCGTCCAAGCCGCCATTCCCAGGCTCCACTCCGGGCTGCCATAACTCACGATGGTGCTCTTCATATCCATCGCCGCCGTGTTCATCCCGTAGAGAAACGGGGTGCCCGGGCGGATCAGTTGGGAAATGATCAGCCCGATCAGGCACTCCGCGTTTCCCAACGCCAACGCACCCGCCAGTGTGATCGGTCCGCCGCCGCCGGTGTTGGTCGAGGGCGGGTAAGAGGCTGGAATGCCCTTTTCGGCGCAGAAGATCAGTTTCTGGAGAGACTCCTCGGGGATGAGCAGTGGGGATATGGGCTGCGCATAGAGCAAGAGGAACGGCTTTTCGCGCAGCGCTTCCTCACCGCCAGCCACGGCCACCGCGATGCGGTAGATGTCCTCCACGTCTCTACGGTTCTTGGCGGTGTAGACGTTGGGCTTGATCGAGCCCCTAATCATGCGGATGAACTCGTGGATATAGAGGTCGTCGGGGGGCACGTCGGAAGGATTGCCCATAGACATGATGAAGTCCAGGTTGTCCAACGCGTCGCACAAGCGGGCGATGTCCTCAACATCCTGCGCTGTCGTCCGGCGACGTTCACCGGTCTCCACATCCAACGTGAAGGTGGTATCGGAGCCAGAACCGAAGAAGACTCTACCCAGTTCCAGCGGCATCGTCAGGTCGCCCAGCCTATCGTATAGGGGTATGCGCGAGGGCGCGCTGGCGATGGCATCCGCGACCAGGTTTTCCGGTATCTTGATGCGCCTTTGTCCTGAGCCTGTCGAAGGGCCGTTGAATTCCCAGGCCCCGGCCTCGAGCAACAGTTCGCGCCCCTGGAGGTCCCGCATCTCCACGCCGGTCTGGCCCAGGATCTCCAGCGTGGCGTAGTGGATCGCCCGCACCTGCTCGTCGGACAGGCCGCGGATCATCGGTTGCAGGGTTTGAACCGGCAGTTGTTGAGTCATAGGGCTAGCCTCCAGATCAATGCGTGTCTTGTAAACAACTACTTACAGCACCAACGAGGATGCGAAACGCTCCCGGATCCAAGCATCTGTGGACGGGTCCAGTGGCTCCGGTTCGTGCTCAGCCAGGATGCGACGAGCGATCTCTTTGGCCCGCGTCCAGGCATCGGTACCACCGGCCTGTTCCCACATCTCCCGCCCCTGCCGGTCGAAAACGGCCGAGGGGTAGTAGTGCTCGGTGCGCATATGACGCAGAGTGTGATCATCCATGAGGTAGTGGCCCCCAGGACCGACCTGGTCAATGGTATCAAGCGCCAGCGTGTCGTCGTTAACCTCGATGCCTCGCACCGCCCGCATGGCCATGCCCAGCAGATCGTTGTCAATCACGAACTGCTCGTAGGCGATGGTGGACATATCCTCCAACATGCCTGCCGCATGATGGATGAAGTTGGCCCCGGCCAGCGTGACCTGGATGACCGACTGAGCCTTCTCCATGCCCGCTTGAATGTCCGGGATCTTGGCTTCAGTCATGCCGGCGCTGTTATAGATAGGCACCTGGTAGAAGTGGGCCAGTTGGGTGATGGCGGCGTTACACAGTCCCAACTCCACCGAACCACCCAGGTACTTGCCGCTGCGTAGGTCGGCTGTGGCGGGGATGGGGCCGAGGAGGACGGGACATCCGGGCTGGACCAATTGGGTCAGAGTTAGCCCGGCTAGTTGCTCGGCGTTCAACTGCGCCAGCATCCCGGCCAGTGTGACCGGCGCGGTTGAGCCCGCCATCGGCGCTGCCGAAAGGACAACTGGCATACGCTGTCGGCAAACCTCGATCAACAGCGTCGTCACGTCGGCCGCGAACTTGAGGGGGCTGACTATCCAACTGGTGATGAAGGAGACGATGGGCCGCTCGCGCAGCGGCTCGGCACCGCCTGAGATGCGCTCACATATCTCCACTACGTCGCGGATGCCCTGGATGGTATAGACACCGGCCTGGATGTGCTTGGTGGTATTCGCCAGCGCGGCGTAATACTTGTTGATCTCCACCGTCTGCTTTGGCAGGTCGGTGGGGTAGATAGGCAGGAGATAAAAGTGGATGTTCTCCAGCGCGTCCACGATGCGCGCCATATCGGCCACGTCCCGGAGCACCGCCTTGCGGATTCTGCCTGTCTCCAGATCGAGCACCTGCAGCGCCGCGCCACCGGTGCCGATGTGGACCCGCGCTCCCTCGAGGAACAGGTCATGCTCTGGGTCACGGCCGGCCAGCACCACCCGCGACGGCGCTCTGTCTACCGCGTCCTCGACAAGGGACCGGGCCAACCGTACCCGGTTGGCATCTACATCTGCCCCGGCCTTCTTGAATAGCCGCAGCGCCTCGGGCTCCTCCACCTGGACGCCGGTCCGCGCCAGGATCGCCAGCGACGCCTCGTGGATCTGTTTCACCTGCTCGTCGGTGAGCGGCTTATACCGCCCTCCGATCAAGCCTTTGCCCGGTCCTCGGTATTTCTTGGCCATACGTCTTCCTTCCTTGCTATTAAGAAGCAGATTGACCCACTATCTTCGTCGCATGCCAATAGTGTCATACTTGCTTGCCCCGCCACCCCGTCCCGCTGACTTATGCTGCTCAGAGCCTCAATGTCTTCCAACCAACTCCACGGTCTGGACAATCTGGTTCAGATGGTCCTCGTCGTGGGCGATCAGACCCTGAACCTGGTTACGCAACGTGGTCGCCGCCAATGTGAGATGGTGCGCCGGGCGCTCCCACGCTTCGGGCGCCAAAGCAGACAGGAAGGCCACTGTCTTGGCGCGCTCGTCGCGAAAGCTTGCCAGCGTCTCGCCCAACAGGGGAAACAGGTCAGGCATAGAGCGGGGCCAGATGGCCGGCACCTGCGGGGTATCCTCCGATGCGATGTGCCTCAGCCGGGCACGATAGCGGGGCTCGACATCGCTCAGATGGACTATGACCGCGACAATGCACCACTCTTCGGGCGACGGCCTGTGACACGCTATATCCTCTTCAACATCGGCTAGCATCTGGGCGATTCTACCGGGCATACAAGCCAGCAAGGCGATCAACGTTGCATCGCTGGACGCTACGCTCGATGCATCGCTCTCTGTACACATGTTGACCACATCTCTTTCAACGGATCACGAAGGCCTGCCGCGCCAGTACCTCGACGTCATCCCGCTTCGCCGGGCGAGGGTTGGTTCTGGCATTGACGTTCACGACCGCCCGTTCGGCCAGCAGCGGCAGATCCGCCTGGGCGACCTCCACGTCCGGCACTGCGAGTTCCGCGAACAACGTGTCCACGTCGCCCCGCACCCGCTCTACCAGCGGTGCGACGCGCGCGAACCTTTGCCCCAACGCTGGCCGGTTGTACTCCAGCACGGGATCCATACACCGCATCAGTATCAATCCATGGGGTAACTCGTGGTATAGCCCCCCGGTGACGTTACCCATGGCGTGCATCAGCCCTAGCCCGGCGTGCAGCATCGCAGCGCCCGTGAGCAGGCTGGCCTGCAGCATAGCGCTGCGGGCCGCCAAATCGTCGCCGTGCTCGACCGTCACTCGCAGCTGGGACGCGGCCAGTTCCATCCCTCCCAAGGCCAGCGCGTCAGTAATCGGCGTGGCCGCGCTGGAGATGTAGGTCTCCAGACCGTGGATGAAGGCATCGATGCCGGTGAAGAGGGTGGTCTTTGGGGGCAGGCTCAGCGTCAGTTCCGGGTCGAGCAGCGCTAGGTCCGGCCACTGCGCCACGACACTCTCCTTTTCGCGTCTTTCGGTGTTGGTGATGACCGCCCAAGGAGAGATCTCACCGCCGGTGCCGGCTGTGGTCGGTACGGTACAGAGAAAGGTGGCGCCACACCGCTTCGCGATGACCTTGCCTGCGTCCATAGTGCTGCCGCCGCCGGCCGCGAGGACCGCACTGGCGCCCACGATCTTCCCCCGCTCCGCACCGCGTGCTACCGTCTCCCACGAGGGATTAGGCTCCACCTCGGCGAACGTTTCCACGCGCTCCCAGGTGGCCTCGCGCAGCCGTTTGGCGATGCGCTGCACCAGCGGCCGGGCCCACTCCTCCCGCGGAGCCACGAGCAGCAGTCGCCCGGCAGTGGCCGACGGGGTTACGTACTCGTCAACCCACTCGATCAGTCCTCGGCCGACCAACGTTCTGGTGGGCCAGCGGAACTCGTACATCTCACCTATCCCACCAGCGAGCGTGCCAATTCGATCGCCGAGGCCGCATCAGGTGCATAGCCGTCGGCCTCGATTTCACGGGAGAGGGCCTGGGTGACCGGAGCGCCGCCGATCATCACCTTCACATTATCCCGCAGGCCAGCTTCCACCAGCGCGTCAATCGTGTGCTTCATACTCGGCATGGTGGTGGTCAGCAAGGCCGACATGCCGACCAGGTCCGGCTGCTCCGTCTTCACGGCCTCGATGAACTTGTCGGGAGGGACGTCAATGCCCAGGTCAACGACCTCGAAACCGGCACCCTCCAGCATCATCCTCACCATGTTTTTGCCGATATCGTGCAGGTCGCCCTTGACGGTGCCCAGGACAACCTTGCCGGCCGAAGGCACATCGCTCTCGGCCAGCAACGGGCGCAGGATGTCCATGCCAGCATGCATAGCACGGGCAGCAATGAGTACCTCGGGCACAAACAGCTCACCGTCCCGGAAGTCCACACCAACCCGATCCATCCCGGCAAGGAGGCCATCATTGAGCACCTCCTCCGGCGTCATCCCTTCATCGAGCGCCTTCTGGGTCAGTTCGGCAACCGCATCGTCTTCACCGTCATACAGTTTCTCCGCGATCTGCTTGAGTATGTCGCTCATCGGAAATCCTTTCCGGCGCGGATAGCCCCTCCTTCAGGTGTGGGGAGGAGCGCCGCGATTCTCCTTTTTTGCAAAGTTAGCAAATTTGTCCTATACTGTTTGTAGGGTCGCAAGGCACTCCGCACGGCGGAGAAACGGCTTTTGCACCTTAACAAGCGGAGGTAACGGGTTCTGCACACGAATCGCTGTGCGGGTAAAACCCTCGGCGTCAGGCTTAGCCTGTAACTCGCGGCGGATATTCTCCGTCGGGCTGTTGTCAACCAGCCATACGTCTCGGACACAGGACCTCCTGTGGCGCCAGGGACAAGCCCCTGGATTTATCTGTGGGGTAGTTGACTGTTCCTGCATCCTTTCTCGGGCACGTTAACTGGTAGATGCGTCGAGCGGGAGATAGACGCCCAATCCATCACTTCCCCATCTACGAATCCACCCCCTATCGCTTTTTCCGCCTCTTGCGATAGTGCTTGATGTACCTCATCGCGAACTCGTCCCGTCCCAGGAGTAGATCCACCGCCAGGACGGCCTCTCTGACCCTGGCCGCATTGACGATAGGGGCATTGACGCCCTCTCTGATCGCCATTACCAGGAACGCCCAGTTGAGCACCTCGCGGTCCGGTAGACCGAAGGAGACGTTGCTGGCCCCCAGCGTCATGTTGACCCCCAGTTCAGCCCGAACCAGGCGGCTGGCCTCCAGCGTGACCAACGCAGCTTTGGAGTCGGACGCCACTGTCAGGGCCAGGCAGTCGATCAGGACGTCTTCGTGGGGGATGTCCAGAGCCTCGGCTCGTTCAACGATCTTGCGGGCGATCTCCAACCGTGTGTGGGGGTCGTCAGGGATGCCTCCCTCGTCCATACACAAGCCGATGACCGCCGCTCCGTGCTCGGCCACGAGGGGCAGCACCTGTTCCAGGTTCTTTTCCTCACCATTGATCGAGTTAACCAACGGCTTGCCCTGGTAGACTTCCAGGGCGGCGGCCAAGGCATTAGGGTCTGGCGTATCGATGCTGAGGGGAACCTCTACCACCTCCTGGATCATCTCCACAGCACGGGGCAGCAGCGCCACCTGATCCACCCCGACGGCGCCCATGTTAACATCAATCACGTCGGCGCCAGCGGCCACCTGGTTCTGAGCCTCGCTCTTGACGATCTCCACGTTGCCCGCCACCAATGCAGCCGCCAGTCCCTTGCGCCCGGTGGGGTTGATCCGCTCGCCGATGAGCACTGTAGGGCGATCGGGAGCAATGCGAACGGTACCTTTTGTTCCCTTGAGAACGGTCTCCATGGCTCTCAACCCTTCTGTACCAATGGAGTCTTGGGCAACGATCGGGCCGACCACGACCAGCGGTGGCCGGCCCTCGCGTTACCTCTGACCTGACGGATGCGCTAATCGCCGCAACTCTCGATCAGGTCGTTCTCCAACAGGAAGTTGCAGGCCACATCCCGCGGGTCCTGCTCGTCGCCGGTGTCTAGCTCATTGTCAGCGCCCACATCAACCAAGGCGTTCAGCTGAGTCATAGTCTCGGTGTCAAGAGCGGAAGCGATGGGAGCCAAGATATCCTTGATCTCGGGGTACTTGTCCAACACCTCTTTGCGAACCACCGGTGCAGGGTTGTAGATGGGGAAGAAATGCTGATCATCCGCTAGGTTAAAGAAGCCCCAAGCAGCGATGCGCCCGTCGGTAGCGAAGCCCATGGCCACATCGCACTCCCCATCGCGCAGAGCCTTGTAGGTCACCCCGATCTCCATAGTGGTCACGTAGTCCTCGTTAAACTGGAACCCGTAGGCTTCCGCCATGGCGGGGTAACCATCGGGCCGCACCGTCCACTCCATATCGCTGCAAAGTCGGGCGTTGGGGTTCTCGGCCAGATATGCGCCCAAGTCGGAGAGGGATTCTACGCCGTACTGCTCTCCCGCTTCCTTGGTCATCATCAGGGTATAGGTGTCGTCGAAGGGAGCGTAGTCCAGCCAGATCAAGCCCTTCGCCGCGTCCTCGCCTGCAACCTTGTCGAAGATCTCCTGTGGGTCGGTGATCGATTCCTCATGACCCAGGTGTACCATCCAGGCAGTACCCGTGTACTCCCAGTAGAGATCGACCTCGCCGGCCTCCAAGGCCTCACGGTTCACCACTGTCCCGCCCAGGTCTATCTGGTTGCCAACGGTGAAGCCGGCCTCCTCCAGAGCCAGGACGGTCATCCACCCCAAGAGATACTGCTCCGTGAAGTTCTTAGAAGAGACGACGATGGGGCCCTTAGGAGCCGCAGTAGGGGTAGCGGCTGGAGCACAGCTGGTTGCCAATAGGCCCAGCACGGCCAACAAGACTAGAATCGTCAAGCACTTTCTCATCTCTTTCTCCCTTCCATCTGAGTATCACTTCTCAACGGTTCGAACCTCCCTCATCTTTCTGCCTCACATGCTGACCACCTCCGGTAACTCGTAAACGATTTTCCACTGCTTCTTGGATGATTAGAGTAATCAATGAGGGGGTGCCACAAGCGCCTCCACCTTACCCATGATAAAATCGAGGAGCATGGCAAAAACGGCGGTGAGGGTGCCGCCGGTGATGACCATAGCGTTTCGCCTAACGCGGATCCCAGTGGCGATGGGCTGCCCTAAAGTTGGCCAACCGATAAAAGTGGCCAGGGCGGCAGTGCCCACATTGATGACCACCGCCGTGCGGATGCCGGCGAAGATAACCCTTAGAGCCAGAGGGATCTCGATCCTGGTCAATATCTGGCCCTGGGTCATCCCCATCCCTCGCGCGGCCTCTATAATAGCCGGATCCACCTCTTCGATGCCCACAGAGGTATTGCGCACTATCGGCAGAAGAGCGTAAAGCCAGAGGGCGAAGATGGAGGGCTTTAGACCGAGGCCCAGAAAGATATACGATAGGCCCAGGATGGCCATGCTCGGTACAGTCTGACCTATGTTTGCCAACCCCAAGATCAGCCCCGCGAAATCCTTGAAGCCCGGGCGGGTGATAAAAATGCCTGCCGGTATGCCCACCAAAATGGCCAGGGACGAGGCTATCAGGATCACCTGTATGTGCTTTATCGTGAACTTGATGAGGTGGTGCGGGGTTACGACCCTGGAATCCATGGTCCCCGGTTGGACCCTGGCGATCACGAGGAGATAGAGAAGCGCTATGGCGACGACGCATAAGCTGGGTACGATGAGCCAGCCCAGAATGTCTTGAAGGGTGATTCGCTTGTGAGATTGACGGCTCTTGCCCACCGGCCTACACCCCTCCTCTCTCGGTATAGGTCTCTCCCGCGTACTTTTGCAGGGCGCTAGAGGTGATGAGCCCCCTCAGCCGGGTCTCGTCGTCCACGACGCAAACGTAGCCGATGTCGCAGGTCAACATCTCCGATAGAGCGTCCTTTAGGGTGGCCTCCATCCCCACCGTGGTGGCTACTGGATGGACTACGTCGCTGATCCAGCCCCTCTTCCCTTGGAGGGTCTTCCACGACACATAACCCTTGAGCACTCTGCCAGGATCGATAACCAAGAGGTTGTCCACATTCTCTTTTCGCATGTACTCCTCCACCTCTTCGATGCTCTGCGTCGTCATGGCGGTGAAGGGGTGATCGTCCATCACCTCATATACCCGCACCAGGTTTAGCCGCTTCAGGGTGCGGTCAGCCCCCACAAAATCCTCGACGAACCTGTTGGCCGGATAGGCCAGGATCTCATCTGGGGTCCCATATTGCTCTAGGATGCCCCCCACCTGGAGTATAGCGATCTTGTTCCCCATCTTGATGGCCTCATTGATGTCATGGGTGACGAATATCACCGTCTTCTTCAGTTTCTCTTGCAGTCGTAGGAATTCATTTTGCAGCCGCTCTCTAGTTATGGGGTCGATGGCTCCAAAGGGCTCATCCATCAGCATCACCGGCGGATCAACACCCAACGCTCTCGCCACGCCGATCCGCTGCTTCTGGCCGCCAGACAACTCATGAGGATAGCGGTTGCGGAATTCGGCAGGCTCCATGCCCATCAACCTCAGAAGTTCGTCGACCCGCGCGCTTATCCTCTCCTTGTCCCAGCCGAGAAGGTTGGCCACTGTAGCGATGTTATTCGTGATGGACATATGGGGGAAAAGGCCGATCTCCTGGATGACGTAGCCTATGCCTCGCCTCAATTCGATGGGATCCATCTTGGTGACATCCTTGCCGCCCACGTAGATGGTGCCACTGGTGGGCTCTATGAGCCGGTTCACCATCTTCATGGTAGTTGTCTTCCCGCAGCCTGAGGGGCCCACTAGGACACAGGTCTCGCCTTCAGGAACTTCCAAAGTCAAATCGGTCACCGCACATTCCGACTGACCGGGGTATATCTTGGTCACGTGCTCGAATCTGATCATAGGTCTCCCCCCTAAACTAGGCTCTTTCTTCTCGCAGCCCCACCGGCGTGAGGAAGGTCTGAGCCCGTCCTAGAAGGTAATCTACCAGTATGGCGAAGATGGAAACGCCCACCGCCCCGGCGAGCACCATCCTATCGCTGATCCTGCTTAAGCCATCGAATATGAAATCACCCAGGTTATCGACTCCGATGAGGGTGCCGATGGCGGCGATGCCCACGATCATGACCACGGAGACCCGCACGCCGGCCATGATAACCGGCACGGTCATCGGCAACTTGACCTTAAATAAGAGCTGCCATTCGGTCATCCCCATACCTCTCCCCGCCTCGACAATGGCTGGGCTGACGTTTTTGATGCCGGTATAGGTGTTGCGCAGTATGGGCAATTGGGCGTAGAGGATGAGGGCCACGGCGACGTTCAGGAAACCGATGCCGAAGAGGGGAATGAATAGGCCGAAGAGGGCGATGCTGGGTATAGTCAACATGATACCAGCGGCGTAGAGCATGGACTCTGCCGCCCTCTCCCCGAGAATGAAGAGGAGGTAGAGGAGGAGAATCAATACGATCCCTATCAGGCTCATGCCTTGTGGCCTGGGCAGGGTACTCTTTAGCCAATCCGCTGTGGCCTCACCGAAGATCCCTCCTGAGCCAAGATAGAGGAGGATGAGGAGGGCGAGGGGCAACAACAGTAGGAGATGGGAAAGGTGTGGGCGCCGAGGTGGCAAGGTGATTAGAATGCCTATGATCACCCCTAATACGATGGCGATGACCATGGAGAAGAGAACTAGCCAAGCGTGCTGGAGGGTCAAGTCGAGGAGTTTCTCCCTCTCCCCCCACATGTAGTAGACGTTGGTGGTGATGACATTCTCCACCCCGGTGACGAAAAACCCTACCACAACTAAGATGGTCCACCCCAACAAAGCCACTCCCAGGACCCTTATGACGTCGCTGGCTAAGAGGTCATGGGCTGCCTGGAGGGCGAAGAGGAGAAGGAGAGCCCCATAGGCGATAGTAAGGATTTGAATGAATTGAATGATGCCCACTTCTTTGAGAGGATCCAGAACAGCGGCAGCGAACCCAACCCTTCCAGAGACCGCGATGATGAGGCTCAGAGGTACAACGAACAAAGAGAGGAGGTAACTCTGCTCTGCGAAATCGCCGCTGCCGCCAAACAACTTGACTATGATATACAAGATAAAAGAGGCTATGAAGAATTCGGTGGCCGTGAAGAAGATCCAGCGGATCAGGCTTATCAGGATAGCCATCGCTGGGTCGGCTATACGTATGGAGACTAGGCCTCCCACAAAGCCGGCGATGGCCAACCCCAGGACGGTTTTCAAAGGATCGGCTTTGCTCTTCTCATCCCCAAAAGCGTCAACGCTAGGCTTGGTCAGAACGTTTATCCAGCCGTAGAGTAGCTCCTGAAGCACAGACCCTCCAACCCTAGAGATCTATCTCGGACTGAGACGCTCCACTCCTCTTCCCCTTTTTGCAGCGTGTGCCTTTTGTCCCTCATTATGCAACTACGCTGCGATTCGTGAAACGATTGTACTCACTGTTTCCTAGTTATCGAACAGAGCATCGCAGCGAGACGGCGCTGAAAGCTGCTTACTTTGAAGCTTGAGTGCCCAGACGCCAGAAGGCTCCCTCTTCTTGGATAACGCGCTCTAGAATGGCCTCGTGGGTTTCGTTGATTTCATTGAGTATTGCCTGGCGGGCTGTCGCAACGTCACGGGTGCGCAGTGCCTCAATGATGAGCGCGTGCCTGGGCTCCAGCGTCTCGCCAGCGCGGCACAGGACCATGAAGCGGGCCAACCGGTCGTGCAAGCGGCCCAACATCTCCGCTAGTTCTTGGTTGCCCGATGCCTGAGCGATTAGGTAGTGGAAACGCCGGTTCTCGTCCATGTAACGGTCGTAGGATTCATCGTCCTCGCCAGTGTAGCCAGCGTGGACGTGTTCGAGTTGCTGAAGCTGCTCCTCAGTGATCCGGACCACGGCTCGCTCGATGGAGGCCACTTCGAGGATCTCGCGCAGTTCGAGCATGTCGCGCAACTGCTTCAGGGTGATGCGGGTGACAAAGTAACCCGAGCGGGGCTTGATCGATACCAACCCTTCCTGACTGAGCATCTGGAGTGCGTCGCGCACCGGCGTGACGCTGGTACCGTAGCTCTCGGTCAGTGCATCCAGATCTAGCCTCTCACCTGGCTCGCGATGTCCCACGATGATGGAACGACGAAGCTCCGTGTAAATCAGGTTCTTCGAGGTATCACCTTGTTTCGAACGAAGCATTAACGCAACTCCCTGCTAGGCCCACAAACATTAATAAAACATCAGGTAAGGTCCCTATTAATATCAAATTATATCTTATAATACACCAGATGTCAAGATATGATGTATCTTGTAGCCTGTTGCGTAATAATTGGAGCTCAATTGCCCGAACCATTAACCAAAGAGGAGGATAACACACATGAAAAGAGTTAGACGGAAGATTGCGTCTTCCGTCTAACTCCTGTTCTACATGGACCTGTGGTGAAACCCGGTCGACACACCTGACTCCAAATCAGGCGTCCTGGCGGACATGCGGATTCGAATCCCGCCAGGCCCACTGAGTGAGCGGACAACTCCCCCTGTTCCTTGATGGGGTCAAGGCAAGCGTCCTACCAACGGGAGTGCACTCATTGGCAATTGTTAGTATTGCACAGGAACGGCCTTTAGTCAAGGGGCCTGAGAAAGTTCTACGGACCTCGGTACCAGGTGAGGAAGAACCTCATCTTCTGGTATCGTAGAGATGGCATATTCTCTACAGCGAGGTCCGTATGCTCACATATTACCACCTCTGGCGAATGAATCCAAGAGAAGCCCGACGGATCCTAATCAAAGACTATCAGGAGACCAAAAGCTACTCTCAGACGGCCAGGAACTTCAGCACCCATCGTCGCATCGCCCGCAAGTAGGTCTTAAGATACCAAGAGCAAGGGGAGAGGGGTTGGAGAGCCTACCCCCTATCCCCAAGAGCCAACCTACCCGCTTAGACCCCCAACTGGAGAGGCTCATCTTACATCTCAGGGATTCCTCGGGCTTTGGACCCAAACGCCTCCACTACTGGCTGAAGAGGAACCTCAAGATAGAGATCGCTACCTCTACCATTGCCAAGTACCTTCACAAGCATGGCCAAACCAAAAAGCACCTAAGAAGGAGAGCCGCTAAGAGCTTCGATTGGAAAAGCCTCCCTCTATTCTCTGCCCTACAGGTGGATACTAAAGAGATCATAGATACCAATACCTTCACCCAGGAGGAGAAAGGGCTTTACAAGCGCCTGGGGCTCCCTCTCTACCAATTTACAGCCATCTTCCCTAGGATTAGAGCTAGATTTATCTCCTACTCTTTCCAGAATACCAAGAGGGCCTCTTTGAACTTCCTAGAGTATCTCTTTTCTCATCTGGAGAGCCATGGTGCTCCCTTTGAGGAGACCATCTCCTTCCAGAACCTCAAAGACTTCATGCTCAAAGCCTCTGAGTGGATCTACTACTACAACTACGACCGCTCTCACGATGGTTTAGGAGGGCCTGTCCTGGCTGGGTTAGGCCAGGGAAGAGCCCTGCTGAGGCTCTGAGGGAGATAGACCCAAAGTTGCCATCCTTACAGGATCCCGAGGGAAAAGAGATCCTCTTCTTGTCTCCCATCATCTTATACGTAAAGTATCCCTGTGGGAGACGATAGAATCACTCTCCTAGGGGGTGGTACCGAGATCTATAGATATTACACCTCGTGTACGTTAACAAGGTACACAGAACAGAGCTCTGTCTAAGGGAGATTTTGAACAGAGTGGCGCAGAGAGATATGTAGCCTGCACGGTTCGGTCAAACCTCGCGTTCGTGTCTCGCCGGTCAGTGGAGGAACGAGCCGCAAGCCGGAATTCTTGGGCTCAAACTAGTCGCATCCGAGGTACCGGTGATCCTCAACATACTTCACTCCATGTGCACACCAAGCGGCGGGGACACTCCACCATAGGCCACCCTGATTCTGACAGGGGTCGCAACGTTCTTTCGCAATCGGCCTCGCGTCTCCGCAAGAAGATAGGGGTAGACCCAGCGCTTCCCAGGGTCATCATAACTCACCACCGCCAGGGATATTCTTTCGCTGGCAAGGAAGAGGCGCGGTGGTTTCCGGAATTGCAAGCATCATGATGAGCCAGCGTCAAGCCCCTTTCTCGGTAAGGACACCTCTCTTCAACTACAGAGCATATCCCATAAGGGGCTTCATCTAACGTTGAAGCCTAGCCCCTTGCACCCGCCATTCAGCCGTGTTAGAGTAGAGGGCACAAGCAGTATCTACTATTGCACTGGGGCAAATGTCATCATCTGGTGACAGAGTGGAAGAAGGAGTGTGAGGGTGTGGCCAAGGTGAGAGAAGACACGGAAGAGATCGCACTTCGGAGTAGTAGCGCCGTTTTAGTGAGCTGCGCCGACGCAGAATATCGGCGTGATATATGCAATACTGCCTACACCAGCAGGTTAGCCACCATTCGTCTGCAGCGAGAGGGTCCTCACCGTCTACTAGAGAAGACCAAAGAGTGAACGGGAAACGGTTTATCGTCTTCGTTCTGCTGGTCAGCCTAGTGATAACGTTAGCCCCCGGCGTTGCTCACACCAGTGTGACTCTACCTTTTCCTGACAATGACGTCGGGACGGCTCCCTACGATGACCGCCAGAGGGACGGAGGGCAGCCCTTCGTCTACAACGGCGGGTCAGAGCAGGACTTTCGCACGCTCAACCAGGAAAGTAGCGGCAACCAGTTCACCTTTGTGATCACCGCTGATATGAGGGGATACTCTGGGCCGAGCCAGTACGATACTCCGCAGTATTTGAGAGGGGCCTGTGAGGCTATCGCTGCTCTGGGCAGCGGTGCTTTCATGGTCAGCCCCGGCGACATCGATCCTCCAGCCGATGTGAAATGGACGATTGAGCAATACATAGGCGCGGACTACCTTTGGTACCCTGTGGTGGGAAATCACGAAGCAGAGACGCTGACGGATATGAACTGGCTGCGGAGTTACAACTACGGTATCGTAAACCCTGGCCCATCGGGTTGCCCGGAGACCACCTACTCGTTTGACTACGAGAACGCGCACTTGGTGGTGCTGAACGAGTATTGCGACACCACTGGTGACACGGTCACGGACGGTGATGTGCCTGATTACCTGTATGAATGGCTGGTCGACGACCTAAGTGCTACAGACAAGACGCACATCTTTGTTTTTGGCCACGAGCCTGCGCATCCTCAGCCCGATGCCGATAATGGAAGGGTGCGTCACCTGGGTGACAGCCTGGATGGGCACCCGGCTAATCGTGATCGCTTCTGGAACCTGCTGGGGGACAAAGGCGTTGTCGCTTACATTTGTGGTCACACGCACAACTACAGTGCCATCGAAATAGATGGCGTCTGGCAGTTGGATGCTGGACACGCTCGGGGTCTGGGCGACACCGGTGCACGGAGCACCTTCATCCGGATTGATGTGGACGGTGACCTTGTCACATTCAGGACATATCGTGATGATGCCAGTGGTGGTCCCTATACCCTTGCGCACAGTGGGATCCTTGCTGGAACGCGTATCTATCTGCCTGTGGTGATGCGTGCCTATTCGGTGTCCAACGGGCCATAGGAGGTACCACCAGTAGTTTCACTCTTTGGTGACAGTCTGAAGGCCGCAGTGTGAGGTTGTGGCCACGGTAAACGCACGGGATGAGCCAATACACCTTACACCAATGGAGTGTCGCTTGATGAACTGCCTAGTTCGCAGTCCAGGACAAGTTGTCACTCACAAGGAACTGCTAGAGGCGATAGGCCACCCTATCTCTAGCCAGGGTCGATTGGGTGTATGAGCCGCAGAATGAGTGGGAACCACACCACTCAGAACCATCTGTTTCCCGTCCACGACAACCTGAATACCCAACGCATCGACGGCAAGCCTCTTCTCCTCGAAGCCAAAAGAGTCGATATTCTTCGCTGCCCGTCGGCAGTATTCCTCGATACTTCTCCTCCTCACCCCAATCTCGCGCTGCGCCTCCAAGCGGCTCTCTATCTCTCTCAGACGCTCTTGCAAACTGATTCGCTCGGCATGCACCCGGTCTACCTCATCGTCTAGTTTCCTCTGGCATATCTCCCCGACGCATACAGCCGATAGAGATGCCGTTCTTCCATATCGAGACTGGCCAACCGCTCGCTCACTGCCGTATGTTCCCCCTGTGGGGCGCTCTCCGATGCTGCTTGCTGTGTGCTGTCTATGTGGGCAAGTATCAACTCTGGGTTGAGTAAGACCTTCTTGATTTCCTCCCAAACCAGTTCTTCCAGCTCATCGGCTCTCATAAGCCGAGCGTCGCACCCAGAATCCTCGCTCGCGGAGCAACGGTAGTACCGGCTTCCCCTGCACGATTAGCCATGCAAGCGCGCACCACAACCGCGGGTGCCCCTTCCTGAAAGCAAGTATTCATACTTGCGACCCCTGTGCATGGGTACTCTACTCTTCAGCCGCGCCTGAGCTGCCTCGAACAACTCGTGCGGAACCAAAGGCGGTGTGGCTTCGGGCTGTGAGATCCACTCCTCTCGCGGCCTAAGCTCTCTTCTAGTGTTGCGATACCTCAGTTGTGAGAGGCGTTTCCGCCGTGACGATGGTTCCGCGCGCTTGTGTCTGAAGGCCAATGTTTCTCGGATGTACGCTTGGTTGCGGACAATCCCAGACAGCGTGCTGGTGTGCCAAACCCTACGCCGCTGGGAGAGGGGATAGCAAGAGACATGAGATACTTGGCCACCTCGTTTAGAGAATGACCACTGGCTACCAACCGAAAGATGAGGAAGGGTATCGGCCACGTATGAGGATCTTTCTTGCGCGTTCCCCTGCTTTGTCGTAGATCATCCCATACATGTAGTAGCCGCCGATTAGTTTCCCCTGCCGAGCCCTTTCCCTCATGCCCCTAACGGTGCGCTCGCGAATCTTTTCCCTCTCCCACTCCGCAAAAATGGCTTCCATTCCTCGCTGGAGCTTCAGCCTGATACCTTCGAGTTGGGGTTCCGTGATCGATATGATCTCGACTCCCCACCACTGGGCAAACATCCAACGGAGTACGGTCTGGTGGTCTGTGTCGCGGCTCAGCCGGTCCCAGTCGTAGGCCAAGAGAACATCTATCCCGCCATCGCACGCTAATTCCCTAGCCCTGTCTGAGATTGGACGTTCCAACACAGCCCCAGTCCATTCTTCCCTTAGAACGTACTCGGTCGGCACCTCGTAGCCATTCTTGTCGGCCCAGTCCAGCATGGCGCGCACCTGACTACTTATGCTATCCCTTCAGTGCTTTGTTCCTCAGTAGATACCCTGGCATAGATGGTAGCCCGCCTCATGATTCGCCCCCTTGCTCGTCTACAACCGCCTCGGCCCCCATTGTAAGGGGCGCGTCTCCAGCAGTCAAATCAGGCGCGGGAAGTAGGAGGTCAAAGACCTCACGCAACAGTCGCGTGTTTCCAGACTTCCGTTCCCATCTGACCTCAACTAGGACCAGGTCATCTGAGCGGTGCCTATCCATACGCTCACTTTCGTTTCCTGATCGTCTAGCCACCTCAGAACCCCTCAACGCTTCTCACTCGCACTGAGTCAGCCGTCTATTCCTCAGCCTATAGTTCCACTTCTTGTCAGCCTTCTTAGGGAGAATCAGGTCCCAGCCCCAATCTGTTCCGTTCCTCAAATACGCCATCGCATCCGCGAGGCAACTAGACGCGTTCATGGTCTTAGCAGCTCTCTTATCCAAGCTATTAAACACAAGAGCACCATGCGGGCAATTGCACACCCTCTCCTACTCACCACGAGCATCACGCTTTTTCCTTTGCAGAGGCCTCCGGGTGCGAGGCTATCCTACTGCCCACGGTTCTACAGCTCATCGCGCATCTGCATCGAGCAGAGACTCTTCTTGACCTACTTGCGCGTCGAGAGACGCTTGTGGAGCGGAGCGATGCGTTGACAGGAGAGTGTTGACCGCCTGAAATTTACGTCGTAAAACTGGGACTTCCGCCCGTACGGCAACCTCTGGATGGGCACCCAGCTGAGAAGATACTGCCCCGGGTCCATACCGATATACCCAATTCGGAATTCCTCGTCATGACCATGCTCCCGTCCGGGTTCGTCCCCAGCCTCAGCCGGACCCATTGGAATCACGTTCAAAACCAACACTACGCCAATGGCCAGAAGAATGATCGCCAGAATGGTAACCACTTTTTTCGTGGTACCCTTTCCCTTATCCTGGTTTTGTTGAGATTTCGATTTACTTAACTAATATCACGCTTTTCCCACAGTTGCAATAGGTGAACGTACGGTGATCAAGGCAGGCAGATTGCCCGAATGGTCGATATGAGCATGAGAGAGGATGACGGCATTGATACAGCATGCATCTAGGGGCAAGTTCTTATTCCTTTGGAACGCCTCAGCCCGGTGGCCTTGATACAGCCCACACTCAAAGAGGATACGTCGTTTGTTTACCTCGAGAAGGTGCATGGAACCGGTAACGGTACGCACCCCTCCCAAAAAAGTGAGTTCCGTGGGAGAACCCATTTCCTCAGAGAGCTGCCGGTTTCAGATATCTCTCTGGGTTTTCCTTGAACTTCTTGTGACAGGCGTTGGGGCAGAAGTAGTAGGTCACGCCCTGGTAGTTGTAGACGCCGGCCATCTTTTTCTTGTCCAACTCCATGCCACATACCGGATCTTTCACCATCTCCATCTCTCCTTCCTCTCTCGGAGATTCCTCCTCGCTGCTGGAGAATCAGCGGGGGCCAAGGTTCTTGAAAATCGCTTTGACCGATGCGGAACGGTTCAGGCAGTAGAAGTGAATGCCCGGCACGCCCTGTTCCAAAAGGTCGAGAGATTGCTGAGTAGCGTAGTCGATGCCCAGTTTTCGCACCGCGTCGTCATCGCCCAGGCGCTCCAGGTCGCGCACCAGGTTAGGCGGGATGGTAGCCCCCGAGAGGGCGGCAAAGCGTTTCACCTGGGTCAGGTTGAGGATGGGTAGGATGCCGGGGATGATGGGGACGTTGATGCCTATCCTTTGGGCGCGCTCCACAAAGTCGTAGAAGTAGCGGTTATCGAAGAAGATTTGGGTGATGACGAACTCACCACCGGCGTCCACTTTCTGCTTGAGGTGTCGCAGATCCTGCTCTTTGTCCGGGCACTCGATGTGCCCTTCCGGGTAACCGGCCACCCCGATGCCGAAATCGTAGCGCTCTTTGATGAGGTGAACCAGCTGGTAGGCATAGTGGAAGGTGTTCCCGATTGGGGCTGATGGTGCTTCCTGTGGCCGGTCTCCGCGCAGGGCTAGGATGTTCTCCAGGCCCAGGTCACGGGCCATGTCTAGGTCCTGGATAATCTGCTCTTCGGTGGCGCCGATGCAGGTGAAATGGAACATAGACTCCAGGCCTAACTTCTTCTTCACATGAGCCGCGATCTGGAAAGCCCTGTCTCGGTTGGTCCGGTCAGGGCGAAAGGTGACGGAGATAAAACTGGGGCCCAGGGCTTTGAGTTCGGTGAAGGTATGGTAGAGTTTGAGGATCCTGCGGTCAGTCTGGGGCGGGAAGACCTCAAAGGAATAGGTGAGGGGCGATCGGTCATAGAACTCTCGGATCTTCATCGCTGTGCCCTTTTCCCTCTCGGAGATTCCTCCTCGAACTGTCCGTTGCGCCAGATTACACATTGGCCAAAAGGCGACTCTTGGTTGAGGGAACAGGCCCTCAAGGTCACATACTCCGCTAGGTAGCTGGACATGACCTTGGGGGCCAGGATATTCTCCACTTGGAATATGCCAGCCGGGTTGTCGATCAGAGCCGTGATATTGATAGGAGTAGTCTCTTCCTCCTCGATAACGACCTCCTCCACCGCCAGGGCCGAAAGGGAATGGGAATCGACTTTGCCTAGCTCGAAGACCGCCCGACCTCTGCCCTCGGTCATATCCGTCCCGTCGGCAACGGCGACAATGGCCGCCTCCATGGTGAGAGGCAAAGGGTTCAGGTCGTGCGTGGCGATGGCCGAAAGGATGAAACTGGTCAATGTCTGCCGCTTGGTGTCGTCGGGATAGATCTGTTGAAGCAACCTCTCCAGGATAGGCGCTGCCAATGTTACTCCATAGGCCTGATGCCCTTTGCGGTGGATCTGGTTGCCGATGTCATGGAGCATGGCCGAGGCCAGCAGGACGAGCATAGCATCATCTCGATCTCCAGCCCCCGAGCGCTCCACATCCAGGGCAACACCGTGCCTGGTCAATATTTCAGCCATGCGCAAAGCGTTGGCGGCTACCACTTGGGCGTGTACCTGGCCGTGATCGTTGTAACCCAACTTGCCGATGGTCACATAGGCGGTCATATCCCAGAGGGCGCGCGTTCTCTTGTCGTTCAGGAGAAGATCGTATAGTTCAGCGGTTCGGGGGTAAGCTTCGACGATCTCCAGTAGGGCCTCATCTGATGCGTGGGCCAGATCGTGATATTGCCAATCGAGCCGCACCAACACCCCATCACTATGATGAGTGCATGGTGGGTGATTACTCCTTTTCCTGCTCATCGCTCTCCCTCCTAGGCACAGTCCCATAGGCCGCATAGACCGTGCCCCAAAGGTGCTCCTCGTACTCGACCCTGCCAATCAATTCCTCTAATTCTTCCCAAGGTTTCCCTCCCCAGTACGCTCCTCTCATGCTGGGCGGAATCCAAGGGTTACCTAGCCAATGCAAAAGGGGGTTCAACAACAGGCCGTACCATCGTTTGCTGAATTTGCCGTCGGCGATGAGCACCCGACCTCCCGGCTTGACGGCGCTTATCATGCGCTTCAAGAGGCGCCGTCTATCCTGGAATAGACCTATAGCCAGCGTACAGACGGCGGCATCCACCGGCTCCGAAAGCGCGAAGTTGGCCGCATCGCCTCGAATCAATTCGATATTCCCCCAGCCATGTCGCTCTATTTTCTTTCGCGCTTGGGCGAGCATGTCGGGGGAGTAATCGACGCCGATTATCCTACCCTCGGGCCCGACCACTTCCTCTAGGGCCTCGAAGTTCAACCCCGTGCCACAAGCCAAGTCCACGACCATATCCCCCGGCTTCAACCCCAATCGCTTGGCCATCTCCCTCCTCAAACGCCTCTCCTGTCCCAAGGCCAACAGGGCGACTAATCTGTCGTGCCAGGGAGCGCCCTTCCCATAGGTGGTCTCTACCTCTTTCAAGACGGCGTTTTCCATACCAGGCACCTCGGCTACTTCGTTCCTCTTCTAGAGGAGAGCGGCGCTAGTTGGTGGGAGCAGGCGGCTTCCTCGACCACATCCGCCTTCCATCTAGGAGAGATGGCTCGCCCTCCACCCCTAGAGTCGCCTTCCAGAAACCAGGCGATGAAGTAGGCCGCTGGGCACATCAGTACTACTCCCAGTAAGATCACCTTGCTTAGGGAGGCACCGTAGAGGGCCCAGAGATAGAAAGCAGCTAACGAGAGCAGGGCACAGAATGCCATAGGACCCCACTCCCCCACTCGTCTTGTCAGCCTTGTCCAACTCATCGTTCTCCCTCCCCCTTGTACGGGCATTTCTCCTCCAAGAGCCGAGTCTTCTAGCGGCCCTTCCCCTTTCGGTGTTTCTTTCTCCTCTCTCCCCACTCGGGACGGGCGTACTGCCCCGGACCCCTTTCGAATTTGGTTTGACAGAGGGGACAACAAAGGTAATAGGTGACCCTTTCATACTCTATGGCCGCTTGGGCTCGATGGCGATTGACGCGCTTCCCACAAACCGGATCTCTCAGCATAATGCTTACTCTTCCTCCCCCATCATGCGCCACACCTGCCAAGGAAAGCGGCGACCGCGACTGCGCCAGCGGGGTAAGAGTTTGCCCCCTGGCCCTCTATCCACCGGCTTCTTGAGCGACTCCTTAGTCAAAGTAGATAGAGGAACCCATCCATCCTCGCCTTTGGCCACTTGGATAACAGGGCCCTGACGACGGGCATATCGTGGCTCCTTCTCAGTCTTTTGAACAGCAATCACCTCCACAGGGCACTCTCTCTGGCAAGCCACACAGCCTATGCAACGACTTACTTGGACTGGATACTGCATCATCCAGCGGCGGGGCTCTGTCTTCCCACCGAAATCGGCGCCCTCAGGCCCCGCTCGGCTTGGCCGGGTCATGTCCAAAGCCTGCACGGGGCACACATCCATGCAGATCCCACAGTTGATGCATCCACTTCGGTCAACGGTGGATTTGAAAGCCATCTTCTACTCCCAGCAACTGACTCATTCAGCGTCCCAGCACTTGGTAGTGGTCCAGGTTTTGCCCACTACGCCATCCAGATGCGCCTCATCTAACCGCATGGCTCTCTCGTAGTAGTCCATCACGCGGTGGAGGACCGGTGGCAATCGCACGATCTCGCCAAGGGCCGCGATAATGCTGTTGGGAAGAGGAGGGAGCACCCGCTGGAGCCATGACATGGCGGCGAAGTATTTGCGATGCCCTTCGACGAAGCGCCGATATAGGGCCTGGCCCTCTTCCCTACTCAGTTCGCCATTAAGCACTCGCCGTACGAGGTGCCCGCAGACTCTTCCAAAGTAGAGGGCCGGGCGGATGCCTTCACCTGTGAGGGCCAGGCATTGCCCGGCGGCATCGCCTACGAGGAAAAGTTGGCCCACCACCGGCTCACGCAGCTCGTGAGGGAAGAAACTACCGTGCACTCCATCCTGATGCAAGCCCAGATCGTTCACAAAGGAGTGCAACTTACCACCTAGCCTGGTCTCTCCCCGATAACTGCCGATGCCGATGCTGCTGGTTGCACCTCGCGGAAAGACCCAGGCCACTCCTCGTTGAAGGACGTGGGGGTCATACCAGAAATGCAGTCCATCATGGCGATGCTCAACAACTGTCTCCATGCCGAAATTAAGATCTTCGCGGCGTACAAAGCCTGGTCGTAGGCTGCTCGCCAGAGCGGCTCGCCAACCACTAGCGTCGATGAGAACCTTCCCTTCAAAGGATCCTTGGGGGGTTAAAACAGCCCCTCCCTCCACCCCGATGGCCGGTGCATTAACGAAATCGGCATTCGTGCGGTCTGCCAGAAGGCGACAGAAGTGGGCGTAGTCGAAGGTGCAGAAGGGGTAGACCAGATCGTAAGCCAAGTCGCGCCTAGCGGTATGAACGATGATGCGGTCGTGCACCTGGATCACGCAGTCCGTGGCGTCTAACGCTTCGAGGACCCGAAGGATAGTGCCACAGGCCGAGGTCTGGCCGGTCCCGATGGGCTTGCGCTCCAGCAGCAGCACGCGCTTGCCCCGTAGCTCGGCGGCAACGCTCAACCCGGCAAAGCTCGCCCCGGCAATGATAGCGTCGTAGCGCATATTGTCCCCCTTCCGTTGAACCCCCGCCCAAGCTATCTCTCGGTCACTCCCCGCGCCAATTGGCCTGGAACCGTGGAGGCCATTCCCGACCTCTGGATTAGTTCAGTCATCCGCCTCATTCTCTCTGTGGGGGCCATCGCCGCGTTGACCGGTTTCTGTGCAAGCGGAAAGAAGGCACCAACATAGGCATCCTGCAACCATAAGCCTACTGCTCCGTGCCCAATCTCCTCCCACCCCCCTCTTCTTGGCTTCTCTCACTACTGCTCATCGAAGGCGGCTGGTGAGGGGGAACTCCCCCTCACCAGCCAGGGAAGAACCTAGTGACCTCCGTGTCCCATGCCTTCATGCCCCATCTGTCCCTGCATTCCCACATACTTCTGCGGATCTTTGTCGAAAGCCGCTTTGCAGCCCTGGGAGCAGAAGTAATAGGTCTTCCCCATGTGCTCTGACTTGGCGGCCGCCTTCTTCTCCTCGACGGTCATGCCACAGACCGGGTCCTTAGCCATGGTTTGTCACCTCCTTTCTTCGGACAGGTTCAGCGGGCTCTATTCACTCTCCGCTGTATCGCCGCCCTTCTCCTCGACGGACGCGATGTACCTCTTAGGATTGGCGAGGAATAGCTCTTTGCAGGTGGGTCGGCAGAAGTGGTAGACTTTGTTTTTGTACTCGGTGCGGAAGGTGAAGCCCCTCTCGTCGATTTCCATACCACAGACGGGATCTTTAGCCATCTTTCTCACCTCCCTTGGCAGATAATCTAGCCTTCATCTAGCTCTAACATGTCCACAAATTGACCATGCCAGTTGTGGTAACCAGACCTGGCCGCTGTAGCCATTGACGCTCAACATGCCATAGATCTGCCCATCTTTGAGAACGTGGATAGTATAATACCCGTAGAGGTGATCGGCTTCATCGGCCACCTCGGTGCCAGGGATGTAGGTCTCTAAATATCGTTGTGCATGCTGAAG
Organism: uncultured Anaerolineales bacterium; assembly: GCA_964492135.1. GTDB lineage: Bacteria > Chloroflexota > Anaerolineae > UBA7937 > B3-Chlor > CAYGAW01. The sequence continues at coordinate 31,125 of CAZBJW010000003.1, forward strand.
AGCCTGGTCAGCCGACACAGGCATGTCGGTGCTGGGCTCTTCTGTACCGGAGCCGCTCATCATGCCTCCCGTCATCCCTCCCCAGCCTGAGCCCGAATGCATGCCGTACTTGGCATTCCACATCATATTGGGCCCATACTCCGGATAGACGGCACCGGTCTCTTTGTCGATGAGTAGTTCCATGGCGTGCACACCAGTGCTCTTCTCGACCACCTCAGCGTAGAAGTTGTCGGCGAACTCCATCACCTCGGCGATGGCCAGCCCTGGCAGGCTGAGGGAGTGGAGATAGCCTTCCACCGCCTCTTGGGCATCCTTCAGGCTGAGGGCCTCACCACCACTGCGAGGAACGGTTCTCCCCCAGCTGGCGTATCCAGAAGCCATCATCCCGCCATACCCTGAGCGGTCGCCCATCATCCAGGGACCCATCCAATTCCCCATGTGGAAAGGCCAGGCCCAACTCGAGATGGCGGGGCGGGCCAAGGTCCAGGCCACGAACCCTCCCACGAAAATCAAAAGAAGGGCAGCGAGAGTGGCAACCGTTGTCACGACTGTCCACTGAACCTTGTTTGTCATCTGCAGTCCTCCTCTATCTTTTGCAATAGTTCAAAATGTTTCCTTGATCCTACCGTCCTCCATCCAGAGGACACGGTGGGCTATGTCCTTGATGCGCTCATCATGACCGACCATGACCACGGTTCTCTCCTGCTCGCAGGCGATGCGACAGAGGAGGTCAATCACCTGGCGACCGGTCTTGGAGTCCAGATTTCCCGTTGGCTCATCAGCCAAGATCATCTTGGGTTGATTGGCCAGAGCGCGAGCGATGGCTACCCTCTGTTGTTCGCCGCCTGAAAGATCCTTTGGGAGATGGTTCAACCGCTCTTTGAGGCCCAGGTCCGAAAGCAGATTCTGCGCCCGCTCAAGGCCCAACCGGTCTCTCCTGCCAACCAGTTTCATGGGCACCATCACGTTCTCCAGAGCGGTCAAGTTAGAGAGCAGGTTGAAAGCCTGGAAGACGAACCCGATATTCTCGATCCTTATTCTGGGAAGTTCCCTTTCGCCCAGATCGGTTATCTTTTTACCATTGATGAAGATATCCCCTTCGGTAGGCCTCAAAAGAGCGCCAGCCATGGAGAGAAGGGTTGTCTTGCCACTCCCCGAAGGGCCCATTATCAAGACGATCTCGCCCTTCTCCACCTTCAAATCCACCCCCTGCATGGCCTTCACAGCCGTGTGGCCTGACCCATAGACCTTGCTAACTCCACATAACTCTAGGACTCTCATTTCCCCCTCAGGCTCTGAATACCACAGCAGGATCTATGCCCCCTATCCTGCGCGCCGGGATGTAGGAGGCCACGAGGCTCATCAAAAGGGTGACCCCTAGGAGGCCCGCAATCTCCTGGATCCGAAGATAGGTAACGAATGCGGGCACGAATGCCGCAGCGGCCGCATTCACAGCCCATCCCAATAGAACTCCCACCATAAAACCTAGAAGCCCACAGGTAAGGCTCTGTTCAAAGGTGATCTTATAGAGATCCCAGTTATTCGCCCCGATGGCTTTGAGGATCCCGTATTCGCGCGACTTCTCCACCGTGGCGGTATATATGGTCAGACCGATCACTGCCACCCCAATGATGAAACCGATGACCACCAGAACGGAGAAAATCGGCAGGAAACTCTCCGTCATTATCTTGCGGTTGTTCTCCGCGAACTCGGCCTTGGTGAGGGCCTCCGCCCCTGGCATCTCTTCGCTTATCCTCTGGGCAACCTCCTGGGCTTTGTTCGAATCGTCCACGGAGACCAAGAAGTAGTTGGTCAGATTCCCCATTCGGAAAAGGTCCTCAGCATCCTCCTGGCGGATGAAAGAAAACTGATAGATGACCAGATTGCCACCTTCCGAGATGCCAGCCCCCCTGAATTCTCGGCCCCCAATGATCAGGCTGTCCCCCGACCTAAGGGCGTTATTCCTGGCGAAGACCCCATCGATGATGATCTCTCCCTCTTGAGGCCTATCCCGCCCCTCGAACACCCTCAGGGGCCCACCAACCCCCATCTCCGTGTGGAAGCCGAAGAGGAAAGTATGAACCTCCTTCCCATCGATCTTAAAGCCTATCTGCCGCCCTAGCAGCCGATGCACCTCCTCCACCCCCTCAAGGGCGCCGATCTCTCCCTCCATCCCACGCGGCAAGATAGAGATGGAGTGGAACATGTCGGAGGCCCCCTCCTGCATGATCCATAAATCCGCCTACACCCCTTCTACATAGGCTCCCAGCTTCCCAACCCAGCCGAGATATAGACTGCTCAACACCAAGATAAGGAGCACGGCGAAAGCCACGCCACCTACCGAGATGGCAAACCTGGTCTTCTCAGCAAAGAGGTTCTTTCTAGCGATCGACATAGTAACCTTCCATCGTCTCTTGGATGTTCATTAGGCTGAGGGCCCCACTACTCTTGGGATGAACGGTTCTCCTTCGTCGACAATTATCCACCCTCACTCCCAATAGATAGCAAACTCAGGGCAGGATCACTCCGTTTTAGACCCGTTTCAACCATGTTAAATTATCAGGCCTTGTGGGGGGCGAAGGTGTCAGGATCTCGCCTTTCAAGTACTGGATGGCAAAGCAGCAGGGGAGTAGAACCTGACCACCCTCGCCCCACACGTACCTCCCAGATGGTCTACTCTCCAGCTTGAGCGATCTCGCTCCCACAGTGGGGGCATTTGACCCAGCCCTCTTGCAGGAATCGACCACAGGAGGGACAGGCACGAGTATATCCCGTTGGTGCCGTCTCCATACGAGCAGGCATCAAGCCATCCGTTTGCCCAGCCTTCCGGTAGAGCAGATAGGCTCCTACCACTAGCGCTATGGGCAGCGCCAGGAAGAAGAGCAGGAATATCGGCCACAAGAAAAACATGCCCATCATCTCTTCACCACTCCTTTCTCCTAGATATTCGAGGGTGTAAACCCCCTCAGCCTGAGGGAGTTGGTCACCACAAAGACCGAACTAAAGGCCATGGCCCCGGCGGCGATGGCCGGATTGAGCAGGAGACCCAGGAAGGGGTAAAGCACTCCGGCCGCCACGGGGATACCTGCGGTGTTATAGGCGAAGGCCCAGAAGAGGTTCCACTTGATGGTGCGCATGGTACCCTTGCTGAGAGCGATGGCGGTGACCACACCCCGCAGATCCCCGCTGATGAGGGTTACGTCAGAGGCTTCCATGGCCACATCGGTGCCTGTGCCAATGGCGATGCCCACATCGGCTTGAGCCAGAGCGGGAGCGTCGTTGATGCCATCCCCTACCATGGCTACCACCTTGCCTTGGCCTTGCAACTCCTTGATCTTAGCCGCCTTCTCTCCTGGAAGGACTTCGGCTAAGACATGGTCAAGTCCCAACTGTCGTCCTATGGCCTCAGCGGTCCGACGGTTATCCCCTGTCAGCATATACACTTCTAACCCCAGGTGGCGCAACTTGGACACTGCTTCCTTAGAGTTCTCCTTGAGGGTGTCGGCCACGGCGATGATCCCAGCGGCTTCGCCGTCCACGGCAACATACATGGGGGTTTTCCCCTCGTCGGAGAGACGTACAGCCTCCTCGCTCAGGCCATTGAGGGATATCCCCTCGTCTTGCATCAGTTTCAGGTTGCCCAAGAGGACCTCCTTACCCTCGACGACGGCCCAGATACCATGGCCAGCGATAGCCCGAAAATCTTTCGGCTCCGCGAGGGACAAAGCGCGCTCCTTGGCCCGTTCCACGATGGCCTCACCCAAAGGGTGCTCGGACCCCCTCTCCGCGGAGGCGGCTAGATAGAGGAGTTCCCCCTCGGTGACACGCCCATTTACCACGATGTCGGTGACAACCGGTTGACCCCGCGTGAGGGTTCCCGTCTTGTCCAAAACGATCACCTCAAGTTTGTGTGCCGTCTCCAACGATTCCCCACCTTTGATGAGCACGCCGTTCTCTGCGCCCTTACCTGTACCCACCATTATGGCGGTAGGGGTGGCCAAGCCCAGAGCGCAGGGGCAGGCGATGATCAAGACAGCCACGAAGTTCACCAAGGCGTGGGTTAAGGCCGGCTCTGGGCCCAAGAGGTACCAAACAACGAAGGTTGCTAGGGCGATAGCGATCACCCCGGGCACAAAGACCCCGGAGATCTGGTCGGCTAGGCGCTGAATGGGCGCTTTGGAGCCTTGGGCGTCCTCCACCAGTTTTATGATCTGGGCCAGAGCGGTATCCTTGCCCACTTTGGTGGCCCGGAACTTGAAGGCCCCAACCTTGTTGAGAGTAGCACCGATCACCTCATCACCCTCTGCCTTGGCAACGGGTAGGGATTCACCAGTGATCATCGACTGATCGACGCTGGAGCGGCCCTCCGCGACCACGCCATCTACGGGTATCTTCTCCCCAGGACGAACCAGCACGATGTCGCCGACGCGCACTTCCTCCACCGGGATGTCGACTTCCTGCCCATCCCTTAGGATCCGAGCGGTCTTGGCTTGCAGCCCCATCAGTTTCTTGATCGCCTCTGAGGTCTGGCCCTTGGCCCTGGCTTCCAGCCAGCGACCCAAGAGGATGAGAGCGATGATTATCACCGCGGTGTCGTAATATACCTCGGCTAGACCCTCCGGGAAGAAGAAGGGGATAAAGGTGGCAGCCAGGCTATAGACATAAGCCGCCGTAGTGCCCACGGCGATCAAGGTATCCATGTTGGCTCGCAGATGCTTGGCCTCCGCCCAAGCGCCTCGGTAAAAGCGCCAACCGGCCCAAAACTGTACCGGCGTCGAGAGCAAGGATAGGATGATGAACATGGTCTGCCGAGGGACCTGGGATAAGAAGGGGAAGAACTGCTGATAGGTTCCCAGGAAGACCAAGACGGCTACCGCCCCACTGAAGAGGAAGCGATTTCTCAACTCTCGCATCTCCCGTTGCCGGGCCTCCCGCTCCCAATCCACAATCTCCTCTTCGCCAGCCGCTTCCAGCACCTCATACCCGGCTTGGTGGATGGCTCTCTTGAGGTCCGCTACGCTCACCGCTCCCGGTATATATTCGATGGTCGCCCTTTCGGTGGCCAAGTTGACACTGACCGAGGCCACCCCATCCACACCTCCTAAGGCGCGTTCCACAGTGGCCACGCACGAAGCACAGGTCATGCCGCCGATGGGCAAAGTGACCCGCTCCACCACCGGTTGGTAGCCGGCCTCGCGAACACTAGAGGCTAGTTCAGAGAGCCTGGTCAGGGAGGGGTCATAGATCACCGTGGCTTTCTCCGTTGCGAAGTTCACGGTAGCGTTGGCGACGCCGGGCACGCCGTTCAGGGCCCTTTCAACCGTGGCCACACAGGAGGCACAGGTCATCCCTTGTACCGGTAACACTATCTTGTTGGTAGCCATCATCTTCACCTCCGAATCTCAACCGCCGCTGTCCTTCGGTCTTGCGTCTAGCCTCCCAAAGCGTCGGGAGAGGGGGTTGTAGAGAGGCACGTATAGGGCAGCGATATAGAGGCCGTAGAGAAAACTCTCTACCAACCCGAGAAGAAAACCGCCGATAGTTAGCCATTCAAAGCCAGGTAAAAGGGGCTCCCAAGCCTTATACATTCGCAAGCTCTCTGGAGCCGCTAACCCGAACGCTACACACAAGGTGTAACTGATGGCCAAGATCAAGCCCGAAGTTAGAGCCAGGAGGAGAAAGTCGATCCTTTTCATTGGCGTTCACCTCCCCTTGTATGATCTCTTGTATCAAATATAGTCTGCTTCATTTCGAAGTCGTAGGGCCGTTCAACCCTTCTGGGAGTAAGCAAAAAGGCCCATCGGGAGATAGGCCTTCACTGCGCCACCTGGCGTAGGTCATGGTGGCTTGGCCGAACCGCGGTGCCCTTTCTCAGACAGGTAGGTAAGTCACTATCTTGGTCCCTTGGCCGGGCTCTGACCCGATGGAGAGCCACCCGCCCAAAAGCATGGCCCTCTCTTGCATCCCCATCAGCCCGAAGTGGCCGCGTTCCGTGAGTTCGCTGGGTGTCTCTGGGGCCTCAAAGCCCACTCCGTCATCCTCTATGAACACCGTGATCCCGTCTGAATCGAACTCCAATTTCACTTCCACTCGGGAGGCTTGGGCATGCTGTCCTATGTTCTTCATGGCCTCTTGGACGATGCGGAAGATAGTCAGTTCGCCATCGGAGGAGAGGCGACGAGGCGTTCCGACCACCTTAAGTTCGGCGCCAACACTTTGACTAGTGGACAGATCGCCCACCAACTTCTCTAGGGCGGGGATCAACCCCAGATCCTCCAGATATACCGGGCGCAGGTCGCTGATGTATCGACGCAGATCGCCGATAATCGAGCTGGTTAACCCTCGTAGCTCTGTCAGCCGCTCGCGTAAATCCACTGCCGCGGCGGGCACATTTCTTTGCGCCCTTTCCAGCTCTTGTGAAAGAGCGATCAATGATTGCACGGTGTCATCGTGTAACTCGTGACCAAGCCGCAGTCGCTCTTCCTCCTGTCCTCGGGTTACAGCCGCTACGTAGTTGCGCATGGCAGACTGATAAGTACGGATTCGATCTGCCATCTGGTTCAGAGTGGCTCGTAACTCATCGATCTCCGCGATCCCTCCCACCGGGGAACGAGCGGCCGAAAAATCACCCCAGGCGATCTTGTTGGCCCTGCGGCCCAGTTCTTCTAGGGGTTGAAGCACCCAGCGCACTCCCAGGTAGATAGCCAAGAACGCCACCAAGGCTGCTAGAAGCACGATTAGCGGTGTTATCTGCGAATAGTGCATCATGGGGGCGATCAGGTCACTCCACGGCTCTTGGAGGATGACTGCCCATCCGGTTTGGTCCACGGGGCCATAGGCCAATACCATATCTCGACCGGTCGTATCCTGATGCACGCCAGCGCCAGCCTCGGCCAGCTGGGTCCTATCGACACCTAGATCGATAAGGGCGTTGCTTCCCAACTGTGACGGGTCTGGATGATAGAGGATGTTTCCCTCACCATCGATCAAGTAGGCCACCCCCTCACCACCTACCGCCAAGCCAGCCAAAGCCTCTGTTGCACCGCAACCCTCTAGGGAGAAGAGGCCAACCAGTGCTTTCACTCCGCCTGCACCAGGAGCGATCAAGACCACCAGGGGGCCGTTCAACAGAGGGTCCTCGGAGGCGGTCAAAAAGATCGGCTCTTGACTGGCGGTGACCTGCTCCAGATATGGCTCCACGATCTGGATTCTAGTGGCCCAGACCGGGGTATCAGGCTCAGCGGCGATCAATTCACCACCTGGCCCCAAAAGGGCAACGCCTCCATCGAAGATACTGAGTCGCGGCGATAGTTCCCCCAGTAGTTGGTCATAATCGATGGGCTCGCCGTGACGAAGGGCCTCGTGATCGCGGATGTTCTCCAAAACGGCCTGGCAGTGAGCCAGACTCTCTGCAACCCCCTTGACGGCCAGCGTGGCCAGGGCCAGGTCCCTCTCCTCCACCAAGGCTCTCATCGCTCGTTGGTGGCTGTATATGCCGGTGAATGAGAGCACCAGTAGCAGGATTGTCACGGGCAGGACGACCCAGAGCAGGATTTGGCTGCGCAAGCCGCGCCACGATCGAGGGGGGCTACTCTCCTTAGCCATCTTCGTCCCCCATCATTCCACCGTGTCATCCAAGGCGATCCAACCTTGTTGCATCGCCTTCAATACCGCCTCGGTACGACTGTTAACGTGGAGCTTGGAGTAGACCTTGGCCAAGTGGCCTTGGACGGTGCGATCGCTGATCCCTAACTCCAGCCCGATGGCCCTATTTGTGAGCCCCTTGCCTGCCAGCCGAAGAACCTCCAACTCACGATCCGTAGGCCTCTCGACTACTTCATCTCCCTTCAGTTCCACGCGACCTGAAACCACTCGCTCCAGCAACCTCTTGGCCACTCTTGGGTCGAGGGCCGGCTCCCCCGCTGCTATTCGGCGGACGGCCTTGACCAGTTGCGCGGAGTCGGCCGTCTTGAGGATATAGCCATCGGCCCCCGCTTGAAGGAGAGCAAAGATGTAGGGATCGTCATCGTAGGCGGTCAGAACCAATATCTTCACCTCAGGATGCTCCGTCTTGATGCGGCGAGCCAGATCGACGCCAGAGAGCTTGGGCATCCTGATATCTATTACCGCTATGTCGGGCTGATGCTCGGCCACCAGTTCCAAAGCCCTCTGACCATCGCCTGCCTCAGCCACAACGGTGATGTCGCCGCTCTCCTCCAGGAAACGGCTGATCCCCTGCCGAACTAGGGCGTGGTCATCGGCCAAAACTACCCTTATCTTTTTCATGGTCATCCATCCCTTGCGATCTGAAAGACAACCCCCCAAATGATAGCAGCAAGCGAGAGGCTTGTCCACAGTCATAAGGGGTTAACCAGAAGAAGCGGTCAGGCTATCCGACCCGCAAGACAAGACCGCTCCTGGATAGCGGTCCTTGGTGTTCACCGCCCGGTGGAGTTGAGAGTCACTCCGGGCGCTGTCCTACCATCCTCTGGCCCTGCTCCAACCTCAGAACCTCACTAGATAGGGATAGATGCGCCATGCTCTCCCCAGCCCCAACAGACCCCCCGTCAAGGCGCGTAGTAACCAATTGAGAGAACCGATCGTGGTGCCGAGATCGGCCATGCGTCAGTTGCAGATGAGCACTCGGGGCTTTCATCGTATGTTGAAGCTAGCCCGCACCATAGCACACTTGGTTTGAGAAGGGGAGATGACCACCGGTCATCTGGCGAGGCTATTCAATATCGGCCGAGGAGGCAGATGTGAGCAGGGATTTCCAGAATTGACCAGGGATGCTGGCACAGACTATGTCTAGAGTTTGCCTGAGGTTTCGAGCAAATCCAATAGTTCAGCGATGTTCCGTTCCCGTTGGGAAGGGTCATCACCGGGGATAGCGGTGGTGACTCATGTTTCCAGACGGTTCTCTACGATTAGAACGTTGACCTTATCGATGTTCCGTTGCACAGCCAGGGGTTGCCTAAGGGTATCGATGCAGTATTCATCCTTGTCCATGATGCGCTGTACTCCCCGCACGTGACCCTCGATGCTGTTTAGTCTGTTAGGTATTCTGTTCTACTGTTGCATTTTCTCTATCACGTCAAGTTTGGAACGTCCTATCCCTATTATTGCACGAGTGACTATCTCTTCATCAAACCCGTCGCTTTTAGAGAGCATCTCTTTAAGGCTTCCCCCTGAACCCTGTAGGCCGTTGGTTTCCAGAAGACTCTCGAGCACCTCCACAAGCGTAACCTCGTCGAAGGGGCCGATATGGAGATGGGCGATATCGCCTTCTTTATCGACGATGAAGGTCTCAGGGACGCCTTGGATGCGATAGGCCTGGGCGATCTTGCTGCCCAGATCTGGCCCATTGGGATAGGTGATGTCATATTCTTCCATGTGGACTCGTGCCCCTGGCTCCGTGTCGATGTAATTGACGCCTACAAAGGTCACACCTCTGTCCCTATAGGCCCGCCAGGTCCGCTCTAGAGTTGATGCCTCCTCACGGCAGGAGAGACACCAAGAGGCCCAGAAATTGATCACCACTACCTGACCGCTCAGATCTTCCAGGGACAACTCTCCTCCGTCGAAGAGCCCAAGAGAAAAAAGTGGGGCTGGACCCTCATCAAGAGGTCCCGCACCGAGACCCCTCAGGGCGCTGGCAAAGAGCAGCAAAAGAGCCACCACGCCCATAAGGAGGGCCCCTTTCACCGCGGTCATGGTTCGAGGCGGGGATGTGAACTCCTCCGCCTCCCCGGCGATTTTCTCTCTCATAGCATCCCCAATTAGGCTTAACCCTAACGTTCCAGCACTATACCATGCAACCAGATCTCCACCACTGTCTCGTCGGGGTCGTTGGATTCGACAATGACCCCCCGCTCCACCTCGCCAACCACCTCGTGGAAATCCGGGTCGAAGTAGATGGTCAGGGTGGCCTGGCCACCGGGCGGGATGGTGCCCGCTGAGAGGTCTGCGGTGGTGCAGCCGCAGGTGGTATAGAAACTGGTGACCGCCAGATCACCCCGTCCCAGGTTTCGGACGGTGAAACTCCGAATCACCTCTTCGCTGGGGTGAACGCTACCGAAGTCATAATAGGTGGTAGATACCTCTATATCCGGTGGTGGCCCTTGGGCAAGAGAGCCGGTGAGTGGGGCACGATATGGATCGATCTCGTGAATGGCGTGGATGGGGCCGGCGGTGGGAAGTTGACTGCCACTCGACCCAGAAGAGGTCGAGGGCCCTCCTTGGCCGGCGAGATATAGTAGTCCCCCCAGGCCGCTGATGATCAAGAGGATGGCTATGGCCCAAGACCAATACCTTTGTGATGCTCCTCTGCTCTGACGAGAGGCCCTTCGCCTCCTGGCGCGTTCAGAACTTCGTTCTCTCTTACCCATCTAACCTCCCTTTACCTCCGAATGATGTACTCGTTCACTTTCTATATCTCGCCTTTAAGATCAGGCTCGGCTTCTGAGGATCAAGCGGGGCACCCGCCGACGATACTCGTCATATTCCTGGCCAAAACTCTCTTGTAACTCTTTCTCCTCTGGAAGGAGGAAGGGATAGAGTTGGAGGGCATAGATGACCAAGAGGGTCAGGCGGCTGACGAAGCCGCTGGCCAGGAAGATGCCACCGATGATGGGCATCTCAGAGAAGAATATGACCCTCTCTAATTACCGCCCATCGAAGGCGGCTGGTGAGGGGAATTCCCCTCACTAGCCAGGGAAGAGCCTAGTGGCCCCCGTGTCCCATGCCTTCATGCCCCATCTCTCCCTCCATCCCCACATACTTCTTTAGATCTTTATCGAAGGCTATCTTGCAGCCCTGGGAACAGAAGTAGTATGTCTTCCCCATGTATTCTGACTTGGCGGCCGCCTTCTCCTCATTGACGGTCATCCCACAGACTGGGTCCTTAGCCATGGTTTGTCACCTCCTTTCTTCAGACAGGTTCAGCGGCTCTCTTCACTCTCCGCTGTATCACCGCCTTTCTCCTTCAGGGGAGCGATGTACCTCTTGGGATCAGCGAGGAATAGCTCCTTGCAGGTAGGTCGGCAGAAGTGGTAGACCTTGCCCTTGTATGCGGTGCGGAAAGTGAAGCCTCTCTCGTCGATTTCCATACCACAGACAGGATCCTTAGCCATCTTTATCCCTTTCCCCAACGCTTGGCAACAAGAGTACTCGTCGGTCAGATCAACCGGCCTAGCCCGAGGGCGCGCAGGTCTTCGGCGTTTGGTCTGTTCTGGGGCTAGCAAGGGGCGGGTTCGCCATCCACCACCACGGTGGGAACCGAGTTTATGCCATACTGCTTCGCTTTATCCATCCCCTCTTTGTTGAGGTCGTAGACGATCACCTCGCAGTCCGGACAGACCAGGCTCTCGACCAACTGGAGGACCTCCTCACAGAGGGGGCAAACCGCCACGAAGAGCTCTACCTTCCTCCTTAGCACTTTGCACCTCTTTTTTTTAAGTCACGCTTGATTCGCCGTCAGAAAGATGTGGGCCTAGGCCACCTTCTCGGTCACATAGACCTTATCGTCCTCTACAGCCACATCATAGGGTGCGATGGGAGCCGGCGGAGGGTCGGATATGACGGTGCCGGTGAGTTCACTTCCCTGGGGATCTTGGAGGGAGAAGCGTCCGTCGTGGCAGGGGCAATGGGTATAGGGCTCATCTGGGCTCTTGTGGACTATGCAGGCCAAATGGGTGCATACCACCGAGAAGGCCCGAACCCCCCGGTTCAGTGTTCACCGTTATCACCGGTTGGTGGCCTAGAGCCACCACTTTGCCTGTGCCCAGGGGGATTTCATCTATGGTTCCCACCAGCACGCGTCCGCCCGTGGCTGTTGCCGCGCTCTTGGAGGGCCAGAGATAGCCGATGAGGGGGGTCAATACCCCAACCAGGGTGGAGAGGAAGGAGAACCCAAGCGCATATCTGAGGAATCTGCGTCGGCCTACGCCTTTGACTTCCCGCCCGTTCCTCTCAAACTTCTCTGCCATAGTCACCTCCTATGAGAGTTCACCTTTGCGCTCCATAGCCCTCATCTTTCTGCCGCAGGGTGGCAGCGGTGACCCTCAGCGGTCGTCTTCTGAGGCTCTCTCCTTGGCTCTGATACCTGAAGGCGTCTTTCGCCCAGGAGGCTCAAAATCTCGTCCAGCGCTTTCCTTTGAGCCGCCAGATCCCCGTTGACCAGGTGGGCACCCGTCGTCGTAGAGAGATGTTCCCGCAAGAGAAGGAGATTAAGCCTTCCTAGGCTGCCTCGAATGGCGGTGGTCTGTCTGATGATCTCAAGCCAGTGAGCCTCGGCTTCGATCATGCGCTGCACGCCACGGATGTGTCCCTCGATGACCCCCAACGCCCTAAGGACCCGTCTCTTCTTCTTGTCTTCCATGGTTCGCCCTGAAGGTGATCAACCAACATGGCCATCCTTACCCTTCTCCTTCATCCCGCCTATGCCTCGTGTGGAGGAGATCTCCACCGGGTGTTTTGGCCTTGATGTCCTCCTCGCATCATGAACAGATGGCCCAGAGGGCAAAGGAGGACTATGACCAAGAGGAGCGTGCTATTTAGTGGGACGCCTAGCACCCAGATGGCCGCCACAGCGGCTATGGGAACGAGGCAACAGAGGAGCATGATCACTGCATGTCTCTTGTCTATCTCTTTGTGTCCCGGGTCAATTTGCATTTCACTCCTCCTCTCTCTTTACTACACCGGAGCCGTACCTGTTAACTGATGAGCGTCTGGTTCAGCACCCACCTACCATCTCAGGCATGAACTCCGGAAACTCCTCTAGGATCTCCTGGATCCCCTCTTCGCCGGCTACCTCGCGCGCCTGCAAGGCTTCGATCAGCGTTTGCTTGGGGAAGAATACGGCTCGCCAACGGTTCAGTTCCCCCAAGAGTTCCTCATCGCTGAACTCCTGAGAGCGGTTGGCGATCAGATAGGCGGCCAAGCCGCGCATGGCCTTGGAGTGGTCGCAGCCGCAGGCTGCCGTGCCATCCTTGTTTACCAGTGTCTGGGCAGTGCAACAGTATTTGCAAGCGGTTTCGCTGCCGGTTCGGATGTAGCGTTCCAGGTCTGCTCCGGCAAGCGAGATCTTGCGTTGGCCGTACGTGAGATCGAACTCGCGCAACAGGTTGATGCTCGCCTGTACGTTGTCAAAGGAAACGCCCAAATCTTCACCATATACGGCAGACACCCCCGCGGGGATGACCTCTCTCTGGATCTCCCTGAGGCGGTAGTAGGGGTTGAGCGTGCGAAGTTGGGCGATTTCCCCCGCGAGCGATGAGATCATCGTATCGAACTGGGGATCGGAGCAACTCTTGGCAGCCAGGGCGTTCAGTTCTTGGACGACCATCTGATACGCCTCCACGACTGAGAGATCACTAGACTCGGTCGGTGCCTGCTGGGCAATGGGGGTTTGACGAGACACAGCCCCTGTCGTGGTCGGGAATAGCAAGGGGTGGGTGTACAGCCCCACCAAGTAGAAAATCAGCGCCCCTACCAGCGCCAGGGTGTAGCTCTTGCGAATATAGGTGGCACCCGGTTTGCGCGGTTCATTTTCTTGCTCTGGATCCTTATATCCGTCATTCATAGGCATCGGTCAATTCCTCTTTCACCTGCGGTCCCCAGACTTTAGGTACGTCTTCAGGCTCTGGGGAACCAGAAGGCCCCAGAGCACGCAAAGGATATAGCTCACGGATAAGAGCAACCCCGGCAACGAGCCTACTATGGTGAAGTTCAACCCCCTCATTTTCTTACGCCTCCTTCACAATGTGAGCGACGGCTGGTCTCCGCCTCTGTTCCCTCGGTACCACCGACGATGAGTATTAGCCCTTTGAAACCGACGATCCTCACTCGTTGGGCGGGCCTCAAGTTCTCCTCTGAGACAGCGCTCCAGAACTCGTTCCGGTAACGAACCTGTCCTGCGGAGTCCATCGGGGTGACCACCGTGGCTAGTGCTCCCATCATCTCTTCACGTCCAGACTGCACTGGTTGCCTCATGGCTCTTATGACCTTATAGTAGATGAAGAGGGATGTCACTGATACTATCGCGTAAGTAGGGAGGGCCACCCCGAAAGGGAAAATGATGAATAGCCCTAAACCGATAAGAGGCATGAAGAGTAATAGATGGCACCACATGGCGATCTCCTTCCCTTCATTCAGCAGAGAGCAGGGCCTCGATATCTTTCTCCAAGGCCTCTTTGCTTACCAAGCCGATGTAGGTGTTGTGTATCTCACCCTGCGATGTGACCAGCGCAGTATGCGGGTGAGCCGTCAGCCGGTAGTCGCGAAATACTTTCACATCCCCCAGAAGGTTGAGGTAATTGATCCCCCTTTCCTCCAGGAATGATCTAACTACTTCTGGCTCCTCTTCCACATCGATACCGATGACGACTAGACCCTTGGACTCGTACTCCTCCTGAAGCTCAACCATGGACGATACCATCGCCCGGCAGTATATTCACCAAGTGGCCCAGAAGAAAAGCATCACCGGCCTTCCTCGGAACTGGGAGAGGCTCACCTCATGCCCTTCCAAGTCCCGAAGTGTGAAATCGGGGGCCATCATCGCTTGGGTCGTAGGCGTCTCCATAGAGGGAGGGGGGGTGGCTTCATCTACGAAAGTGGACTGTATCTCGGGAGTTGCAGTCACCTCTCTTTCTCCCTGAGCGCAACCTACCGCTATCAAGGGGATGGACCAAAGGAAGAGGACGAAGACAAACCAGCGCAAAGATCCTATTCTCTGGGGCATGGTGGAGTCCTCCTTAGTACGTTCGACTCATAGCCATCATCCGGCAGTGCGGACCACTGGCCATCTTCCTTATCTTCACCTTAATCGCCAAAATACGCTCTTATGGAGAGGATCTCCTCAGGTTCTAAGGGATCGTTTGACCTTACGGTGATCAGGAAATGATGGGGACCTCCCATCCCCTCGTGCATATGCAAGCAGACGCTCACCGTACTGGATTCGCCTGGCCCAAGGGTCGTAGAACCTACGACCGGCTTCGGTGGTCAACACCCCTCCAAAGTCTCGATCGTTGGCTCACCGATGATCTCTAGCGGCGCATTGCCTACATTTCTAAAGGGGAAGTAATAGTGGAACATCTGGTTGAGCGGAAGGGTCCCTAAATCCGCAGAGTCGTGGTCAAAGGAGATCCGGGGGCCATTAACAGCGCTTGGTTCTTCTGAGGTGCTCGAAGGTACGACCGTTGGGGCCGGCGGCTCCACGATCCCCTCAGAAGGCTCTAGAGCACATCCAGCCAGCAGGCCAAATACTATCAGCGCCAGCGATAGGCTCACCTTCTTGCTATGCAGTTTCATCGATATGCATTCCAACGTATTGGCCATGTGGCGAATCTCCTACAGGGCAGGCACGTACGAGTGGGGACATCTCGTCCTCAGGGAGGAGGCCCGGAAATAGCCCTCCTCTTCATACCTGCCCTCTAGTATGACGGTGATACCCCCTCGGAAAGTGTCAGGGGGAAGATCTTGATATATTACCGGTATACTCTCTTTACCCTGAACCTGGAATTTCAGGGTCGAGGTGCTCCACTCCCACTCGATGGAACCAGGGATTACTTCTCCGGCCAGTCGAACCTCCTCCCCGTGCAGGCTAGGCCCCTGAGCGAGGAGTTCCTCCACGGTCAGGTAGTAGTTAGTTAGGGAACTGGTGGCCCCGATGTAGACGATATGGGCCAAGGCCGGTATGATTACGATCGCCCCAATGGCTAACTTTAGAGGCTTGGACATCTGAGTTTTCCTTTTCCCCTTGTGCTTTCTTGGGACGGAAATTGGGCACTAGGACTGAGACATCATATGGACACCCTCTTCCCACCGGTGGAGTTGAGAATCACCCCCGTCGCTGCCCCATTACTCTTAGGGACATATCTACATAGGGGTAGACGAGCCATACCGTCCCCAGGCCCAACAGACCCCCCGTCCAGGTGCGTAGCAACCAATTAAGAGAACCGACCCCGGTGCCAGTATAAAAGGCGGACGGGAGATGGGCCCACCCGTCGATGAGAATTCGCAACCACTCGTTGGTCTCTCGCCAAGTGATGGCGGGAAGCATATCAGTGAGCATGTGGGTAAGACCATCCACAGCGACAGGGGCCAGAAAGAGCAGATACCGCTGTAGGGGGAAGGGTCTCACTCGGCGGCGGAGGAGAGCGAAAAGGAAGCCGCCCACGGCAATACCGGTATAGATGGCCAGAGTGCGATGGGCCAAGGCCACCTTGTAGCCCATCTCCGGTGTGCCCAGAAAAGCTCGCAAGGCTGCGAACTCATCGCTGTGCACAACGGCTACTATCTCTGGCATGGAGTGGGATACCCTTTCCCCGAAGAGAAAATAGGAGCGTTGCGGCAACTGGTGGCAGAAGATGCTGTAAGCGGTGTAGATCAACCTCCCCAAATGGGAGTAGCCTCGTGCCATCAGAGCGGGAGCGACCCAAGGCAGGCCAGCAAAAAGGCCGGATACCAGGTTGGCTATGAGTAACCAGTGTTTAGAGAGCCTGGTGCCTAGCCTAACCCTCAACACTTTGCCTCCAGGGACTTCTTCGAATAGAGCTTCTTCAGCCATCACCGACCTTGACCAAAATTTGCCTGGCGTCATACGCAACCCATGTACGATAACAAGCCCGTGTCTCTACCTTGCTGGCGCCCACAGCCTTCCACCCAGTCCCAAGATATTAGCCTTTACCATGGATCTAGATAATCCAAAAGAGTACGATGATCCCCAGGGCGATCATTATCAGTCCGTACCAGAGGCGAAGATCGTGGCTATGCGTGCGCTCCCAGCTAGCCCAGGCCTTGGCCGTCACCCGGTTGCCAGCCAGACCAACGATGGCCACTAGGGGGATCACGAACATCAGGTTGTACAGCAACAAGTAGCCCATGCCCAGTCTGAGGGTGGTCTTCGCGGCCAGCAAGGTCACTATCGAAACATAGATGCCTCCTGAACAGGGGAAGGTGCAGAGTCCTACCAGTCCACCCATCACCAGGGTGGCTGGCACCGAGGCCTTCTTCACTAGGTCGGGCATCTGTTCATGGGCGAAAGAGGGCATACTCAAGTGCACTGGCAGATGAGGCCAGAAGTAATCCTTCAGATTGATTAGTCCCAGGATTATGAGCAGGATGCTGGCTAACTTCGCCCAGATGTGGGGCTGGGAGCTGAGAGAGACCGCCCTCAGGATACCCAAACCGATCAAGAGATAGACGAAGTAGATGGCAACGATGTAAACGCCGCCAAGTTTCAAGATCTCCCTCTTGGCGCGCCGCAACGTATAGAGGAAGGCGATGAGGAAAAGGATCACGGCGAAGGCACAGGGGTTGACTCCATCCACGAGGCCAGCGATGATCACCGGGGGGAGGAGAGCAATCAGGCTTTCGGTCGTAGCTGCTAGCCCCGGCCCTCTCCTATCCATGAACAAAGATCTGGACTCGTCCAGGGCCTCTTTGAGGGGCGCATCAATGGCAAATTCTTGCATCTCGCCTTGGAAGTTGCCCAAGAGGTAAGATGAAGGGTCTTCGGTCATCACCGGCTGGGCCACAACGAGATCGGGGGGGAGATCGCTGCTGGTCAGTGTCCCTTCTACGAGGAAAGCGGGCACATGGCCCAAAAAAACGATGGTACCCTCTTCGGTGGGCACAAACGCATAGAGGGAACTGCGCACCTCCGGGGAGAGGCCGATCTCCCCCACCAGGGCAACGAGGGTCTGCCGCCCCTGGGGAGTCAAGTAGTCGTGATGCTCAATGCGCGCTCGAAAACCTTGACCCTCCAAGGCGGGGATGAGCGAACGCTCCACGTAACGAACACACTCACCACATCCCGAACTGAAAAAGATATACGCCTTCTCCCCTCCACCGTCATCAGCTGAAACCACGCCCTTGGATGGCGAGAGTAGCAGGAGAGCCAGTGAGAGGCCTAGAAGCACCCTAGTGGTGAGGCGTGTCCTGCTCGGGTTGTTCTCGACCTCCTCTCGCTTTGAACCCTTGCACAACGATAGCCTTAACACGATATCTCCCCTCACTCCGAGAGAGCGTAGGCCGTGACGGTCACTATTACCTCTGGCTCATCTGGATCGTTGGAGCCGATAATGACCGCCCTTTCCACCCTTCCCCTCCAGGGGGTGAAAATCAGCGTCGAAATAAACCGTCAACTCCGCCTCTTACCCCGGGGGGATTATCCCCGCTGCGAGACGGGCCATGGTACAACCACAAGTTGTATAAAACTGGCTTATCAGCAGATCCGCCTCGCCCCGATTGGCAACCTGAAAAGCATGCTCCAGGTTCTCCTCCGCTTTGACGGTGCCGAAATCGTAGTAGTATGATGGGATTTCTATGTCGGGGTAGAGTCCGTCGGGAGAGGGGCGGGCGGTGGGAAGGGGCCCGGTGGGTATCTCATGAATAGCCATTATGAACCCCGCGGAAGGCAACTTCGATCCTGGGTTTATGAGAGTCCCCGAAACAGCTCCTGTTGTCGCTGAGGTCATCCAGAAGACGAATATGGCTGCAACTACCGCGTCACCTGCCAGGCCGAAGGTTCGCCCCCTTTTCCCAAGGGTGGCTTTTCTCCGCACACCTCCTCGTTTCGGCTTTCGTCTTTGTCCCTTCTTCACTTGATCTTCCTCTAGATGGCCTATCAACAGGGTTTAGGGTCATTCTGTGAAGGCAGGTAGTTGCGGAGGAAGATGGCGGAGCTCACCTGGGAGCCATCTATTCCACGTATCACCGGACCTTGCCATCCTTTTGGAGTTTACTTTGGAATAGTGTGACTGGGGAGGGTCAGATGGCGGGCGAGGATATAGGTAGAATTGCCTACCGGCGACACCCATGAGATATGCTGACAACTCAGGTCCTCTCAAGGAGGGCGATGGAGACACGTAGCCCTTGCCCCTACTCCTCCCACCGCTGGTTTGCCCTTCTGGTTCCGCCCTTTGGTGAGCGTGCTGCCCATGTGACTGAGTTCAAAGGCCTCTGTGCTTGGTGAGGAAATGGTTCGCGAGAAGTGTTTTCGCTTGAAAGATGGTTGTCCATTTGATACACACATTGGTTGAAGCCGAACACCGACACGAGATGAAGGAATTTTTCGAGCAGGGGAGATTCACGAGTAATGCTTCTAAATGACAGCGTACAAGAACGAATGTTTCGTCTTCCCAATGCGGCGGCTCACCGTGAACCTGGCTCCTGCCGACCTCCCAAAGCAGGGCCCGGCATTCGACCTCCCCATCGCCGTGGGCACCCTTTTGGCCTCAGGACAGGTCTCACCCTTCTCTTCCTCTGTATTCATCGGTGAACTCTCCTTAGATGGGAGCGTGCGACATGTCGATGGCATCTTGGCCATGGTGAGCGTGGCCAAGGAGGAGGGGTTCCGGCGAATCTTCGTACCCCATTCCGATGCTCCAGAGGCCTCCCTCATTGGGGGGATAGAGATCATCCCTTTAGAGAGACTCGCTCAATTAGTGGGCCATCTCAACGGTTCGCAAGAGATACCGGTCTATGAGGCTGATCCCGAGGCTTTAAGCGCCAAGAGACCTGAATACCCTATCGATTTCTCCGATGTGCGAGGTCAGGAGCATGTGAAGCGGGCCTTGGAGGTGGCGGCTGCTGGGGGACATAACGTGCTTATGAGTGGTCCTCCCGGTGCAGGCAAGACCCTTCTGGCCCGTGCTCTCCCGACCATCCTTCCCACCATGAGTATCGATGAGGCCTTGGAGGTGACGAAGATCTATAGTGTGCGGGGGCTATTGCCAGAGGGGACGCCCCTCATCATACAGAGGCCCTTTAGGTCTCCTCATCATACCATCAGCCATGCTGGGTTAGTAGGGGGAGGAACCTGGCCCAAGCCGGGGGAGATAAGTCTGGCCCATCACGGGGTGTTATTTCTAGATGAGTTACCTGAGTTTGGACATCGGGTATTGGAGGTGATGAGGCAGCCGATGGAGGATCGGGTGGTGACCATCAGTCGGGCCAAGACCACCATGACCTTTCCTGCCAACTTCATGTTGATTGGGGCTATGAACCCTTGTCCTTGTGGATATTTTGGTGATCCGGTGAAGGAGTGCAGCTGCTCGCCGGCGATAGTGACCCGATACCAGAAGAGGCTCTCTGGTCCTCTATTGGACAGGATAGACATCCATGTGGAGGTCCCGAGGGTAGAGTATGAGAAGTTGGCTAGCGATGTACCATTGGAGACCTCGGAGCGGATCAGGATGAGGGTAGAGGAAGCCAGGGAGAGACAACGCAAGAGGTTTGTTGAAACGCGTCTAGCCTGTAACGCAGAGATGGGGCCTGGGGAGGTGAGGGGATATTGTCGATTGGATGATGGGGGGAGGAGCCTACCCAGGCGATGCAGCAGTTACAGATGAGTGCCCGGGCCTTTCATCGGATCTTAAAGTTAGCGCGTACGATAGCGGACTTGGGAGGAGAGAGGGAGATCACCACCGCTCACCTAGCGGAGGCTATTCAATATCGGCCCCGGAGGCAGATGTGAGCGGGGATAGGCCCAAAATGCCTGTTGGTGGTTGCATTTCCGTCAGGCGCTCGATGAATGGCTGGAGGAAAAGACTATGCGACAGAGGCGAACAACCTAGCGCACCCAGGGAAGTCTCCTTGGGGACAGCGCATGAGGGAAGCGAAAAGGCAATGAGGGTCTTACATCCCTGCTGGTGGTCAGCTCAAATCACGGAATCTGCAATGACTTCGTTTGATGGCGTTCCCACAGTATCCGTTTGCTGTCGTCGCCACCCGTACTGACGAGATACTCTTCGAGGCGCTCGGGCGAGAGGGGCCGAGACGAAAGACTGGCAGCCGGTGATCTGACTCGTTCAGATGCTCCCGGGTCGGTTGCAAAAGGTGTCATTCCGAACTCAAAATTGCCGAAGAGTTGATTTGGGCTAGGCTCCTCAAGTCCCGATAGTTAGGTCAACCCTAATCAATTGAATGATGCTAACCTTCAAGTCATGGTCAGCGGCGCGAAGGGAGAGACCCAGAGCTGGGCTGGGCTTTGCCATCCCCTCTCCGGCATGGATCTCGACCAGGCCTTCCGTAAACACCATGCCCCTTTGCCTCACGCTCAATGAAGACTGCTTATGGATGGTTCCCTACTCCTTTCGATTCTCCCCCTGCTTTTGAAGGGCAGAGATGAACCCTTCCAGCCCCACTCGAGCCGCTTCGCTCTGCAAGCGAAGCCTGTCCCGTAGGGCCTCCAGATCCACCAAGGGCGGCACCTTCTCATCGGGAACCTTCTCATAGAGTTCGATGAGACCCCCATGGGCCTCCTTAGGGTGGATGAATGCGATCTTTTTGGCCCCCGTTCCTATGCGGGGCTTCCCATCGACAAGTTCTACGCCTCTCTCCTTCAGACGGGCTAGGAGCTTGTGGATATCGATCACCTCGAAGCAGATGTGGTGCATCCCCTCTCCCCGCTTCTGGAGAAAACGAGCCACCGGCCCATCCTCTTCTATGGGCTCGATCAACTCCACCTCGCTCTCCCCCGCGGGCATGAAAGCCACCACCACGCGTTGCTCCGATTCCGCCTCGGTGTGGGCCACCTTGAGGCCAAGGCTCTGATAGAAGGTCAAGGCCTCCTCTATGCTCTTCACCGCGATGCCGATGTGATCGATCTTCTTGATCATGCTTCTCTCTCTCCTTTGAAGGCTACAAGTGAACTACGGGCTCCATATCCCCCCCACGAATCTAGGCGAACCTATATTCAAACACGTCAGTGCCTCTAGAAGCCCCACATGGCCGCGTGTCCCCGGAGACCTCTCATAGGAGATCGCTTATCTCCCCTAAGCTGGCCTGCGCCTCCACGCACTCTAGGATGCGGAGATGAGGTTGGCGTCCCCTCGCGCTTCTTTCCCAAGATGATCAGGGCAGTTCTCGAGTGCTATATCATCGCGCTTTCTTGGGCAGGAGCGCCAGCCGCTCTCTCCGCTTGTGTTGAACTCAGGGGACCGGAAAGGTTCCTCTGCTCCTTCCCGGGCCGACGAGGTGGTTCATCCCCACCGCCATCTACTTGCCCTTCTCAACCTCTATCTGAAAACGGTAAGCCCTCTCCGTCCTGACCACCTGATACAAGATGCTCACCATCTACGGATGACTTGAACAACCCGTGCACAGAGCAACTTTCAATCACTTCACCTCTCTCATGCACGTTCGAGCAGTAAACCGATCTCTGGCTCGCCTCAAGCCGATTCCACTGCGATCTCCCGGCGTCACACTATTCATCTCCAGGCAAGAATCTCCTCTCCAACTCATAAATACCAGCCAGGCCGAGAATCTCGTTTCGCTCTTCGAAACTGATCATTCGATCCAGGAACCCAAGCGTGCCCCCCTTATCCTTGATCTCCTGCAATACCGCTATCATAGCCTTGGCAGCGGCCCTGGAAACGGAGTTCGAGAAAGAGACCACTTTGTAGCCAATGTGTGCTAGTTCAGTAACGCTCAACTGAGGAGTCTTTCCCCCCTCAACGATGTTAGCCCACAGGGGTCCATCGAGCAAAGCCGTGATTTCCCTCAACTCCTCCACAGATTCCGGAGCCTCCACGAAGACGATATCGGCACCCGCTTTGAAGTAGCCCTTAGCACGTTCGATCGCCTCGCCAAGGCCAAGTACACCACTCGCATCCGTACGGGCCATCAGCACCAAATCCGGGTCCTGTCGTGCCTCCAATGCTGCCTTGATCTTGAGGATCATCTCCCGGCGACTGACCAATCTCTTACCTGCGAAGTGACCGCACTTCTTGGGGGCAACCTGGTCCTCGATGAAAAGCCCTGCTACCCCGGCGCGCTCGAACTCCCTCACGGTGCGCATGACGTTTATGGCGTTTCCATACCCCGTGTCCGCATCCACGAAGACCGGTATGTTCACCGCATTCACCATGTGCCTGGCTACCATAACAGCTTCAGTCAAGGTGACGACTCCCACGTCGGATACTCCCAACAGGCTGGCCGAGACCCCAGCCCCCGTCATACCAACTGCCTCAAAACCTGCACGCTCAACCAGCTTGGCCGATAGGGCATCACAGACGAAGGGCATAACAATAACATCTGGCCCTTGCAACATCTTCCTAAAACGTGTGGTCATCCTCATAACACCATCAATCCCCCTTTCCCCGGTATTCGATTGATAACGCGCAGCATTCCGGGCGGACGCCCCTGCCACGAGCTGAAATGATCGCGTGGTTTGGACTGGAAGCACCGTTCCCCATCATGACACCACGGATCTAGTTATCCTCCTGATCTCGAGGCTCCAACGCGCTCAGACACTCCTTAGCCTCTTGGGACGAGATTACATCGGCGTACTTCGAGTTCATATCCGAAAGGTTGATCGTGTGATTGACGTCCTCCGCTAAGGGTATATACCCCCTCTGCCACGAGAGCCAGCCTAGACTTGTACGAGAAGGCATCGGCCAGCGCTCCTGGTACACAGGCGTTAGTGGTGCGGGCGCACACCACTGGGCTTCAGAATACATCCACACTTTCAACTGGCTCACGCCTCACCTATAGGAGGTCCATGTTTGCGAAGACACCTCCCCAAGAGGGTCCAAGAGTTCTACCCTGTGCTGACCGAGCAGTTCTACTTGTTCCCGCCTTTTGTGCGGAGCCATATCTCGGCTCAGGAGTCCGTGATTGGTGATCACGATCTGTTGGGCTATTACTCCTAGATGGGGCCAGCACTAGCCGACCAACTGTTCTATCTTGCCCACGACTAAATCGCCTATCTCAGTTGTCGACAGCCCTTGGCCAGCCTGCAAGGAAGGGATTCGGCGGCTCTGCAGGAGATCAATGATCGCATGCTCTATGAGTTGTCCTGCCTCTTTCTGACCGATGTGCTCTAGGAGCATAGCTGCCGCCGATATGGCTGCCAAGGGGTTGGCCACATTCTGCCCAGCATATTTGGGTGCCGAGCCATGGATCGGCTCGAACATGGATGTCCGGCCAGGGTGGATGTTACCCGAGCCGGCGATGCCCATACCTCCCTGCAGCATCGCTCCCAGCTCAGAAATAATGTCACCGAATAGATTCGTTGTCACTATGACATCGAACCACTCAGGCTTCTTCAACAACCACATACAACAAGCATCCACGTAGGCGTGGTCACGCTCGATATCCGGGTACTCCTCCCCGACCTCTTGAAAGGTTCGCGTCCACAAATCATGGGCTGGGATCATGTTGGCTTTGTCCACCAGTGTCAGCCGTCGGGCTTTCTGGCGGGCCCGCGCCAGCTCGAAGGCATAGCGGATGACTCGCTCTGTGCCTTGCCGGGTGTAGATCATCTCGGCCACCGATACCTCGCTCACGGAGCCCCGCTTGTGAAAGCCGCCCGCGCCGACATAGACACCCTCTGTGTTCTCGCGCACTACCACGAGATCGATATCCTCGGGGTTCTTATCCTTGAGGGGGCATAGGTGAGCAGCATGGAGCTTGACAGGCCGCAGGTTGACGTAGAGATCGAGGGCGCTACGCAACGCAAAGACTACCGCCCGCTCCAGTAGGCCCGGCTCCACTCTTGGATCGCCAATCGCCCCCAGCAAGATGGCATCTAACAGACGATACTCATCCAAAGTCCTTTCTGGCATCAACTCGCCAGTCCTAAGATAGTGCTGGCAACTCCAAGGGTAGTGGACCGTCTCGTACCTGAAGCCCTTGGCCTGGGATACAGCCCTGAGCACCTTCAACGCTTCCGCTATGACCTCAGGACCGATGCCGTCGCCCGGAATAACGCCAATGCGGTAGCTCTTCATCTTTGACCTCCTAATATCCAGCTTGACGACCTTTCGCGTGGCTTGGCCTCCGCTCTACGAAGTTTGACGGCCCTCACCGAGCGCTGACCTTCTCCAGGAAATCGCGGAAGAGGGTGAGCTCCAATGGACTCTCCCAGTGGGGTTTCCATTCAGGCCAGGAACATGATCGATGTACACTTCGTGACCAGTCATCATGCCTGTCGTCGCTGGGGCATTCGGAATAGTCCAGCTCGTGCTGGGGGCCTTCCAAAAGAAGATGCTGATGAACGACTGGGCCGCGAATATGGAGCTTGTCCGAGTCGGTTTGGGCCAGTGTAGGTAGAACTCCCCGCCAACAGGCTTCGGAATAGTGGCCCAAACACTGACCAATACATCGGGGAGAGCAGTTTCCGTAAACTTGGTCGTGGCTCTGCCTTTCAGGGACTGGGAAGTGTTAGCCCGCATGGGGAGTCCTCAAAGTTCTTGCACAACATCAACCAAGTAGCATTATCCAGAGTGGCACCGTCACTATGCTTGCCATCGTACTCACTAGCACCACTGCAGAGGCTAATTGCCAATCCCCTCCAAATTCAACGGGCAGGATCATGGTCATCACGGCCGACGGCGCAGCGGCTTGCAAGATCACGATCTTGCTTACCGTCGTATTCAGTCCCAGCACGCCAGCCAGCGCCAAGGCGATTGCCGGAGAGACCAGCAGGCGAATGCCCACTGCAATAGTGGTGGAAACAGGTTCGATTCGAGGCTTCATATCCGCTAAGGCCGTCCCCAGCAGGAGGAGCATCATGGGAATGGCGGCAGTGCCGAAGGTTGACAGGAATTCAAGGATGGAAGATGGGACCTGGAAGCCTGTGGCCCGCACCACCAAAGCCATGACTGCAGCATATAAGTTGGGTAGCCTCAACACGGCCTTGATTGAATCTTTCAGAGGATATCGGCCGCCGGACGCCAAAAAAGCGCCCACGGAGTAAAGAAAGATCGATTCCACCAAGATGAAGACCAGGGCCAATGGAACTGACTCTTCGCCCAATACGAATAGTACAAGAGGCAAGCCGTAGTTTCCGGCATTAGGGAACATGGATGATAGCATTAGCATAGATGCGTTGCGGGGAGAATGCTTCCAGGGTAATCGACTAGAGCCCCACGCAATTGCTCCCAGTGTAGTCAGAAGAGCCGCACAGAAGAGAGTCAGCTTAGGCACTAGGTCCAGTGGGAATTCACTAGTCAAGAAGCTAGACAGGACAAGACAGGGGTTCAGGATATACAGGGAAACGGTCGACAGGGTTCTGAGGTCGATTCGAGTGATTCTTCGCAGAACGAAACCTACGAATGCGCTTCCGAATGTGCGCAGTATAACGTTGAGCAAGTAGTCACCTCCTGGACATCGCTCCCGTGTGGTAATCGGCGCATGAGAAAGAGGAATCCTCGAATAGATATTGACTAAATAGCATAATCGTGGTATAATTGTTATCAGATATCAGTTCATCATTTGTCTTAATTATACCATGTCTGTCAACTCTGTGTTCGAGAAAGAGTTACGGAAGCTCGAAAAGCCTAAGAGTATTCCGCTGAGGATTGTTGAGCAGATCGGATACCTGCTTGCTACGGGCGGACTTCGCCCTGCTCAGAAGCTGCCGTCAGAAGCCGAACTGGCCGAGATATTCGGTGTAGGCAGATCATCTGTCCGCGAAGCTCTACAGGCGTTGCAACTGCTAGGCATACTGGAAGTAGTGCACGGAAAAGGATATTTCCTAAACAGTGACGCAGCTGAGGTGTTCCCCCTCTCCGTAAGCTGGGCAGGCCTCCCTGAAAGGCGGATCGCTTTACAACTTATGGAGGTGCGGGAAATCGTTGAGCTTTCAGCGATTGAAATCGCCATTGATCGGGTCACCACGCTGGATATAGACCAAATGTGGGCTAGCCTTGCCCGGGCTGAGGAAAGCATAACCGATGCGAACGAATATGTTGATTTCGCCGTCACTTTCCACAGACATCTGATCGACAGTGCCCATAACGACGTCTTGTCAGCTATGTTTCGAGCCATTGAGAGACTCTATAGGGATGTGGCCGGCAGTATTGAGCGGACGCCGGAGCTCAACCGGCACTATACGACACAGCACAAGCAGATCCTAGAAGCAGTCGCCGCTAAGGACGCCCGACAAGCCAAGAGACTCTTGCGTCAGCATCTGCATGACGTGAAGCAGACATATGCCAAACAGATTCCGCAACCTACCAACGAAGGGGGACAGAACTGCGATGGCGCATAGCTTGATTCAAGTGAGAGATCTATGTAAGACATATGTGACAGCCAAGAGAGAAAATGTGGAAGCCCTACGTGATCTCACCTTCGATATAGACAAAGAGGAGTTCGTTACCTGCGTCGGTCCCAGCGGCTGTGGTAAGACTACCCTGTTGAAGATCCTGGCCGGCTTGATTCGCAGGACGAGTGGCGAGACGATCTTGGATGGCCGTCCAATCGATGGGCCCAGACCCGACATAGGTGTTGTTTTCCAAGATCCTGTACTTTTGCCATGGCGGACCGTTTTGGACAACACCCTCTTCCCTATCGAGATTCTCAAGCGGCCCAAGAAGGGGTATCACCAGCGGGCCTTAGAACTCTTGCACCTGGTCGGACTAGCGGGATTCGAGGACAAGTACCCTTTTGAGCTATCGGGCGGAATGCAACAAAGGAATTCTCTCACGAGAGCGCTCATTCACGACCCGTCGCTTCTATTGATGGACGAACCGTTTGGGGCCCTTGACGCGCTTACCCGAGAGGCCATGAACTTGGAGCTACTTAGAGTTTGGCATGAAAGCCGCAAGACAGTGTTCTTCATAACCCATAGCATCTCGGAGGCCGTCTTCCTTGCCGATCGGGTCATTGTGCTCTCATGTCGCCCAGGGACGATAGTTAAGGTCATCGAGGTGGGTCTGGGGCGGCCTCGTTCCCTATCACTCA
This sequence comes from uncultured Anaerolineales bacterium, assembly GCA_964492135.1. GTDB lineage: Bacteria > Chloroflexota > Anaerolineae > UBA7937 > B3-Chlor > CAYGAW01. The sequence continues at coordinate 58,818 of CAZBJW010000003.1, forward strand.
TGGGTACGCCAGAGTTTACTGCAATAACGATGGAGATTCGAAATCTTCTAGAGGTGAGAGGAGGGATAGAGTGAACACGGCTACCCGCGTTGACAGTGGAGCGAAGATAAGCCTATTGGAGCGTCCAATTGTTAGGAATGCATTGGTGGGGGGCTTTGCTGTGATGGTGGTCGTTGTGTGGGAAGGCGCGGTGCGGATTCTACATTTTTCGCCCTTTCTATTGCCCGGGCCTTCAAGGATCATGAAAGCGCTCTGGCACGCGATGACCTTTGACCCCACATCGCCCAGGAGCTACTACGCGCATGCGGCGGTGACTTTGCAAGAAACCTTCATGGGCTTCTTCATCGGGGCTAGTTTGGCCATTTTTTGGGCGGGGTGTATTTCACAGTTCCCAACTCTTGAGGCCACCATATATCCCTATTTCGTTGGACTCCAGAGCGTACCGAAGATCGCCCTAGCCCCCTTGTTCGTAATCTGGTTCGGCTTTGGTATCGAGTCAAAGGTGGCGATGGCCGCGCTGATCACGTTCTTCCCGGTACTGATCAATAGCCTTGTTGGGCTCAAATCCACTAGTCAGCCACTTCAGGAGTTGGCTGCCTCTCTTGGAGCTTCCAAGTGGCAGATGTTTTGGAAGATCAAAGTCCCCAACGCTTTGCCGTTCATCTTCGCCGGCTTGGACATGGGTGTCGTGTACGCCCTCTTGGGGGCGATTGTGGGCGAGTTCGTTGCTGGTCAGAAAGGCCTGGGCGTCTTGATCGAACAGCTCGAGTGGGCGGTGGATATCGCGGGTGTGTTTGCCGTCCTAATCCTCCTTTCTGCCATAGGGATCATTTTGCATGGGATAATGCGTATGATCGAGAGACGCCTCTTGTTCTGGACGCGGGCAGGGATTGAGGTATATGGAGCATAGCAGCCGATTGCGGGAGTACGCGCCGCTTCACTTGTCGTGCCCCCTATCGATCTGTGGTGCTTCAGACAAGGGAGGGATAAGGAAAGATGTGATACGCTGCGATGCAACCGACGATTCGTTATGCGAGGTACAACCCGCATAGTCTTGAATGGAGGCAACCATGAAGAGAGGGCCAAGAACAATATCTGTGATACTAGTATCCTCCGCGATACTAGGGTTAATGGTCGCTTGCGGGCCCGCTGCTACTCCAACGGCGGCTCCGCCCACGCCAACGGCGCCCGCTCCTACGCCAACCCCGGTCCCCCCTACGCCAGCGCCTCCTGAGTTGGTTCATGTGAAGTGGGCTCTAGGTACCGAGACGATGACCCCAATTATTCTCAATGTCGACATCTCTCGATCCGAACAATTGCATTTCTGTCAGGATCTCGGGGTCGACATGGAGATCATCATGACCGGTTCAGGCACCGCTAATTTGCAGGCCGTGCTCGGCGGCCAGGCTCAGTTTGGAGCCGGGACGGCGGCTACGACTTTGCCCCCGGCTGCGGAGGCAGGGGGCGACCTGCCAATCCTTCACTTCTACAACTACACTCCTGGTTTCAAATGGATGGTTGCTGTCCTGCCCGATAGCCCAGTGCAGAGTCTCTCTGATTTGGCAGGTAAGAACATCGGAGTTCGAACCCTGGGTGCTTCTTCCTATCCAATGGGCATGCTGCTTCTAGAGGCTGTGGGCCTGGACCCTGAAGCCGACGTGACTTGGCTGGCTACGGGATCTGGGGTTGCGATGGGGGAAGCCTTGGCGGGAGGGGACGTCGATGCTGTGGTCGATTGGGACACCGGGTTCGGTGGGCTGGAGGTGGCTGGCTACGAGTTTCGCTACCTGGAGCTGCCGGATATAGGCGAAATTGGTGGCGTACACACGTACACTCATGCTGACTACCTTGAGGAGCATCGCGATATCGCTGTCGCTGTCGGCAAGTGCATCGCCCAGGCCACTGTCTTTGCAATTGAAAACCCCAGGGCAGCGGCTTGGGTCTACTACCAACTACATCCAGACCAGGTGCCCGCTGACAAGACCGTGGACGAGGCCATCGACAACGTACTGCACATCATTCGCTACCGGATCGAAAACTGGAAAACGGAGGACAGGGCCGACACGAGATGGGGTTGGTTTGACCCTGTTGAATGGACAAACGAGGCCGAGTTGCGTGACCTCGTTGGCGTGATCGATCCGACTCAATTCTACACCAATGACCTCATCGACGACATCAACGACTTCGATGAGGAGGCCATCCGCGAAATGGCGAGGGAGTTCACCTACTAGCTCGCTCTCATCGATTCTCCCGACATTCATGTTAGGACTGGGGTGGAATGGCTCGTTCACCCCAGTCCTAGTAGAGCCACGTTTTGTGGTGACCCGAGAGTCGGATTCGTTAGAACTGGCTTTCCAGCGATCAGGCGCGATATGAAAAGGTCGGGGACACAGGCCACATTGAAAGGGGATTCAGTCCAATGAGACTAATCGATATCAGCGTTGATATTCCTTCCAAGATGGAGATGCCTGCCACTTACGGGGACTCCGAGGTAGTAGCTGTCCTGACCCCTGATATGCCAGAGTCACACGGGCGCACCACACGTAAGATGACCGGCATACTCCACACGGGAACTCACATTGATGGACCGGAACACCTCATACCTGGCGGCAGGCAAATTTCCGATTTCCCCCTGGAGCAGTTCTATGGGGAAGCTGTCGTGGCGGATGTGAGACATAGAGGGCCGAACGAAGAAATCACTGTAGAGGATCTAGACAAAGCCGTGGCCGGAAAGCTGAAACCCGGAGACATGCTCTTGATCAGGACGGGTAGAACCGGATGGAGCCGACGGACCGGCAAAGATAGCTACTACGCAGGCTCACCCTACCTCGCGAAAGATGTAGGCAGCTGGTGTGTTGAGAGAGGGGTGAAGCTGCTGGGAGCGGATTGTCGGCCGAACAAGAAAGGGGACACAAGTTACAATCCGGAAAAGGAGCTACTTCAGAACGGCATACTCTATCTGAAGAACATCGACAATCTGGACGAAATAGGACAAGATCGCGTCACGTTGGTAGCCTTTCCCATCAAGTTCATCGGGACTGAAGCAGCGATGACCAGGGCCATCGTCATAGAGGGATGAGGGCAGCCATTCTGTGAGCTAGGTTGGGGATGGCAAAAAAGACGGGGGATCCGTTGACAGGACTTGACGACTCAGGGCCTGCTCTGCCTGATACAGCAAGGCGCTTGGTGACTGAGATGGACTTCTTGTCTCGCACGTCGTCACCGGAAATCGACGAGTACAGGCGAGCTATTCACGAACAGTACGAGGGTCTCGGCAGTCTACGAACCAAACCGAGAAGAGTCACGCGCGGCCCCAGCGCGGCCACCCTAGATCTGAAGCGAACTGCCTTGAGGCTAGGTGCGGACCTGGTAGGTGTGTGCACGATCAACCAGTCTCATGTATTTCGCGGTCGAATCGTGCCATTCCATTTTGGCGTTGTTCTAGGGAAGGCCATGAACTTTGACAAGGTTATGACTGCACCCAGTGTGGCAGCACAGGCCGAGGTGACCAGAACCTACGCATTGCTAGGCCAAATCACCATCGAGTTGGCTAGGCATATAGCAAACTGGGGCTATGAAGCAACAGTTCATCATCCAGCTGTCGATCTGCTTGGCGATGTCGACAACTCATCCGAGCTCCTCTTTATACCTCACGCAGTCGCAGCTGGGCTGGGAGAGTTGGGCCGAAGCGGCATCATGCTGAATGATCTGTATGGACCTCGCCTACGCTTGGCGATGATATCGACCGAACTGCCAATGGTGATCGATGAACCGATGACGAAGGGCATCGCCAACTTCTGTGAGTTGTGCGAGAGATGCGAACGCAAGTGTCCTGGCGGTGCTATCTCCGGCGAGAGGCGTATGTTCCGGGGCTCGGTACGATACATCACTGACTCTGGCAGGTGTCTAACTCAGGTGGCGACGAATTGGGGATGCCGGCTGTGCGTGAAGGAGTGTGCTCTCAATAGGCCAATCCCCGAGCAGATCCAGAGCCTTCTGGCTAAAGTGCGTGACTAACTTGGGGACGAAACTAGATCCTCAGGTTGCAGGTAGCCGCTGGTCGTTGGATAAGCAGTCCGTGGGTATTGGCTCGAGCAGAATTCGGAGGGCGATCTGGTCTATCACGTAGGTAGAGGAAACCTGCATTGTGGTCCCCTGAGGGACGACTGCCGACCGAACAAGAAACTGTGGGGGCTGAAAGCGTGAAACTCACGTGGCACGGTCACGCGACGTTTGTCCTTGTAAGTCCAACCGGACTCCGCATCCTCACGGATCCGCGGGCGCCCAAGACCGGATATGATAGGCTATCTCAAGGACCCGTCGATCTTGTGGCCATCAGTCACGACCACTACGATCACAACTGGCTGGAGGGGCTATCAGGCCCGTATAGAGCCCTCCACGGTGTTCAGGAGGAACAGGTTGTCGCGATCGCGGAGGAAGTTGCAGATGTATTGATACGGGCCGTGGACTCGTGGCATGGTGATAGTGGAGGCTCAGAACGGGGCCCCAATGCAATCTTCGTGTTCGAGATCGATGGGATATGAATCGCCCATCTCGGTGATTTGGGACACGTTCTTACTGCTCGACAGGTGAAACGAGTTGGGTCCCTCGACGTGCTGCTAACTCCGGTTGGGGGCCGCGCCACAATTGACGCGTCAGGGGCTACTGGGGTGGCAGACCAGCTCCAAGCCAAGGTAGTTGTTCCTATGCACTACTGGACGCCAGACTTGCGCCCCGATCTGCTGTTCGATCGGGTTGAGCCCTTTCTCGAGGGGAAGACGGTGGTGAACGCTGAGTCTCACACTGTCACGATTGAGCAGCGTTTGCTGAAACAAGGACCTATAGTTCTGGTGCTCAACTACCGATTGACCCATGCTCGACAGGGGTGAAAAGAAGGAGGTAATCCGTCCGAAGCCAACAGCCATTGGTAAAGGAGGTATATCATGAAACTCGCTACGTATCAACCGCTAGGGCAACTAAGTACTCAGGCGAGGGTCGGGGTCGTCTTGCAGGGTGGTGGCATGCTGGATCTCAACCTTGCCTACGCGCTTTGCATAAGCCGAGAAGACGGCGAAGTCAAAGCATACGAGCTCGCCGCTGCGCGCGTCCCTACTACCATGCTGGAATTCCTCAAAGGTGGGGAAGAAAGCGTTGTTGCTGCCAAGCGGGCGGTAGCTCACGTCGAACAGGCCATCAGCAGGGGGGAGGAGGTTGGGGGCCTACAAGCCGAGAAGATAGTCTATAATCCTGGCGAGATCCTCTTGAGGGCTCCACTTGACAGGCCCGGGAAGATAATCGCAATGACCAGAAACTACTCCGAGCACTTTGCGGAGAGCAAGAGAATGTGGAAGGAACGATACGGCAAGGAACGTCAGCCGAACCCCTACCCGATGGGGTTCATCAAGGTGAGCAGTGCGATAATCGGTCCGGAAGATCCCATCGTACAGGCAAGGTCCACGCGAGCCTTGGATTACGAGATTGAGCTGGCCGTGGTAATTGGCAAAAGGGCCAAGTACGTCTCCGAGGATGAGGCGCTTAACTACGTCGCAGGATATACGGTGATGAATGACATCAGCGCCCGGGACCTACAGATTGAGGAGATAAGAATCTCACAAGTGATCAACATGGGCAAGAACCTAGATACGTTGGCACCTATGGGCCCGTATCTGGTGTTGACAGACGAGATCCCAGATCCAGGCAATCTCGACATCGAGTTGCGAGTGAACGGGGAGGTAAGGCAGAAATCGAACACCAAGTTTCTCACTTTTGGTGTGCCCCGGCTTATTGAACATTGGTCACAGATGACTCTTGAGTCAGGTGACATCTTGATGACAGGGACCTGTGGTGGCATCGCACATGCCAGACCAGATCGTGAGAAATGGTATCTGAAACCGGGTGACGTCGTCGAGGCCGAAATCGAGCGCATCGGCGCTCTGAGGAATCCAGTGATCGCAGAGGTCTGAGTGACTCAAGCTCGCGTCGATATTCACTAGTCGGCGCGAAGGGGACTGAGTTCAAGGCCCAACCTGTATCGCCATCTCATTTCTTGTTCGGTGGGAAGTCGCAAGTTCTAGGTACAGCTCTTGCTAGGAGGGTACAATTGACAGGCAAACGTATCGATGAACAGCATAAAGAGAAACCCTACTGGGAGACCGCGATCATCAGGGTGGAGCGCAACAAGCTCGTGATTCGTGGCTACAACATCGAGGATCTAATCGGCCGAGTGAGCTATGCCGAGATGGTCTATTTGGAGGTCATGGGGGAACTTCCCTCCGCCCCAATCGCCCATCTGCTGGAGGCTGTGCTCGTGGCAGGCTGCGATTTCGGCGTGTACTCTCCTGCAATTGCCTCAGCACGAATGGCGGCAACCTGTGGGGTAACCTTCAATTCGTGTCTAGCCACCGGAATCAACCTCTTGGGCAACATCCACGGAGGTGCATCAGAAGAGGCAATGCGCATCTTCTACGAAGTTGATGAGAGTGCCGAAGCGGAAGCGCGTCCCGTTCAGGATATCGTCGACGCAAAGTGTGAGGAATATAGACGGGAAGGGAGGTTCTTGCCTGGCTACGGGCATCCCGTCAACGACAACTGCCCGCGCGTCCGAAGGTTGTTTGAGCTTGGGGAGCAAGCCGCGAGATCGGGCGCGATTAGCGGTAGATTCATTGACATTGCAAGGAGGTTTGAAACCGCGCTTCTGACAGCGTTCGGCAAGAAGATACCCATAAATGCTGACGCTGCCTTTGCCGCAATTCAGTGTGAGATTGGGCTTCCTCCAGAGATCGCGAAGGGGCTGGTAAGCCTCTCAAGGGGCATCGGACTACTTGCTCACGCGTACGAGGAGCTCAAGAGTGGCTCCCGATTGAAGTCGCCATGCCCGCGATATGTCCTCGAGAGGGAGTTTGTCTACACCGGTCCTCCGGAACGGCCATTGCCCAAGAGCAAGCTGAATATGCCCTAGATGGCGGCATACCGCTCACCGTTGGCGCACACGGCGTATGTGAACGGAGAGTTCAACGTGGAGTATGAGTTTGAGATCCCGAGTGGAAGGGTAGTAGTTCACCACGAAAGGTGCCGAGACTGTGAAATGAAAGCGTGCATCCCGAGTTGCCCTGTTGGTATTCTCAAGCTGAAGGGGGCAGGGCCGGTTCTTGCGATAAGCGAGAAAGAGGCAGCGAAGGGGGGATGCATAGAGTGTCTGGCTTGTGAGCAGGAATGCCTTTTTCAAGGCCAAGGTGCTATCACAATAGAATTGCCGATACTCGGACTCGCCGAGTGGAGGGCCGCTAATCGCTGATAGCTGCATCGGCTAGGCAGGCGACATGCGAGGGCAGCAACAACGCGATCAGATGCGGAGGACGGTATGGTCGCGGCAAGCGGGAGGAAAAAAGAGCCACCAACGGAGTGCAGAGATCTTACAGGGGAGTTGATCTTCGACTCTCAGCAACGGTGGTACCGGCCGATCGTGAATCTTGTGGCCGCACGAGATTTCAGGGCGATGCCACGCAGTGTGGTCATAAAGGATGAAACGCTGCGCGAGGGTGAGGAAACCCCAGGTGTCTCTCTGAGTCTCGAACAGAAGCTTCGAACGGCCGAGAGGATCGAAGCGACTGGTTTGAAAGAGACGGAGGTGGGGTACCCTGGCGCAGTCGACGAGCACTACCAGTTTACCCAGGCGCTCAAGCGCGCGGGGGTTGGACTGCGCACGTCAGCACACGTACGAGCGTACCTCAGTGGCACCAGGTGGAAGGAAGAGGTAGACAGAGCCATTGAGGCTGGGTCGGACATCATCAATCTGCTATTGCACTCTTCTCGTTCTCACCTTCGCGCCTACCCCTGGCTGAGCCAAGAAGAACTCCCCGAACGAACGGCTTTATGCGTCGAGTATGCGAAGCGACGAGGCAAAGACACGGCATTTGGCCTGGCCGATACCGTGATGACCGATCCGACGGTGGTTGCCGGCTGCTATGATGCTGCGCGTGAGGCCGGTGTGAATAGGCTATACATATATGATGGACAGGGCTGCGCTACCCCAGAGGCCATGGCGTACCTAACGCGTCTTGCGGCTGACATTTGTGGCGGCGAAGCGCAGATCGCGGTCCACTGCCACAATGACCTGGGACTGGCTTTGGCCAATTCGCTGGCGGCGGTCCAAGAGGGTGCCACGGTGGTGGATGCAGTTGTCAATGGCCTCGGAGATCGAGCGGGCAACGCCGCTTTGGAGGAATTAGTGGTGGCGTTGACCGTTCTTTACGGCATCCACACTGGCGTAGACTTGGAGAAGCTCTCTTCCTTGTCCGAATTCGTATCAGAAGTGTATGGAGTGCCATTGGCGCGAACCAAGCCCTTGGTAGGAGCCAACGCGTACCGGCACCAAACGGATTCTCACATCCTTGGTCTCCTCACGGGGCAGTGGTGGACCTACGAGGTGATCCGAGCCGAAGCTCTGGGAAGAACTAGAAGCCTGGAGTTCGGGCCGGCCACTCTTCATTCCGGGTATGGAGCAATCATGGCGAAGATCCAGAGTATGGGTTTGGAAGCGACGGCTAATAAGGTGCAAACGGTGTTGGCGGCTCTCAGGAGGGCGCTGAAAACGGATGCCTTTCTCACAGAAAGGGAGATGGAACGGCTCATACTTGCCAGCATTGGCGACGAGTGTTGATTATTGGACGGATTTGTCCTGCGCATGCAGATCACCGCTTGACGGGAATTCGGGGGCAAAATGAGCGTAATCATCGACGGCTCAAGTAGAGTTCTGATCCAGGGCGTAACCGGTCGCGAGGGTCGGCCACGCGCAAAACTTATGATAGAGTATGGAACAAACGTAGTGGCCGGCGTTACCCCAGGAAAAGGGGGGCAGAGTGTGCACGGCATCCCCGTGTTCGACAGCGTGTATCAAGCGTGGACCACCATCGGGCCCATTGACGTGAGCATCATCTTCGTTCCAGCCAATGTGGCCAAGAGTGCGGCGTCAGAAGCTCTTGAAGCAGGGGTGAAATGGATAGTCTTGGTGGCCGACAGGTTTCCTCAGCAGGATCTGATGGAGTTGGAAGCGGTGGCGGAACCGATGGGAGGGCATATCATAGGTCCAAACACAATCGGTTTGATCAGCCCTGGCAAGGCGCTTGTAGGCATGATGGGTGGAAAAGCGTCGACGGCACGGCTGTGGTTCGAGGAAGGCAATGTAGGTATCTCGAGTAGATCAGGTGGTATGGCTACCACTCTCGCGTACTATCTGACACTACGTGGTATCGGGCAGAGCACAGTGGTGAGCGTCGGCGGCGATGCAATCGTAGGGATCTCTCACGCTGATCTCCTGGAGTTATTTGAAGGGGACGCGCAAACAGAAGTCGTGGCTCTCTACGGCGAGATTGGGACAACACAGGAAGAAGCTGCTGCTGAACTCAAGAGGTCCGGAAGGTTCACAAAACCTCTGGTAGCTTACCTGGGCGGGAGAGGAGCGAAGCCGGGAGTGCGCTATTCGCATTCGGGTGCCATCGTTCACGGATCGAGGGGAACTATTGAAGCCAAGGAAAAAGCTCTAGTCGAGGTCGGTGCTCAAGTCGTGGACAACCTGGAAAGCTTTGTCGACATGGTAGAGGAAATTCTCAGAGGCGCCAAGGAGGCCCGTGCCAGGAGGTGAACGCATCCCATGGTAAAGTTGTACGAATTCCAGGGCAAGGAGCTGCTTAGATCACACGGGGTAGCGGTCCCGGCCGGTGGCTTGGCTTCCACACTGGAAGAGGTGCAAAGCATAGCAAGTGGACTTGGTGATTGCGTCATAAAAGCCCAGGTCTTGGTGACCGGTAGGGGCGCAGCAGGCGGTGTTCGCTTTGTCCAGGGGCCTCAAGAGGCCTCCGAAGCTGCGCGTGATCTGTTAGGATGCGAGATCGGGGGGTCGCCCGTAGACAAAGTGCTCGTTGAGCAGAGAGTATCTCCGGTGGCAGAGTTCATGGCGAGCGTGATCACAGATGAGGAGATCGGCAGGCCGTGTGTTCTGTTCAGTCGACGGGGTGGCGTCGAGGTGGAAGAAATAGTTGCGACGCAACCCGAACTCTTGGTGAGGGAGCCCGTAGACATACTCAAAGGGTTTCCGGAATACTGTGCCAGGAATATGCTTCTAAGGGCTGGACTTACCGGTATGCGTCTGGTTCGTCTCGCTCGACTTCTTACTCAACTATACGCATTGTACCGTGAGTACGACGCTCGTTTTGTTGAGGTTAATCCGGTGGCTGAAACCCTGGACGGACAGCTGGTGGCCCTAGACTGTAAGATGGCCGTCGATGACTACGCGATTTGGCGCCACCCTGAATTAGGGGTGAGTGTGCCAATCGAGATTGAAGGTGCTCCCACAGAGCTTGACAGGATCGCTTGGGCTCGGGAGGCAGAAGACTTCAGAGGCACGTTTTACTTCATCCAACTTGTGCCATCAAAAGAAACGAAAAAAGGGGGCTACATAGGTTTCCACGGGATAGGGGGCGGTGGTTCGATCTCAGCAATAGGGGCATTGGAAAGGTTTGGGCTGCGTCCTGCTAACTATCTCGACACCAGCGGAAACCCGCCTGCTAGCCGAGTGTATCGAGGTGCGAAGATAGTTCTCTCCCAATCAGGAATGGAGCTCTACTGCTGTGTGTCGATTGGTGTGGCAAGCCAGAATTTGGCGTTTACGGCTCGCGGTATAGCGAAGGCCTTCATGGAAGAGAGACCTGAGATTCCACTGTTTGTGCAGCTAGTCGGGAATAGGGCCGACGAAGCCTATGAGATCTTACGGCGGGTCAAGGAGAGAGAAGGGCTCGACCTAACACTTGGCGACCCACACGGTAGCATTGAGGCCGCTGCACTCAAGATGAGAGCCATGATAGACGCAGCGAGGGGCAGGTCCGTTTGATCTAGACGGAGATGGACGGGCGAATAGGAGCGGGCTCTGGGTTCGGCCGCTGCGCTAGTTCTAGTGAAAGGCAAGTAGCACAGATTTCGAGAGCAAGCGGACAGAGGTAGAGAGAGGCCTGAATGAAATGGTGGTGGCATCCCGTCATTCGACGTTCAATGGTTCTCTTGGCATTCAGCCACCTCGTGGTAGACGCCAGCACCGGAACCATGCCGTTGCTATATCTACTCCTGAGGGCCGGTTTGAGCGTGAACTACGCTGAAGTCGGACTGCTGGGGGGAGCATATCTAGCCGCGGCTGGTCTGACACAGCCACTTTTTGGGATATTGGCCGATCGTCGCGAGACGACGTTGCTGAGCATATCAAGCATAGTTGTCATATCCCTATGCATCACGCTCCTTTACCTATGCCCCGCATATCCTCCAATGATTGGCTTGGCGGTCGCGGCCGGGATGGCATCGGGTTGCTTTCACCCGTTTGGGACGATGACGGCGGCAGCGATCGGTCAGCGTGCTTCGGGTGTGACAGTAGCCTTGTATATAGTCGGTGGGAGTCTCGGACAGGCTATCGGACCTGTCATAGGTGGCGTATTGCTTGACAACCTGGGACCAGAGTCTCTAGCCGTGTTCCTGATACCAGCGGGACTTGTTGCGATCTGGCTGGCTGATAGCCTCCGGGATCGCGGGGCGTCTGGCGACGCTGAGTCTGGAACGCGAGCAGATACTGGTGGAAATCCAGCTTCTCCACTGGCAATGACCTGTCTGATCTCCGTAGTAGTTCTACGGGCGTCGGTATTGAGATCCTTGGTTAACTACCTACCTCTCTTTCTCGAGGAGAGGGGCTGGGGGTTCTTAGGAGCAAGTCATGCCTTGGCCGCGTTTCTTCTCACACTCGCAGTGGGTGCTCTTATTGGGGGGGTGCTTTCCATGAGGTTTGATCGCAAGTTGATAATCTCTATCTCGCTCTTCGCGAGTGCACTCAGTATCCTGATCTTCCCATGGCTAGCGGCTCACCTACAGATGTTAGCTTTGGGGGTTGTAGGGCTGATGTTGGGCTCGTCGGGCCCGCAGGCAATTGTGAGAGCACAGCAGATGATACCTGAGAGTAAAGGGTTTGCTTCGGGGGTCTCTCTGGGGCTGGCCTTTGCTGGTGGAGCCCTTGGTACTTGGCTGAGTGGTGCTGCAGCAGATGTCGTCGGTCTCGCAATAGTTATCGTAGGGCTTGGGGGAGTTTGCCTATTGGCGTCGATCTTTTCGCTGAAGCTTGCCCCTAGCCCGCCTTTCTTGGAGATGGACTGACTCTACTGCAATGATTACAGTCGACCTTGCCCGACTAGCCGGGGCGCAGAATGCCGTAGACCGGCGCGATCTGTTTGAAGGAGGGATTCGTGAGCAAGGATGAGGTGAGAGAACACGATCAGCAGGCCCTACCTTTAAGAGACATGAAGGTTGTTGATATCAGCACGATGCTTGCGGCTGGCCACATATCTACCATTCTGGGCGACTTTGGCGCGGAGGTAATCAAAGTTGAACACCCTCGAGGCGATCCTGTCCGAAGATTGGGCTGGACCAAGGCGGGCACATCTCTGTGGTGGAAGCTCATCGGCCGGAACAAGATATGCGTAACCCTTAACCTTAGCAAGCGAGAGGGACAACAGATCCTGAGACACCTGGCGAGAGAGGCAGATGTACTCATCGAGAACTTCCGACCAGCCACGCTGGAGAAATGGCACTTGGGATATGAGGATCTCAAGCCCGAGAATCCTCGGCTGATAATGGTGCGCGTGACGGGATTCGGTCAATACGGGCCATACAGCAACCGACCGGGCTTCGGGACATTGGCGGAAGCTATCTCTGGAAGCGCACATCTTACAGGTTTTCCGGAAGGGCCGCCTGTCTTGCCGCCCCTTGGGCTGGCGGACTACGTAGCCTCCCTTTTCGGTGCGATAGCGGCAATGATCTGTGTATACCATAGAGATGTTAGGCAAACAGGGGAGGGCCAGTATGTTGATCTCAGCCTATTTGAGCCGCTCTTTTCGATCCTAGGGCCTCAAGTCAGCGTCTATGATCAGTTAGGAATCGTGATAGGTCGAGAAGGGAACAGATCCCCCTTCGCGGCTCCAAGAAATCTGTATCAGACTTCGGATGGGCGGTGGGTGGCGCTATCGGCAAGTACTCAGTCTATCGCGGAGCGGGTGCTGCGCGCCATCGATAGGGAGGACCTCATTGACGACGAGCGGTTTCAGGATAACGAAAGTCGAGTGGAAAATAATGACGAGCTAGATGGTATCATCAGCGATTGGATCAGTCGGCATACCGTGAAGGAAGTTACACAGAGGTTCACAGAGTGCGGAGCTGCCATCGCACCTGTCTACGATGCAACCGATATTTGTGGCGATGTGCACTATAATGCCCGGCAAGCTATAGTAAGCGTCCCAGATCCCTCTCTGGGCGAGCTTAAGATGCAAAACGTTGTGCCCAAGATCTCCAAAACGCCGGGACGAATACGATTTGCCGGCCCAGAACTGGGGCAGCACAATCGCGAGATCTACGTCGAACGACTGGGATTCAGCGAAGACGAGTTGGTGGCATTGCGAGAGAGGGGTGTCATCTAGGCTGAAACTAGGCGGATAGAGCCGCCCATGAAGGGTGGCCACATCATCGGTCCCGCAACAGCGCGGCACGCTCGTGCTGGAGGCGATCGTATCACACGGGAATAGACTGGTTAGGGACTGCAGGCGCACATGGAGCTGGCTGTGGGAAGGTTTCAAACCCCGACAAGGCAACTGGTCAAAGAGGTTCGCCTAGCCTATGATTCAATCCGACTCATGAGGCTCACGTTTGCCACGTCCTCGCTAATCACTCACGAGGGAGAACAATGGACTTCGCGTTGACGGAAGCGCAAGAAGCCTTCCGCGCTTCGATGCGCCAGTTTGCAGAGCAGGAGGTAGCTCCTTGGGTACAACGCTTGGAGAGAACCGACGAGACTTCAACCGAGCTACTGGACCTGGCGGCGAAGTGCTCATTGATGGGTCTTCACGTGCCTCGAGAGTTCGGGGGTGTAGGACTAGGACACCTGTACAGAGTGATCGCAATCAAGGAGATTGCAAGGGTGTCCCCCTCGTTTGCTTTCTTGCTGCAGATGCTTCATGTTGGGATGGCACCGATTTTGGATGCCGGCAACGCTGATCAAAGAAGTAAATACCTGGCCGACCTAGCTTGCGGCCGGAGGCTCGCGGCGTTGGCAATTACGGAGACATCTGGCGGCTCAGACCCGGCAGGGATACGGTGTCAGGCTACAAAAGAAGCGGATGTCTATGTCTTGAATGGACGAAAGATCTTCGTCACGAATGCCGGCTTGGCCGATGTATTTGTGGTTACTGCAAGAACTGGAGTGGAAAAAGGGGATGTTGGCGCCTTCGTAGTGGAGAGGGCCATGCCTGGATTCCGAGAGGGACGTCGCCAGCGAAAGTTGGGCCTCCGAGGTTGCGAGATGGGCCAAGTGATCTTCGAAGACTGCGAAGTGCCCGAAGCTAACCTGCTATCGGGCGAAAGAGATGGCCTTCGGATTGTCCTAAGAGCCGTCAGTCAGCTTGGGCGTGTGGGGGCAGCGGCTTGCGCTGTGGGGATCCTACAGGCTTGTCTTGACATCACTGCGACGTTTGCCAAGCACAGAGAAGTGGGTAGCAGGCCTATTGCCAAGTTACAGGGTATTCAGTGGATTATCTCGGAGATGTACTTGGATGTTGAGATAGCGAAGGCACTTTGCTACCGAGCAGCCTGGTTGATAGACCAGGACAAGAGGTGCGATGCGGATATAGCGGCCGCGAAGTTCTACGCAACAGAGGCTGCCGTTAGATGCACAAAGAAAGCCGTGAACGTTCGAGGAGGATATGGGTGCCTAGAGGAAAAACTCCCTGAACGTCTTTACAGGGATGCGATATGCTTGATACCGGCGGCGGGCACCTCGGAAATAATGCGCCTAATAATGGCACGAGCCGTTGCTGGGCTGTGAACCCGAAAGGTACTGAAGAAGGGTGAATCCACGGTGAAAGCCGGTCAGTGCGTGGGGTTGCCGCAAGGTAGGCAGCTGCGCAATTGACTGCCGCCAAGATCCTTGCTTGGCCCTATTGAGAGACGGCTGAGCAAGGCCTCAAAAAGGCCCGGGGAGGATCGAAGAGCAGTATTGTAGATGGATTCTGGCTGGCTGCTTGGTCAATCCTCGAGGAGTAGATCTCTTCTATGAAGTGAGGTTCGAGAAGTGGTTACACGTTTCCCGTACTTGGGTCCAACTTCATCTATTGCGGTGGAACCGTGACGCGCAGGGCTTTCTCAGTAGCACGGTCTACAGTTGGCAATCTAGGCCAGTACCGATACAAGTCGCCCTTCTGGCTGTACACAGGCAATGATCTCTCCAAGAGGTGCCTCTCACGTCTTAGATCGCCCAAGCTCTTGATAGCGCAGACGCACATATGCGACGGCTGCATCCGTGGAGTCTTGATCAGGCTCCGAGGAATGGTCTGCTAGAGTGACCATTCGTGAAGGTTGCCGGCACTGCCTGATGGCGGTGAGCTTCGCGACTTGGAGCCTGGGCCTAAGGTGCTGCATCAGGACAATCGTTGCAGTGCCTTCGTGAGAAATATCTGAACCCGGGAGATTCATCCGACAAGGGGTGACCACTTTGAGCCGTGCAAAAACGCTGAGAGAACTTATGACGAGGCAAGATATCATTGTGGCTCCAGGATGTTTCGACCCGCTATCGGCCAAGGTAGTCGAGAGACTCAACTTCAAGGCCGCGTACTTGGGAGGCTATGCGGTGGGAGCGCACTTGTGCATCCCCGAGCCCCTTCTAACGTCGGCGGAAATCGCGATGGTGGCTAGGTACGTGACAAGCGCTGTTGACATACCTGTGATTGTTGACGCGGGTGCGGGATATGGCGACGCAGTCCACACGGCCCGTACTGTGCACCGATTGGAGAACGCTGGCGTAGCTGCACTTCACATAGAAGATCAACTATATCCCAAGCGGATGCACTATCACAGGGGCGTGGAGCACGTGATCCCAGTCGATGAGATGGTTGGTAAGATCAAGGCTGCTGTTGATGCCAGGCGGGGTGAGGATCTTGTGATCATTGCCCGTACGGATACACTGCGCACACACGGACAAGAGGAGGCGATAGCACGAGCAAACAGGTACTTCGAGACGGGCGCAGATATGGTGATGTTCTTTCCTCGAAACATCGAGGAAGCTGAGGTTGTGGCAAATTCCACGCGCGTTCCCTTAGTCTACGTAAACAGCGAGGGAATGGGACGTCCGGTGCTAGCACCCAAGCTTCTCGAGGAGATGGGCTACCGCATGGTGGTGGGAGCAACTGAAGCCATCCTAGTTGCCTTCTCATGTTTGTGGGACCTGTTCGCTACATTGAAAAAGGCAGGAATAGGCAGCCGAAGCAAGGACGAAATGACTGCCGTGCGAAGCAAGCTCGAGGACCTCATTGGCTTCCCCGAACTATTGGAGTTAGAGGAAGAGACGACCGAGCGTATTCAGTGATGTTCGTAGGCATCGGGAATAGACCATATCGCAGGAGTGGAGAGGGAAAGATTTGGCGGTGCAGACAGAGGGGGTTAATCTTGCACATCGAGATCCCTTACGGGGAGAGTAGCAAGAGTTTCGATTTACCAGAGAGCCAGCTGAGTTGGATCATCTCACCCCAGGAGGTGGCCGGGGTACCTGATGAGGGGGCCGAGATAGTGCAGGCCATCCGAAATCCCATCGGCGCGCCGACACTAACTGAATTGGTTGCCCAGAAGGGCAAGGAGACAGTGATTCTGGTGGACGATCAGACTAGGGCTACGCCGCAAGAGAGGGTGCTCCCCCTCCTACTGAACGAACTCAACAGGGTAGGCGTGGCTGACGAGGAGGTCACGATCCTGATCGCTCTAGGGACCCATCGCTACATGACCGAAGAGGAGTGCCTTCTAAGGTTCGGGGCGGAGGTGATGGGCCGGGTGGAGGTT
>CAZBJW010000004.1:0-64964 GCA_964492135.1 uncultured Anaerolineales bacterium
AAAGGATCCCTGCGGGAAAGGAGGGGGTATCCGCGCCGGAAAGGATTTCCGATGAAACCCTCCAGGCTCTCCTCGCTGAGTTGTCCCTCACCTGGGACCCTTTTCGAGAGACCGGTTCCTTGATGGCAAAATCTGGACCAGGTACTCTATTCCCAAAACCTCGCCGACCCTTATTGTCACACTACCGCGGCGAGGCCTGTTCCTTGGCTTCTTCTCGGGCCAGATAGAGGAAGGGAGGACGTCATGCAGCGCCTACGGATGGGAAGGGCAGTTGGAGGTCCTAAAGCGCAAGTTGAAAACAACTCTCTCAAGAGGGACCCTACACAAAGGGGCAAGCCCCGAGGCCAACCCACAGCGCTTCCTAATTTCCCCTTCCTCAGTCAGGCACGCCTACGCTGCCGCTTCCCTCTCTTCGCTCTCCTCCGAGGAGTAGTAATGGTGATAGTAATAGTAGCCGCCTCCTGTGGGCACTACCTTGTTTAATACCACCCCCAATAGCCTGACACCAGCCTTTTCCAGGGCCTCCTTCCCCTGACGACAAGCCTCGCTCCGAGTCTTTCCCGCATCAACGACTAGAAGCACGCCAGAGGATTGGGAGGCGATGATGCTGGCATCCGCTACCGCCAAGACGGGCGGGCTATCCAAGATCACGACCTCTGCTTCCTCCTTGAGTCGGATCAGAAGCTCCGCCATACTCTCCGACCCCAGGAGTTCTGCGGGGTTCGGAGGCAGAGTCCCGCTGGTCAAAAGGCGAAGGCCATGGATGGAGGTTCGGTGGAGCACTGCTTCAAGACGGAGCCCCTCGTCAACCAGGAGGTCGGTCAGCCCTGGAGCCCTCTGTAGGTCGAAGAGATCGTGAAGAGCCGGACGCCGAAGGTCTGCGTCCACCAGTACGACCTCCTTTCCCGCCTGAGCCATGACGACGCCCAAATTGGCCGCTGTGGTAGTCTTCCCCTCCAGAGGGGCAGTGCTGGTGACCAGAAGCGCGCTTGCAGGGTTTCCCACAGTTGCAAAGTGGATGTTGGTTCTGAGGACGCGGTACATCTCCGAGATAGACGAACGCGGGTGCTGGAATGTGACCAGGGCATCGCTCAAAGCGTTAACTCGCGCGATACGAGGTATCACGCCTAAAGTCGGGAGAGCGAGTTCCCGTTGGGCATCATCGGGGCTCTTTATGGTATCGTCCAAGTATTCGAGGGAGAAGACCACCCCTATGGCCAGCATGGCTCCCACTGCCCCTGCCAGTGCCGTATTGAGAAAGGTCCGGGGGGAAACCGGCTCCTTGGGCACCACCGCTGGCTCCACCACGATCACCGTATCCAAGGATCTCCCCTCGGCAACGCGAATCTCCTCGTAACTCCTCAGGAGGGAGGTGTAACTCTCGCGATAGAGCGCCAGGTTGTCCTCCAGCCGGGCGATCTCCTCCTGAGTACCAGGACCAGAGAGTGCTTGCAATTGACCGATCCTCTCCTCGGCCTGCTCGATCTCCGAGTTCAATCCCTCCATCTGCCGGGAAAGGCTTTCCTTCGAGGCGGCGAAGCGTTCCGATTGGATGGCTTCGTTGAGCTCTGTGAACACCTTTGGTATCTCGTTGGCCATCCTCGCTGCCAGGGAAGGATTGGCATCCTCGACGCTCACCTCGATCAGTCGGGTGTCCCGAACCGATCGCACCTCTATTTTCCCTGCCAACTCCTCAAGATCTAACTGGAGATTGAGGTTCGCAATCACCTGTTCGAGGACCGGTCTCTTCTTCAACAGTTCGCTGTAGGTTTTGGCCAACCGCTCGCTGGTGAGGAGGGAGGTATAGTCAGTGAGAGTCGGCTCGCGGGCCTGGCTGATGAGCAAGGTTGTGAAGGCGCGATAGATAGGGGGCATGCTCTTGCTCACCAAGAAGGCGGTGCCAGCAGCCAGGACGATCCCCAGGGCCATCAACCAAGCCCGTTTGCGAAGGATGGCTAAGTATTCTCTGAGGTCTAAATTTTCCTCCATTTCATGTGGACCCCTCCCACTAGGTTGAAGATCAGGGTCGGCCAGCCCGGGCTGGCATCAACGGGCCCGGAGCCACCCGGATCGGACCCCCATCCACCATGGCCCCCAAGGTCCGGCCGAACCAGCTTCGCGACCAGATAGACTCCCCGATAGACCACCACGCAGGCCGGGGGAAAGCCTCGTTTCTCTTGCGTCTATCGTCATGATCTGGTCTCCTCTTGCTCTGAGGCTGCCTCCGGCTTCACCCATCGTTTCTCAAAGCCAAAGCGCATCAGCCAGATATAGAGGGTGCTTTGGTCTACGCCGAGCTTAGCAGCTGCATGTTCCAGGAGAGCATGTTTGCTACACAACTCCTCAAGGATCTGCTCGATTGGCTTTCCCCTTTCCTCCTCGATCTGCCGCATCCGATACGTCTTGTGAGCCATGGCCTATCCTTAAGCGTCGCTTAAGCTCGTCATCAGTCTTTCCTTAACTCAAGTGCAAGACTATAGGCTCATGCCGAGCCTACAGATATTGTAGCATATTCTTAAGCCTTTGTCAAGTTCTTTCATGATATACTCTAGATAGACATTGAAAGGACTTAAGGAAGTGCCTACAAAGAAATTCGTTGGTGCCCGGATTCGCGAGGCCCGGGAAGCCAAGGGTTGGAGTCAACAGGAACTCGGCCAGCGTTTTGGGGTTTCTCACGCCGCGATTTCTGATCTAGAGCGCGGTGTCACTCAGAAAATAGATATCGATGATTTAGAGCGGCTCGCGGCTCTCCTTGATCGGCCACTCAATTACTTCTTGGGGCGCGAGACCGAGGAGGATAGGAGAGCCGCGGAGTTGAAACGGCTGGCGAACGAAGCGGAACGCCTGCGCCGGGAGGTCAGAGAACTTGAAAGCGACTATCTGCTGGATACTATGGCCGTGCCTCTCGTTGGTGCCGTCCCTGGGAGGTATGCCGACTTTCGGGACCAGGCAGAAGCTGACGAGTTCCATCCGATCCGCAGGACAGCCATCCACGCTGAGGGGGCTTATTGCCTCCAAGTGACAGACGATTCGATGATAGACCAAGGTATCTTCGATGGAGACATGGTTTTCGTCGACAAGATGGTGAGGCCGGAGGATGGGGATGTTGTGATCGCTCGCAAGGGCGGTGAGGTGGTAATCCGGGTCTTTCGAGAGGGTGACAATGGCCCCTATCTTGAGCCTGCCAACAAAGGGTATAGGAGACTCCGTTTGAAGGAGGTGGAGATCATCGGTGTGGTGGTGGAATCCAAGAGGGCGTATAGATGAAAGTTGATGGTTCATAGATCGTAAGCCTAGTGGTGGCGCGGTCCTGTATCTCTCAAGCGTGATCAAAGGTGGTTGGTCGCGTAGGAGGTACTCGGAAGATCAACAACTGATCCACCGATCATGCATGGTCTGTTAGGCTCGCTGCCATTGCTGGAGTGGGTTCCTCCCAGCTCATCAGGGCCCCCTTGAGCAGCCGGACTCGCAGGGCTTGGCGAGAGAGAAGAGAGTTGTAGTAGGCATCATCTAACTCAGTATGCGACTCCAAGATCACCCTCTCTTTGGAGAAGGAAAGGGTCTTGGGCACCTACTCCTCCCCATCCTCTCCCCGACCGTCAGGTTGTTATGCTGAGCCAAGGAGGCGTTTATCTCCCTAGCACAGCCACAGGAAACCAGGCTCTCGATTATCTCCTCAAGCTCGCCAAAGACATCCTCTTCTTACCTCGCACCATCCTAGACGATAGAATCACTCTCCTGGGAAGTGGTACCGAAGTCTATAGACATCCCATACGATCTCCCCAAACGGTTGGTCGTGGAGAACAAAAGGCCTCGGCGTCTCCGCGAGGCCATCGATGAGCGCCCTCCATAGCCAGGCTCTCCATCACCCCGGCAGAAAGCGCTCCCTCACCTCGATTCCCCTACCAACCCGCTCTTCCTTCCCCGTAACTGGGTTTTGCTTGGTGGGCACCTTACGCCGAGTCTAAGCTCTCATGGTCTCCAGCCACTACCCTCCTGGGGAGATACTCCCCCATCATAGACGCTGGCATCGGGCCTGCATCAAAAGTTCGGGGACCTGGAAGTGATCGGCCATCTCCGTGAGATCCATCCGTTGAGCGAGGCAGACCCTCAGCTCGCCCTCGAGCACCAGGAGATGGAAGGCGAACTCGCGAGCCTCCCTCCCCTGGGAGAGGGTTCGCTGAAGGTCGGTCTGGTTCAAGCAGAAGAGCTGATTGCCGGCATGCAAGAAGTGATCTCCCAAGACATGGCCCATGAGCTCTCGGACATATCTGGTATCTGTGATGGAATTTTTGACGGCAACGTGGTGTCCAACGACCATCTCTTGAACCCTGCCCTTCAGCGGAAAACGCGTCACTTTCAGATCCTCTCCCTCGAGGATCGCCTCCACGTCTACGGGAGTGGAGAGTTTATATCTCTTCCAGATAGGGGCAGCTCGTTGGGATGCCACAGACATGGGATACTCGATCCCCCCTGGCCGGCCCTGACCCCAACCGCTGCCACCTGCCAGTCACGTCGCTGCCCGGTCTGGACAGTTTTGTGGCTAACATGCCCCGCGGCCTGCAAGCCGAACTGGCCGACTACGACGAGGGGCAAGGTTGGATCGTCCTGGCTTGGTCTACTTCCTGGCTCGGATGTACCTGATCATCACCTTGATGGTATCCAACGTGATCGCCGTCCACGGTTTCGCCGGGAAGAAGGAGCGCAAGACCTAGAGGCGCTACCGTAGACGCCCACTACTGACCGGCAGCTGTTCCTGGGCAAGCTGCTCACCGCCTGACTGCCGGCGATGGGGGTGGCCCTGGGTGGCTTTGTGCTCTAGGGGCCCGTGGCTAGCCTGGACGGTGATGGCGTGGATCTTCTTCCCCAACACCATGTGGCTGGGGTTGGTGGTCTGGGTGGCACCGGCCATGGTCAGGCTGGGCACGATCGTGCTGGTCTCGGCGCGGGTGCGGGGCTTTCAGGAGCCCTACCAGTTGGGGATCCCGTCGTCCTGCCTATCCCCCTGCTGGTGATCGGCCAGGCCAGTGGGATGGTGTACTTCAGCCTGGGATTGGTGCTGCTCAGCCTGGTCTTATGGGTGCTAGCTGCGGCGCTGCTGTGGTTTAGCGGACGGGCGCTCCAGCGAAGCGAACTCATCGCCCGGTTATAAAACGTGTTTGTCAGCCGCTAACTGGTAGCAGAGTTATCGAAGCATGGAAAAGAAGGTCAAGCCAGCTCCATGGTGAGGGGAATGCCCTCCTGGGCCACGTTCTCGTAGAGGCTGAAGCGTTCTCGCTCCATCCGCTGCCAGCGCTCTTGACCAATAACCCGGGGGGCGATGAGAACGCCATATTCCAGCGATACATCGGAGGCTACATTGCTGACGGCATGCCGAAAACGCCAATCGTCCTCATCTACGATGAGCAGGATGTCTATGTCGGACTCCGAATGGCTGTCGCCACGGGCCTTAGAACCAAAGAGAATGGCTTGAAAGACGCGACCCGGATAGTGTGCCCACAACCTGGCTAGAAAACCCTCGATCGCTTCCCGTTCCTTTGACTGGAGCAGTTCAACAAGTCGTGGATTCACAGCCATTCCTTCTCCTTGAGATACGCTTCCACCCGGCTCACAAAACGCCGAGAGTCGTTGAGGTCCTCTTTGGCCTGATCAGCAGTTGTCGTCTCCTTGATTTCGTAATCGCCAAGGTGGCGATCGTCGATCACCCGGCCGTAGATGCGGCTATACTCGGCCTCAATCAGGCCTGGCTTCACAAACCGCTCGCGAAAGGCGCTGATCGCCCCGCTGTGCTTACTGCGGGCCAGCCTCTGGGTAGACAGCATGGCATTGGCTGCGTAGAAGATGGCATAGTAGGCTCGGTTGACAGCCGAGGCGTAGAAGCCGTCATTCAGATTGCGCGCGGCCACCAGAAGCATCTGGTGAGCGCGATCCACGTAAAGCGCCACTTCACGGCCCCGGGCAAGAGGCTCTTCAGACATTGATTATCGCTCCCCACCACCCTCGATGAGAGTATACAGTAGTTTGAGGAGAAGGACAAGTGGAAAGGGGCAGGGAGGTTGTGTTCACCGATCGGTTCCTGAGGCTCACCTCTGGGTCGACCGACGATTGATTCTAGCCTTATCTTCCCTTCTGGCCGGGGTGGAAGGCAGTCTGGCCACCAGTTTCAAAGGGGGAAGCTCCTCAGCGACGAGGGAGTAGGACCGGCACCGGTCGCGACTCCTCCCCTGGCCTGCCATCTCCAGAGCAGCCAGGACAGGCTGGTACGCCTTTGGGGAGGCGTGCCAGCGCAGCCTCTGCCACTACCCCTCCCAGGCACCTGACTCTCCTACAAAGAGAGCTTACACCTACGATTCACCCGTCCTGTCATCGGTTGAAATGAGCAAGCTGCCCCCCTACCGAAGCGGCTCGATCGCCTCGCAGACCAACAGATCTATTATTCAAGCACCCCTCTCTCTTTGAGGAGGGTGGATAGAGGGAGTTGCGTAAGGGGATCGGGTTAGGGGCTTCTTTTGGCCCTCAGGTGCGCCAGTTGAAACTGTGCTTCATGGCTTCGAAAATAGCCGCAGTTTAGCCGCTAGGTCCAGACGGACCATAGTCGCTCGTGGCGAGACAAAGTAGGTCGGTCATCGCCGTCCGACAGGTGAGTGCGGCAAATTTACGTCGTAAAAGGAATATATGGGCTCGTGGCGCAGCCGTTGGGAGGGCAGTTAGCAGAGGAGAGCTGCCGATGGGTTCTATCGAGCCCGGCTCGGTGCGAAATCATAGGTGTTCGGAAGACCACGACGCGGTCTCGCCAACGCGCGCGGGTGTTGCTTTTCCGTTCGTCCGGCGCATTTCTTCCCCTTGATACCTAACTCCCCTCCCTGCCCAGCCTTGTCGAGGGTTATGATCTCCCTAAACCGTTGCTCGTGGAGAACAAGAGACCTCGCCATCTCGGTGAGGTGATGGATCAACGCATCTCCTGGGGCCGGGCTCCTGGGGAGCCAAGGCGGCCGGGGCGCCTCTGGGGGAGGCCCCTACCAGCATCAGCGGTTCTTTCTGTGACTGCGCCTTTGCTGATGATGGCATGATGAATCGGCGCTTCGATGGTCTCCTGGTTCACCTTCCTTGCCATGCTACGCTGCTTCCCATGGATAGGGTCTCGCATCGGGCCTGCATGAAGAGTGCGGGGACCTGGAAGTGATCGGCCATCTCCGTGAGTCCCATCCGTTGAGCGAGGCATGCTCTCATCTCCTCCTCAGGCACCAGGAGATGAAAGGCGAACTCGCGCGCTTCCCTCTCCTGGGAGAGGGTCCGTTGAAGGTCGGTCTGGTTCAAGCAGAAGAGCTGATTGCCGGCATGCAAGAAGTGATGTCCCAAGACATGGGCCATGAGCTCTCGAATGTATCTGGTGTTGGTGATGGAGTCCTTGATGCCGATGTCACGTCCAACGATCACTTCGGGAACCCTGCCTGCGAAGGGGAAACGGGTAATTTCCAGATCCTCCCCCTCCAGGATCGGATCCAGGTCTACGGGAGTGGAGAGTTTGTATCTTTCTCCGATAGGGGCAGCTCGTTGGGATGCTCGAGACATGAGAGTGCTCGATTCCGCCCCTTTGGCGGGGCCTGGCAGGCTGAAGACCCATGCCGATCAGGTAGACTCGGCCCGCTTCGACAGGACGAACTGAATGTAGTCGAAGACGGACTTCTTCTCCTCCCGGGTCATCCCTTCGATGTAGTTCATCATAACCAGGAGGCTAGGCTCCGATTTAGGGAAGGAGCCCACGATGATCTCCTCCACCGGGACACCCAAAGTGTGGGCGATGGAGAGGGCCACGTGCATATAGACGTTTTCCTTGCGGTCGGTCTCGATCTTGGAGATGAGACTTCGGTCCACCTGGGCCCTATCGCCCAGCTCGTCCTGGGTCCAGCCGTCGATTTCATCCCTCAGATACCGGACCCTTTCGCCGTCGATCTCGTATTTCATCTCTCCCCTGATGCAAGGATACCACATTTTGTGCCGCTTGTCAACAAGACGTCGCTGTAATGGAGGGAATAGGCTGACTTTTAAGGTAAAAAGGGCTTGACAGATTAGCACATTCGTGCTATAATTGTGATGCTCTTCCACGAGACCATGAACAGAAAAGACGAGATCCTTGAATTCATACGTGAGTTCCGAAACGCCATGGGCTATGCCCCCAGCTTCAGGGAGATCGTAGTTGGAACCTCGGTGGCCTCCACTCGACGGTCCACCGATATCTGGTGAGGTTGGAGGAGGACGGGCTCATCCGCCGGGCCAAGGAGACCGCTCGGTCCATCATATCCCTGGATGGGCAGGGGGCGTCTTCTTTTTGGCTCAGGATGTGACTCTCGTCCATAAAGGAGACGAAGCCAGAGCTTGTCATGGTAGAGCGGACGTGTCGGAGCATGCTAGAGGAGTTCGATATCTTCTCTAGTTAGGAGGCGAGAGTGACCTTCGCAGATATCCAGGGGAGCAGATTGAACACTGAGGAGGATCTACTCTTGGAAATCACCCCACCTCGCGACAACGAGCGGGATGCTGCAGCGGTGGAGGATATGCTGGCTGCCCTCTCGTTGAGCGAGCCCTTTTCCCTGGAAATCGCGGGCGAGGCGGGAAGGAAGCGCTTCCTGGCCAGGGGCTCAGCGCGGGCCATCGAGCATCTCCGGTCGCGCCTGGCGGGGATCTACCCTCACGCTGGTTTGGAGGTGGTGAACCCCGCTCGGGAGCCCCGTCGGGACCCGGCCCGACCACGTCCAGGGGAGCGGGCTCTGACGATGGAACTCTATCTCCGGACGGGTCCTCACCTCCCCATAAAGACCTATACCACCTACCAGGACGAAAGAGTTCGGGGCTCGGATCCACTCCTGGAAGTCCTCTCAGCATTGGGCGCTCGAGGACGAGCCCTGACTCAGTTGATCCTTAGACCGGCGCCAGACAACTGGTCGGAGAGGTACCTCGACCTGGCTCGCCAGCGCCATTGGCAGGAGCGGAAAGCCTCTCCTCGGGGGCAGGCCGCGGTGGGGATCTTCCTTCTAATGGTATTCTGGGCCCTGTTTCTCTTCTTGAGAGCCTTCTTCTGGTGGCTGGAGGGGCTGAGAGGCCATGCACTTCTGGCGGGGATGGCTCTCTTCCTGGGAGAGGTGGCCTTGTTCTATCCCCTGCGGTCTCTGACCCGAGAAGATGATCCCCAGATCGTGCGGGAGAAGGTCCACCTGCCCGCCTTCGAGACCTGGCTACGGATCGCCACCTTCACGGAAGAGGTGGTGGAGTTGGAAGAGAGGATGTGGGACATTGTCTCAGCGTACAGGCTCTACAACCTGCCAGCTGGGAACGGCTTCCTGGCCAGAAAGGTGGCCTTCGACCCCACTGACATAGGTACAGACCCCCTGGCGATCGATCTTCCCCTCTTGGGGAGGAATATCAGGTCCTGGTGGGCGAGAAAGCCAATCCTCAACGTCAGGGAGTTGGCCAGCCTGTGGCACCTGCCCCTGGGAGAGGTTGAGGTGCAGGGGCTGAGGCGTGCCCCCGCCCGAGTGGTTCTCCCTGTAACGGAGGTATCGGGGGAGGGGATCCTCTTGGGCCACTCGGTCCATCAGGGCCGGCGAGTGGAGGTGCGGCTCCCCTTCGAGATCCTCCATCACAACATCTTCTTGGTGGGGAAGACCCAGCGGGGGAAGTCTAACCTGATGCAGCTCCTGGCGGAGGCGGCCTTGGCCGCGGGCGACCGGGCGGTGGTGGTGATCGATCCCCACGTGGACCTCGTTCGCTCACTGCAAGCTCGCATCCCACCCGGCCACGAGGAGCGGGTGATACTCATCGACCTCTTCGATCAAGACTCCCCGGTAGGGATCAACCTTCTGGAGTACCAGCAAGAGAGCCCCATCGACCGGGACAAGGTGGTGGCAGACATCATCGACAGCTTCTCCGACATCTGGGTCCGCTTCTGGGGTCCTCGCATGGAGATCTACCTGAGGTGGGCGCTCCTGACCCTGGCCGAACATAACCGAACCGCAAAGCGGCAGATGACCATCCTGGAGGTCAACCTCCTTCTATCGGATGAGAGGTTCCGTGGGGATATCCTCCGCCAGATCAGGGATCCGGAGATCCACCGCTGGTGGCGGGAGGAGTACGAACCCCTCAGATTGAGACATTCCCGCTTCATGATGGAGGTCATCTCTCCCGTAAAGACCAAAATCGACCGCTTCGTGGCCTCCAGGATCGCCAAGAACGTCCTGGGACAGCCTCGGTCAAGTGCAGACATCGGAAGGGCGATCCAAGACCGGAAGATCGTACTGGTGAACCTGGCCTCAGGTCTGGTGGGGAAGGAGACGGCTTCTCTTCTGGGCTCGGCCATCTTGGATATTCTAGCTTCGGTCTTCCGCTATCAGGCGCAAGAGGAGAGACGGCGGCGAGCCCTGGCCACCGTGATCGTGGACGAGATCCAGGCCATCGAAGGATCGGGGAGGAAGTATAGGGAGTTCTTGCAGGAGCTTTCCAAGTTCGGCGCCAACGTGGTCCTGGGCACCCAGAGCCTGGCCATGATCGAGACGATGGAACCCGGTCTGAAAGGGGCCATCTTCGCCAATTCGAGCACTCTGTTCCTCTTCGAGTCCAGTGCCGAGGACGCCCGCTATCTGGTTCATGAGTTGGATCGACCCGTCTCGGTAACCGATCTGACGAACCTGGGCCCCTACCGTTGTTATGTCAAGACCATGATCAGCGGGGAGCGGATCCCGGTCTTCACCCTGGAGAGTCTCCCACCTCAACCAGGTTCTTGGGAGCAGGCGAAGCGAGTGCGAATGCTCTCCCAGAAGCACTATGGGCGCGATAGGGCTGAGGTGGAGGCGGAGAGAACGACCAGCATCCAAGAGCGCTACTACCCTGTGACCCTCCCCGTGGAGAAGGTGGTTGCCCAGGCGCCAGCCGGGTCACGCCCCTACCCCAACAATACACCCAGGGAGAAGACAGGAGCAGACGGCGATGCTGCGGAAGCGGCGGGCGAGGCGGTAGAGACTCCTCATCACGTAGGGGGCGCCTCCGCGGAGGCGGCTCTCGATGAGGAGCTCCGGCGTCTTAGGCGCAACCGGGCACGTCGCCAGCGAAGCAAGAAGAGCACGAATGATCGTTTCTCAGAATAGAGGAGGTCAAGGTCGAAGAGCATACCATCCGCAAGATCGAACTGGAGATGCTGCACTGGCTGATCAGCTATCCTCTGATGAGCGCTTACCAACTCGCGGTCGGGTTGGGTCTGGACTGGGGCTCAGTCAAGGGGTACCTGAGACACCTGGCGGATGAACTGGGTTTCCTCGAACGGCTGTCATGTGCGGACCCCGGGCTTCGAAAAGGGGTGCAAGCCTACATCCCCACGGACGAGGGCATCAGGGCTCTCGCTCAGGAGCAGGGGCTATCCAATGTCCAGTGCGCCCGCCAGCACGGCCTGACTAAGGGCCGTCTCTATAAGATAATCAATAGCCTCCCCTTCTACTATGGATTGCGCACCTTCGTGGTTCGGCTGGGCGAAACGGCCCGCCGCCACGGGCAGATGGTGGCTCTCTTCGAGGAGGAGCCGCTGTTTCGCTTCATCAGGGGCGGCCGCGAGCGCCGTTTCCGCCCTGATGCCTTCTCGGTCTATCGGGCTGGAAATGCGGCCTATCCCTTCATCCTCTTGTGGGACGCGGGGTACGGTCGGGTCAGCCACTTCCGTGGAAGGGTGGATAGGCTCCATGACCTCAGGGAGGCGGATCGTTATCCCTTCCCGGCGAAATATCGCCGCTTTCCCGCCGTGGCTGTGGTGACTACCGATCGCTGGCGGCTTCTCGAGTGGCAGCGGATGGTGCGTCTTTCAGCCATTCGACGCCGGTCGGCGGAGGTGCAGCTCTATCTCACCCTGAGGCGTGACCTGCGCCCCGGGCCCGAGGGAGAAGAGTGGAACTTCTTCCGTCCCGTCTGGGTCGATGGAGCAGGGCAGAGGGTGCCCTTCTTGAATGGGGCTCCCTCTTTCCCTTGGGAGGAGTACCGCACTTTCCGGGAGGAGCGTCTCTCCCCCGGGGAGGCCCCTCGCCGGTCTCGTCGCAAGATCCTGGGCGATCCTCTCCTGGAGAAGGCTCAAGCGCTGAGGAACCTCTTCCCACGGGCAGGGGAAGAGGAGATCGCCCTGGTCAACCTGGCCCTGCGCCGCAGGGAGAAGGAGGTGCTCCTTTGGATCGGGGACCACCCGCTTCTCTCAGTGAGACTGCTGGCTCTCTTCATGGGGAACCGAGAGAGCACTATCCAGAGAGACATCCCCCGCCTGGCCAAGCTGGGCCTGATAGAACAGGCTGAGCCTCCAGATGGTTTCCAGGGCGAGGCCATGTACCTCTTGACCGATCAGGGTGTGAGGTGGCTGGTGAAGCGGCGGCGGGAAAAGCACCGAGCCTTCGTCCTACGCCACTGGCGACGGACGGTGAGGTGGATGCTGGTCCACCTTCGGCATACGCGAGCCCTCTACGAGTGCATGGCCGCCTTCGCAGCCCCTGATCTCACAACCGGCCCTCCTGGTTCGTGCGGGTTGCACCTCTGGGAGAGCGAGTTTCGCACACACCGACGGTACGAGTACCGGGGACTCAACCGGGTCTTCACCCCGGATGCGTATGGGGTTTTTCGACTTGGAGATCGTGGCTATCGCTTCTTCCTGGAGGTGGACAGGGATACCGTGCATGGGCGTTTACTGCAGAGAAAAGTAGAGAGTTACTATATCTTCCGGCGTAGCCGGGAGTTCGTGGAGCATGGCTTTGCTTTCCCTTCGGTCTTGGTGGTGACGACTACCCTGGGCCGGGCGAGAGGCATCCTCTCCACCTTCCAGCGAGTTGCCGGCTGGTTGGGTGTAGGGGTTCTCCCCCTCTACGTGACGACGCAGCAACTGGTCGCCGCCGAGGGCCCTCTGGCTCCCATCTGGCTTACACCGGCATCCAAGAACCCCGTCCACTGGTTGCCCATGGACAACCCTCCCGCTGAAGGGGAGGAAGACACCCGTGAGCCGCGTCGATGATCCATCTTTCAGTATCCTCCGTTCATTCACCTTACTCATGGAGGCCAAATCGCCGGATCTGTATCTTCACTGCTTGAGGGTGGCCTCTCTGGCCGTTGCTCCAAGGCAGGCGCTCGATCTCTCGGAGAGCGCCCAGCTGGAACTGGAGGTGGGCGCGGGGCTTCATGATCTGGGCAAGCTGGCCCTTCCCGACGCCATCATGGGCAAGGGGGAGAGCTTGGGCGAAGCGGAGATGGCTGCCATTCGGACACATCCTGAGTTGGGAGAGCGCATTCTCTCCCCGCTTCCAGTGGCGGACGAGGGGCGGAAGGTGGTCCACTGCCACCACGAGCGCATGAGTGGGGAGGGTTACCCCAGACGGCTTTGTCTTCACCGCTAAAACGCCGAACGAGATCACCCATGAGCACCACCTGACTAACGCTCTGAGGGCCTTATATCAATTTCTGAGAGTGATGAGTCATCTTGGGGGGAGACAAGCTGGGACCTATTCTCATGCAGCTCCCTCCTACTGTGCACTTTGGCTACAGAAACCCACTGGAGGGATTCCTTGCGGGGTTGCCGCGCGATCAGGAGTTCGCTGTCGAATTTCGAGATGACTTTGGGTCCAAGAGGATGTCTTTGAACTGCTGCGGCATCACGGCGTTGCCTGGTGCATCACAGATACCGACCTGATACCGGCCATCCCCGAGATCACCGCTGACTTCACCTACATACGTTGGATCAGGGATCGTCGCGCGCGAGTAGGATCCCGTCGTGGGAAGATCGATCCTGATCTCACACCTGGTTGCCCCTTTCAATCGCGGGGTGGTAAAATATACCATGCCAAGGCCACTAGATGGAACGGGCACCAGGGGCGCCGAGCGTAGCTCTCCCCAAGTCTGTCTGGCCAATTGTAACCTGGGGATGGCCTTTTCTCTAGACTTCGAGGTGTGCAAAGGGATGCCTCGTTCCTCACTTGCCTGCCGTTGGTTCAAGTGACTCGCTATAACGAGAGGACGTGACCTAGGCACCTTGGTGGGGGGTCACACCTGCGGGTAGTGTCGCTTATCCTGACCTGCCGCGCCCATAACAACCGCACCTTCAAACCTTGACCTTGGGACGGGTTCAGCTATACTCTACATTGGTGGCTAGACTATAGCCGCAGAAGACGCACGAAGTGGCAAGCGTTAGGAAATTGTCATCCAAGGGGCAAGTAGTCGTCCCTGAGGATCTAGGCCGCCAGTATGGGATTGATTCGGGCCATCTCCTGATGGTAGAAGACAGTGAAGGTGGCATCCGAGTCTTGCCCTTGCCCAAAGATCCCTTGAGAGCGATCGCTGGCCGTCTTGCCGGGAAGCCAGGACTAGAGGTTCTTAAGGGCGAACGGGAGCGGGAGCTAAAGGCAGACGAGGAGAGAACCCAGCGCCTAGCAGGGAAGCGAGAGTCAACTACCCCATAGATAAATCCAGGGGCTTGTCCCTGGCGCCACAGGAGGTCCTGTGTCCGAGACGTATGGCTGGTTGACAACAGCCCGACGGAGAATATCCGCCGCGAGTTACAGGCTAAGCCTGACGCCGAGGGTTTTACCCGCACAGCGATTCGTGTGCAGAACCCGTTACCTCCGCTTGTTAAGGTGCAAAAGCCGTTTCTCCGCCGTGCGGAGTGCCTTGCGACCCTACAAACAGTATAGGACAAATTTGCTAACTTTGCAAAAAAGGAGAATCGCGGCGCTCCTCCCCACACCTGAAAGAGGGGGTATCCGCGCCCGAAAGGATTTCCGATGAGAGAGGTGTTGCACGGCAGCTCCCTGGTGGCCCTCATCCACAAACAGGCTGGCTATACTATGTCTACCGCCTGATTGAACGGGCCCAGGAGGGAGACGCGGATATCTACTTCTCTGAAATTGACTATGGTGAGATCCTCTACGTTGTGGCCAGAACGGGGGGAACAAAGGAACTTGAATATCACAGACGAGTCCTTCCAGCGCTTCCAATCACCCTTGTGCCGGTAGATCGTGCGCTGATTGAGCGAGGTGCAGAGATCAAAGCGTTGCCAGGCGGTGCTTTCCTAGAGGCGATCTGTGCTGCCCTGGCTGAGCGGCTTGATGCTACTGTGGTGACTGGGGACCAAGGGTGTCAAAAAACGAGACCGGGTTGAAGTGGACACTGGCAAAGCAGACCAAAAGCCCGTAGGAGTTGGTGTGACCAGAACGGCAATCAAGAGATTTCTCAGCCCAGGCGAAACCCTTTCTCAGCAGGTGGTCCGCGGCGGCTTCTGGGTGTTCGCAATCCGGATCGTGTCACGGCTCTTCAGCCTGGCGCGCACTATTGTGCTGGCTCGGCTGCTTGCGCCGAAGGATTTCGGACTGTTCGGGATCGCGCTTCTCGCGATGTCTGCTCTGGAGACGTTCTCACAGACGGGGTTTCAGCAGGCGCTCGTCCAGAAGAAGAGGGCCATAAGACCCTATCTGGACACCGCCTGGACAGTCCAGGCGATCCGTGGGGCAGCCCTGGCATTTATTCTCTTTGGGATTGCCCCCTATGTGGCGGTGTTCTTCGGCGAGCGAACGGCCGCAGCACTACTGCGCGTGTTGGGGCTCTCGATGCTCTTTCAGGGCTTCGCCAACATCGGGGTCGTCTACTTCCAAAAGGAACTGGAGTTTCACAAGCAGTTCGTTTACCAGCTGAGCGGCACTTTGGTGGATCTTGTGGTAGCAATCACCGCCGCTCTTCTGCTCCGGAACGCTTGGGCGCTCGTCTTCGGGCTCTTGGCCGGGAACCTCGTGCGGACAGTGGCGTCATACTTGATTCACCCTTATCGGCCGAGATTGCGGTTGGAAGGAGCGAGAGCGAAGGAGTTGTATGACTTCGGGAGATGGATATTAGGTTCGAGTGTGCTTGTATTCCTCACTACTCAGGGCGACGACATCTTCGTAGGAAAGTTGCTTGGTGTGACAGCACTCGGTTTCTATCAGTTGGCTTACCGAATCTCAAATATGCCAGCAACAGAGATAACGCACGTAATTTCGCAGGTAACATTCCCAACTTACTCGAAGCTACAAGATGACCTTTCCAAACTAAGGGAAGGCTATTTGAAAGTGCTGCAGGTTACAGTCTTTATCTCCGCACCACTAGCAGGAATGATTTTTGTCCTGTCTCGCGAATTCACTCACCTATTTCTAGGAGAAAAATGGATGCCAATGGTGCCGGCAGTGCAGGCGCTGGTGTTGGCCGGTTTGGTAAGGTCAGTAGTAGCGACAACGGGTCCGGTATTTCAGGGGGTTGGAAAGCCACAAATAGAAACGAAGGGGCACATACTCCGATTATCGGTGTTGGCAATCTCAATCTATCCCCTAACTGTTCGGTGGGGAATAGTGGGTGCCTCGGTCAGTGTATTCTTAAGTATCCTCGTGTCCGCCATTGGGTTTAGTTATATGACGGTAAGGATTACCAAGTGTGGAATTAGAGAGTTTAGTAAAGCGGTGGTACCCCCATTGATAAATGCGCTAATTATGATTTGGCTAATATACCTCCTTAAGATTAAGGTGGGTGCGGTTGGAATTCTGGGATTTACCCTGCTTGCCGCTATAGGTGGGGTCAGCTATCTTGCCGTAGCATCTCTCTTAGATCGGTTCTCAAATTATAGGATGCACTCACTAATAAGAGAATCTTTATCGGCACTCCGAGGGAATTAAGTAGCCCATAGGTGTTTGTTTTCTTAACTTATTCGGCAAAAAGCTTGGGGAATGATCATAATGTGCAAATGCCAAGAGAATGGCGATACGATAACAAGGCTAAGGCAATTTTACGATTCTTCCGATACTTATCTGGGCGGGCTTAAGAAGTATGATGAACAATCATTCGCTTCGTATCTTAGTTTAATTGAAAATATTGTGCCTCGTGGCTCATTGATTCTCGATTGTGGTTGCGGCATAGGATTTTCATCCTATCTCCTTACGAAACGCGGCTTTCGGGTAATAGGAATGGATATATCGGAACTTTTTATAGCAGAAGCAAAGCTGTACAATCTTTCTATATAAAAGCTAGGAAAAGCCCCTGCATAATCGTAGGAGTTAAAGAACGATGCCCGAGGTAGATCCTGCCCATTACTACGAGACGAACTACGACACCAAAGCGCGGTTTTGTAGCTACTGGCATCAGATTCAAGAACTTGTTTCGCTGGAGCCGGACACCGTCCTAGAGATCGGAGTGGGGAGTGGCTTTGTGTGCAACTACCTGAAGCAAAGAGGTTTCAAGGTAACTACGCTTGATATTAACAAACAGCTAAATCCCGACAAAGTTGGCTCTGTGCTTACAATTCCTTTCCCTGAAGGATCTTTTGAAGTTGTAGCGTGCTACGAGGTACTTGAGCACTTGCCTTTTGAGGATTTTTCGAAAGCGCTAAAGGAAATACATCGTGTTTCGAGGTTGCATGCCGTTTTGTCGCTTCCAGATCGCACAAGAGCCTACCGACTTGATGTCCAGATTCCCAAAATTGGTGAATTCAAAATGCTCGTACCCTTTCCACGGCTGAAGGCACCCGTACATAGATTTGACGGTCAACATTTCTGGGAGATAGGTAAGGCAGGTTATCCGTTGCGAAAGGTGACGAACGAAATACAAAGGGCTGGATTTGAGATCAAGAAGACTTACCGGGTCTTCGAGATGCCTTATCACCGGTTCTTTATTCTAGACAAGCTTAGAGGAGAGTGAGTGCACACGCTGGGAAAAAACCGGCGGTGAGCGTGGTGATTCCCTCCTATAACCGGGCACACCTGCTGGGCCAGGCGATCCAAAGTGTGTTGAACCAAACCTACCAGGACTATGAGTGATTTGGAAGCATCTTACCGGTTACTTCTTTCCTCCAACCCGTAAAGAGATGACAAAACTCGGAAGCCGCGGTGTGGCACGTACTCTGGCCGTTACAATCGACCTCTCGATCTGACAGATATGGAAACCTGGGGTTTTGTGCTCTCGGAGTTCTAGATAGGCATACAACGACGGGACACAAACACAGTCCTGTGGCGGGATGGTTTGCCCCATAGGGGTTTCAACGGCTTGAGGTGTACGGAGGGATCCATTCCTCGACGCTTTCGTAAGGCGCTCGCCGAAGGGAAATAGCACCGATTCACTCGGAGATGTGAGAGGGACGCGATGGCCGCTCTGAGAGAGCTGATCGAATACAGGGAGTTGATTAGGAATCTCGTGTTGCGAGATCTTAAGGTTCGATACAGGAACTCCGTTCTTGGCTTCCTCTGGTCACTGCTCAATCCGCTGGGCATGATGGTCGTGTTCACCGTGGTGTTCACCATTATGCTGCCTCAAAACGCCGTTGATCGTTTCCCCTTGTTCGTCTTGTGTGCTCTCCTCCCTTGGAACTTCTTTTCGAGCAGTGTCATGACCTCCATTCATAGCATCGTAGGTAATGCCCACCTGATCAAGAAGGTGTACTTCCCCCGAGAGGCTCTTCCTATCTCCACAGTATTGGCCAACCTAGTCAACTTCCTCTTGGCCCTCATAGTTCTTTTCGCCATGATGCTCGTCCTCAAAACTCCGCTAACTGCATGGGCTCTGCTTCTTCCGGTAATAATCTTCGTCCAGCTGATCTTCACTCTGGGTCTGGCCTTGATCCTCTCCACTCTCAATGTCTTTTACCGCGATACCGCGGCCGTCATGGATGTAGCCATGCTGGCCTGGTTCTTCCTTACGCCGGTTTTCTATCCTATCACCATCCTGCCTCGCTATCGCACTCTCTTCGGACTCTCCCTCGACATTCAACGGTTGGCCTACATTCTAAACCCTATGGCCTCCCTTATCGCCTCCTATAGGGTGATTCTCTATCATGGCGCTCCTCCTGCTTTCGACTTCCTGGCTAGGACCATAGTCACCTCTTGCGCGGTTCTGGCGCTGGGCTACCTGCTCTTTGCCCGTTATAGCAGGAACTTCGCTGAGTACCTCTAATCTGACATACGCTCCATTTGCCCTTTACAGAGAGGCCCTTAGGGTAAGTCTAGCAACCCTGTGGCTAGAGCCTACTACCTGAAGAAGATCGCCGAGGGCAAGAGCAAGGGCTCTGCCTCTCCAAGCAACTGGACACAAAGAGCCAATCCTTGAAAACATACTTTCATATTGACATAGGGCGCCTGGTAGATGAGTTGAATCATGATTGGGGCCTACGCCCCAACAGATGATCCGCCTTTCTCTCGGGCCTGCATATCGGCGCAGGCCTCAACTAGCCTCAAGAGATCACTTAGGCTCTCTACCATGCCCGTCCTGGTCGACTTGGGCCAGGGAGGGAGATTCTACTCACTTGACTTCGTATGTTGAACCCAGTATGAACCATCTGGTAGAGCCCAAGGACTCCCCCTAAAACCCTGAAGACTTCGTCCTGAGCTCAGTCCGAAGGAAGTGGTCACGATGTCTTGGCTCACCTACGAATCTCTTCTTGCCTCCCATCATCTTATACGTAAAGTATCCCTGTGGGAGACGATACAATCACTCTCCTAGAGGGTGGTACCGAGGTCTCTGAATATTACGGGTATCGGCTTGCAAAGCGATAGTCAGGGTGAGGGGACGCCAATCTGCTAGGCCAGATCAGATCGTCATAGGCAGACGCTTCACACCTGCAAGCAACCTGACTCCAATTGAATAAAAGAGCACGAAGGATTGGCTTCCATCAGGAAAGCCGTTTTTCTCGGGAGCCTGATTCAAACCCCTCACTGCCCAATCTCAAACGCCACTCTAACCTGAGGATGGTATAGTTTAGTTGGTAGTCGCGCTGAGGTAGTCTCGTCCCCGCGAAGGAATGATAAGCGGCGCACCCCCACGCATAGGAGCGTGTCCTGCGGCCAATTCTCCTGCGCTGGAGAGGCCATTATCGTGTTGTAGTGAGCTCCGATGGGGTAGTCGAGGAGACTCCACTGCCGCCGCATCTCTGCCTTCTCATAGTGGCAGCCCCCAAAAAGGCCCTTCACCATGATTCGCCAAGAGGAGATAGTAGGAGTAGCCGGCATTCATAGCCACAGCGGAGCAGGCACAGTATGGAAGAAGAACCGCGTGCGATGGAAGTAGAGTTTCAGGAGACGGTCCGAGAGCTGGCCAGAACACAGTGGTAGTTCAGATTGTAGACGCTAGTTACGGTCTTGTGGGCTTTCATGACCCAATTCTAGCACAAATGTTCCAATTGCGCAAGTTGGACGGGGAGAATTCGCCCTCCTTGGGGCCCGATGCCCGAAGGGGAACAGCGAAATTCATTTCCCCGTCTGGAGGCAGGGTGTCCTCTTGCGCATTTTCTATAGCTTGCTCACCTCGCATATTGCGGCTTGGGCCTTCCTCCTTGACGCGCGTCGGGGCATGTTAGGCTTTATGTACCGTTGTTAGCCGTTGCCCGTACTTGAAATTGATGCTCTTGACAAATTCGTCAAGTCGTTGTATAGTATACGATAATCTTTCCCGGCGGCTCCACAGTGAGGGAGCGAGAAGATTTGAGGCGGTCGACCAATGGCCCGGTTCCGTTTTCTACTAGCACGCTTCAAACCCACCACTCTTCTTCCCCTGAGTGACTTGCTACTGGTGAACCTCGCTATTCTCTTGGCTTTACGGCTATGGGCCCTGAGAGATGGCCAAGAGGCATTCGGGTGGGATTTTGTCCTTTTCCAGGCTCACTGGTTCTTGGGGCTGTCAGGCCTATGGCTCTTGATGGCTGTAATCTTGGGCTTGTACACGGCGAGGACGCGTTCCAAGGCGGCGAACAGTCTATTGGCGCTTCTGGGGATCACTGGCTTGTTCCTGCTTGCATATGTTGTGGTTTATTTCTTTGCGCCGGTTGGTATACTGCCCCGGCGTTTCGCGCTTGAGGCCGGCGTCGTCTCTTTGGTTCTTGTCGGCCTGTGGCGAGCGGCCTACATCGCCATCTCCACCGGTCTCATCCTCGCTCGGTCGGCCTCCGCTGAGCAGAGGGGTGGGGTGACGGAGCTCGTCCGCAAGGTCCTCCGCGAGACCTTTGCTTCTGACGGCCAACAGGTGAGCGAGGCCCCCTCCGTCCCTCTTGAGGGCCGAGACGTCGAGGAGAATCTCTATACCGTGCAGGAGGTGGCCGAGCTCCTCAAAGTGCATGAGGCCACCGTCTGGCGGTGGTGTCGGAGCGGCGATCTGCGGGCCTTCCGGGTGGGCCAGCAGTGGCGGATTGCGGCCAGCGACCTGCACAGGCTTATGGACGCCAAGACGGAGATGAGATCTGGTAGAGAGTCTTGAGTCCGCAGAGTGACTGCATTGGGGTGGAAGATCTCCTCGCAGTGGGAATTCGGCAAGTGATGGCCTGACGAAGTTTAGATGATGAGGAGAGCAGGAGGATGAACCAGATCGTCACTGTATGTGCGATCGGTTATCGATTCAGACTCGAGGAGGTAAAGCTGGCTTGGAAGACATTACCGTCTTAAGGACAGGTGGTTTCTAACCTTTTGGGGGATCATGGAACATTGGTACGCTTTATACACCAAGCCACATAAAGAACGGCAGCTTAGTAGCTTCCTGGAACACAGGGGGTTCGAGACCTATCTTCCCCTCATCCAGGTTAGGAAGCGCGGCCAAGAAAAGAGTATCCCCTTCTTCTCTTGCTATCTCTTCGTCCGCGTGGGCTCCTCTAACGGCCTTCCCTCTCTGCGCTGGATCCCTGGCCTGAGAAGAATTGTCACCTTTGGCGACCAACCGGCCCTGGTTGACGAACATCTGATCTCTTTTATCAAACGGCGCCTAGCCGATATACAGGAATCGGGCTGCACAGCGTATCGGTTCAAGCCAGGCGATCGGGTAGCCATAACCTCTGGCCCCTTGAGAGATTTTGAAGCGATCTTCGACGACAAGTTGTCTTCTCGGGGCCGGGCGAGGATCTTAGTAGATTTCCTCGGTCGATGGACGCGCTGTGAAGTAGAGACCCACTGCTTGGAGAGGGTGCGCTAGGGCGTACTTCGGCCAATGGGGAAAACTGAATAAGAGTCAGCAGTGCTTGCCGTCCAAGAGCAAGCACTGAACGGCGGAGCCTGCCAGGAGATCGTCAGAGTTCCCCAAACGATTCCTTGCGAAGACGCTGCCAGCTATCAAGCTCAAAATCTGACTCAGTGGTACTTGCCAAGAAGCCCTGGAACTGTCTCTCTTTTCATTGGACGTAGTGAAAGTGTAACTTTCACAAGTTTACCCTTGCGGAAGTTGTGGCCACCTGCTGGGTAGAAAGTTCGGCAATCGACCCTTCTGCAGGGTGCGGCCACCAGGGGGTGGTAAGTGAAGGTCACCGAGGGCCAGGGCGGGGGTGCCGGACTGCGTTGCTGTTCGGATAGGAGGCTAAGCCATTGACGGTGTGTCTCGTCACCGGTGTCGCCGGCTTCATTGGCTCTCATCTGGCGGAGCGGCTGATCCGTGAGGGTAATCATGTGGTAGGCATCGATTGCTTCGCTGACTACTATCCACGGTGGATGAAGGAGTGCAACCTGGAGAATCTGCAGGGACATGAACGGTTCACCCTCATTGAGGCCGACCTGCTTGACCTAAACCTGGCAGCCTTTCTGCGGAGTAGGCTTTGGATGGAGACCGAGCCGACAGCGGCCGTAGACTATGTTTTTCACCTCGCCGCCCAACCCGGCGTCCGGGCATCCTGGACCAGAAATTTCGAAGTCTACGCCCGCAACAATGTCTTGGCTACGCAGCAGCTCTTGGAGGCAGTGAAGGAGA
This sequence comes from uncultured Anaerolineales bacterium, assembly GCA_964492135.1. Taxonomy (GTDB): domain Bacteria; phylum Chloroflexota; class Anaerolineae; order UBA7937; family B3-Chlor; genus CAYGAW01. The sequence continues at coordinate 22,729 of CAZBJW010000004.1, forward strand.
CGAAGCTAAAGAAGTTCGTCTATGCGTCATCCTCTTCCGTGTACGGCGATGCGGAGAGCTTCCCCACGCCGGAGGATGTGACGCCCCGGCCGATCTCCCCCTATGGCGTCACCAAGTTGGCCGGGGAGCACCTATGTTGGGTCTATTGGCGTAATTACAGCGTGCCTGTGGTAGGCCTGCGATATTTTACTGTGTATGGGCCGCGGCAGCGGCCGGACATGGCTTTCCACTGCTTCATCCGGGCGATGCTGGAAGGACAAGAGATCGTGGTCTACGGTGATGGCGAGCAAACACGGGACTTCACCTACGTGGCCGATGCGGTGCAGGGGACGGTGCAGGCAGCGTTCAGCGACGCCATGGGGGAGATCTTCAATATCGGAGGCGGCTCACGCGTGACGGTGAACGAGGCGATCCAGCTGCTGGAAAGCATCACCAGCCAGTCAGCACGCGTGCGCTACGAGGGAGCGCAGAGGGGGGACGTGCGGCATACAAAGGCCGACATTCGTAAAGCTGCCCTGGCTCTCGGCTACGAGGCGAACACCAGATTGGCGGAAGGGCTGGTGCAGGAGGTGGACTGGGTTCGGCGGATCTCACGGGTCGTTGGATCGTCCGCGAGGTAGAGGTCGACTATAAGGACATATCTCTTCCCGGGCCGAGGTGGTGAGGGCCACATCGCACGTCAGCAGATGGGGAGGAGGCTGAAGCAGTACGTGGAGAAAGCGAATTTGCCGGGACATGTGAGCCCGCACACCTTGCGCCACTCAGCAGCGGTGCACTATTTGATAGGAGGCGCTCCCATCACCTTCGTGCAGAATCTTCTGGGGCATGAGAGCTTGGCCATCACGGGGATATACACCCAACGGGTGGACGAGATGGCCAAGGAGATCGCTCTAAACACTAAGACGGCCATCGACGAGATCGAGGCGGCGGAGCAGGGGGAGCTCTTGAAAGAGGCGACAGAGGCGTACAAGGCGGAATTGGAGGGGTGGGATGACTTTGTGGGCCAGGTGCTGGAGTGGTTGGGAACCTAGCTTGCCGAACTTGGCAAGATTCATTGAGCGGCACTTGCGGAAGTTTAGCGTAAGGCGGAGTTGGATCGGGCTCCCATGCACGAGTGGGATCATTTTCAGTTTAACTCAGGCGCAATCAGATCTATCGGGCTACGTCGTTGAGGAGGCCAAAAGATTGTGAAAAGGGCGTTAATTTGTGGCGCGGGTGGTTTCATCGGCGGGCACCTGGTGAGGAAACTCAAGCGCGAGGGCTACTGGGTGCGCGGCGTGGACATTAAGGAGCACGAGTTTGCGCCCACGGCGGCCGATGAGTTCCTGCTGCTCGATCTGCGGGAACCGGGGAACTGCCGGGCGGTGCTGACGCTGGACGATGGGACCTTCGACGAGGTGTACCAGTTGGCGGCGGATATGGGGGGCATGGGCTTTATCTCTGTCGCTGAATGCGAGGTCTTGCGCAATAATGCCTTGATCAACATCCACATGACCCACACGGCGGCGACGATGGGCATTCCAAGGTATTTCTTCTCCTCGTCCGTTTGTGTCTACCGGGATATGCAACCCGGTGAGCCGGAGATGACTGAGGACGAGGCCATCCCGGCGAACCCGGACAACGAGTACGGCTGGGAGAAACTCTACGCCGAGCGCGTAGGTCAGGCTTACGGGCGGCGCTACGGCATGAACGTAAGGATTGCCCGGTTCCAGAATTGCTACGGCCCAGAGGGTACGTGGACCGGAGGCCGGGAAAAAGCCCCGGCGGCGATTTGCCGCAAGGTGGCTGAAGCGGAAGACGGCGGCACGATTGAGGTGTGGGGCGATGGCACGGCCATTCGTTCCTATACCTACGTGAGCGATATGCTGGATGGCATCTACATGCTGATGCAATCCGACCTGGAAAGCCCGGTCAACATTGGTTCCCCAGAGTACGTCCCGGTGGCCGAACTGGTGGCGACGGTGATTGAGGTATCGGGCAAGAGGATCAACGCGAAGTATGTTGAAGGCCCCGTTGGCGTGCAATCGCGAAACTTCAGCAACGAGCGCATTTGCTCGATTGGATGGCGCGCCAAGGTGTCTCTGAGAGAGGGGACTGGGCTCATGTATCCGTGGATCGAGGCACAGGTGAAGGCGCAGCGAGCGCGTGAGCGTGAGGGTAAGATGTGATGGGCAAAGGCTTGCCAGACAAGCCAAGTGTCTTGGTAAGCTGATGGGATGGAGATCAGCATCAAGGACCTGGTGCACTTGATCGCCCGTCTGACAGGGTTTGAAGATGAGATCGTGTGGGACACCAGCAAGCCAGATGGCCAGCCCCGACATATTGTCTCGATATGAGTAAGGCGGAGCGGTTGTTTGAATTGAAAGCCAAGACGGCGTTTGAGGGGGACTACGGCGGACCATCAAGTGGTACGAACGGATGCGCGATCGAGGACTGGCGTGACAACAAGCTATGAGGAGCGGGAAATCGGATGAAGACCATAATCCTCGCTGGTGGCTTTGGCACGCGGCTCCAAGAAGAAACAACGGTTAAGCCCAAGCCCATGATTGAGATTGGCGGGCAACCGATCCTCTGGCACATTATGAACATCTATGCTACCCATGGTTACAAAGAGTTTGTCGTCGCCTTGGGGTACAAAGGAGAAAGCATCAAGAACTACTTCTTGAACTACTACTACCTGCGCACTAGTTTCAGCATGGATTTGAGTGACGGTCGCGTAGACGTTCATGACAGTGGCCGAGAGGACTGGGTTGTTCATCTGATTGATACGGGGTTCCACACACAGACCGGAGGCCGTATCAAGCGGTTGGCTCCATGGATTGGAAACGAAACATTCATGATGACCTACGGTGATGGCGTGGCGAATATCAATATCCGGGAGTTGGTTGCTTTTCATCGCAACCATGGGAAGCTGGCGACCATTACGGCTGTGCGCCCACCGGGCCGGTTCGGTGGTCTCAGCTTCGATGGGGATCTGGTGGCCAGATTCGCCGAAAAGCCGCAAGTCGGTGAGGGGTGGATCAACGGGGGCTTCTTTGTGCTCGAGCCGGGCGCGTTGGACTACATCGAGGGCGATGATACCCCCTTTGAGCGGGACCCCCTGGAACGGTTGACCCAGGACGGGCAGTTGGTGGCCTATCGGCATGATGATTTCTGGCAGTGCATGGACACACTGCGCGACGTGCGCCTGCTTGAGGCACTGTGGGCCGAGGGTAGGGCGCCATGGAAAGTGTGGGAATGACAAACTCGTTCTGGCTGGATCGGTCAACCTTCCTTACGGGGGCAACAGGGCTGTTGGGTGGCTGGTTGGTGCGTCGGTTGCTGGAATTAGGCGCTGATGTGGTATGTCTGATGCGGGATTGGGTGCCGCAGAGTGAACTTGTTCGTTCCAGGCTGATTGAACAGGTTAAAGTGGTGCGAGGCGATGTGCGTGATCAGACACTGCTGGAACGAGTGTTGGGGGAGTATGAGATCGACACCGTTTTCCATCTGGCGGCCCAGACGATTGTGAGCATCGCCAACCGCAACCCGCTTTCAACCTTTGAGACCAATATTCAGGGTACTTGGGCACTGTTGGAGGCATGTGGGCGTAGTCCTACAGTCAAACAGATCGTGTTGGCATCGTCGGACAAAGCCTATGGGGATCACGAGGAGTTGCCCTACGACGAGGAAACGCCTCTGCAAGGCCGCCACCCCTATGATGTGAGCAAGTCGTGTGCCGACCTGATTGCTCAAGCCTACGCTACTACTTATGGCCTGCCGGTGGCGATCACCCGGTGCGGTAATTTCTACGGTGGTGGTGACCTGAACTGGAACCGCATTGTCCCTGGAACAATCCGTTCTGTGCTGCGCGGCCAGCGTCCCATCATCCGGTCTGATGGGAACTACGTGCGGGATTACTTCTATGTGGAGGATGCTGCTGCCGCCTACATTCTGCTGGCCGAACAAATGGCTCAATGCCCGGAGCTATACGGTCAAGCGTTCAACTTCTCTAATGAAACCCCGGTGCCAGTGCTGGATCTGGTCCGGCGAATCCTGGTTCTGATGGGTTCGGACTTGCAGCCGGAGATCCGGAGCGAGGCAACCAACGAGATCCGCTACCAGTATCTTAGTGCTGAAAAGGCACGCCGAATTTTGGGTTGGAAGCCGCTATTTACGCTGGACGAAGGATTGAAGGCCACGATTGAGTGGTATCGAAGGTTTCTTGCTGATGAATAATCAGGCTGATACGCTTCGAAGACAGATTATTGAATTGGTACGACAGTATTATGCCGCGGCTTTTCCTGACGGTGCTTTTGTGCCAGGTGAGTCACCAATTCTGTATGCCGGGCGCGTCTTTGATGCGCACGAGTTGATCCATCTGGTAGAAGCGGCCCTGGATTTCTGGTTGACCACCGGACGCTTTGCTGATCGGTTCGAGCGTGAGTTTGCAGGCTTCTTCGGCCTCCGTCACGCTATTCTGGTTAATTCTGGTTCATCGGCCAATCTACTGGTGCTCTCCTGCCTGACCTCGCCCAAGTTGGCTGAGAGGCGTTTGAGCCCCGGTGATGAGGTTATCACAGTTGCAGCCGGTTTTCCGACTACGGTTAACCCGATCGTCCAAAACAGGCTTGTTCCAGTATTCATGGATGTCACGATACCCACCTACAACGTAGACGTGACACAGCTTGAAGGGGCCTATTCCGAGCGAACCCGTGCCATCATGCTTGCCCACACCCTGGGGAATCCTTTTGACCTCAATGCTGTGACGGCTTTCGCTCGACATCACGATCTGTGGCTTATCGAAGACTGCTGTGACGCAGTGGGAGCTACCTACCACGGGCAGAAAGTAGGAACTTTCGGTGACCTGGCTACGGTGAGCTTCTATCCAGCGCACCACATCACCACGGGCGAAGGGGGCTGCGTACTGACCGATCATCCAAAGCTCAAGACGCTGGTGGAATCTTTCCGAGACTGGGGGCGGGACTGCTGGTGCAAGCCAGGGAAAGATAACACGTGCGGTAAGCGGTTTGACTGGCAATTGGGGGAGTTGCCTTACGGATACGACCACAAGTACACATATTCGCATATTGGGTATAATCTAAAACTGACCGATATGCAAGCAGCGGTGGGAGTAGCGCAACTGAAGAAGCTGCCATCCTTTATTGAGACACGGCGACGTCATTTCCGACTGTTACATAAGGGGTTAGAAGACCTGGAGGAATTCTTCATCCTGCCCCAATCAACCCCAGAAAGTGAACCCAGTTGGTTTGGTTTCCCATTAGCGATACGGCCCGAGGCACCGTTCACTCGGGATGAGGTCGTACGCTACCTGGAGAAGCACAAGATCGCGACCCGGCTGCTTTTTGGGGGAAACCTGGTACGGCAACCAGCCTACCGTGACGCTCCGTATCGGGTGGTTGGGAATCTGGAGAACTCGGATTTTGTGATGAATCACGTCTTCTGGATTGGCGTATACCCTGGCCTTTCGCAGGAGATGCTGGCGTATGTCATAGATGTGCTCCATCAAGGAGTGGAGGTGCTAAAATGACAACTAGCAAGCAAAATGTGTTTTCCGATGCAACAGCCACAGATCGAACTGTCGAAGTCTTCAAGCAAGCTGTGCGAAAAGATTTCTCCTTTCTTAAGCAGACTACACGGCTCGACGACCTCTTCGCCAAAAGTATCCCCCTGGCGCATGGCGCGGGGTTCCTGGTGCCGGTTTGCGAGCTGCACGCCACGGACGATGGGCTAATCGCAAAGCTGGCGCAGTGGAGAGCCGAAAACGCCTTCGCGTACCCCACGCAATTCCCAGTGACCATTGCTGGTACGACCTCGTGGCTACGTTCGAAGCTTCTCGATGTCGAGGACCGCATCCTGTTTTTGGTTCTTGATCGGTACGGAAATCCCATCGGTCATCTCGGCTTTGCCAATGCCATTAACGATGAGGGGGAGATGGAGATTGACAACGTGGTGCGTGGCGTGAAAGGGGTCCAGCCTGGTATCATGAGCAGCGCTATGGAGGCGTTGCTGAATTGGGCAGAAGAAACCATAGGGCCTCGCGTTATCTACTTGAGAGTATTCAACGACACTCACCACGCGATCAAGTTCTATCGTAAATTGGGCTTCGAAGACGAGCATTTACTGCCTTTGCGCCGGCATGAGGAAGGCGAAAGAGTCGAATACCGCCCATTGGCTGAAGATGACCACGATGAACCCGATAAGTACTTTCTGCGAATGGTCTATGTGCCGGACAGAACTGCAGATGCCTCTGAAATGATCCTGACCGCAGGACCTTCGATATCGGCTCGTGAAGCGAGCTATGCTTTGGATGCAGCTCGCTATGGTTGGAATCGCCAGTGGAGTAGCTACATCAAACGATTCGAGGCTGCCTTTGCTGAATACGTGGGGACTAAGTATGCACTCAGTACGGCGTGTGGTACCGGAGCACTGCATTTGGCGTTAGCTGCTTTAGGGATCGGACCGGGTGATGAGGTAATCGTTCCTGATGTCACCTGGGTGGCAACGGGTAATGCCGTGGTCTATGTTGGGGCTACGCCAATCTTTGCAGACATCGAGCCCGGCAGTTGGTGTCTGGATCCAGCGTCTTTTGAAGCAGCGATCACCGAGCGTACCAAGGCTGTGATACCAGTACACTTATATGGTCATCCAGCGCGGATGGACAAAATCATGGAAATTGCCCGAAAGCATAACCTCTATGTGGTTGAGGATGCAGCCCCGGCGATTGGCGCCGAGTTCCAGGGGCAAAGGACCGGGACATTTGGTGACTTTGCAATGTTTAGCTTCCAGGGCGCCAAATTGGTAGTTACAGGTGAGGGTGGCATGTTGGTTACCAATGACGATGAGCTGTACAAGAGAGTTTATGCTATTTGGGATCAAGGCCGAACACCTGGAACTTTTTGGATCAGCGAGGTTGGGTGGAAATACAAGATGTCCAACATCCAGGCGGCGATCGGTTTGGGGCAACTGGAGCGAGTTGATGAGCTCACTGAGGCAAAGCGCCGCATTTTCTCCTGGTATGCCGAGGGGCTGAAAGATGTGCCGTATGTCAGACTAAACTATGAAATGCCCTGGGCGCGCAGTATTTACTGGATGTCCAGTTTACTTCTGGATGAGAAAGCTGACCTTACGCGCGATGAACTGCGTGAGGCTCTCAAAGAACGCAACGTAGATACACGATCAGTCTTCCCAGCAATCAGTCAATACCCTATATGGCCAAAGCCCCAGCAACCTCAGCCCACTGCTCTTCATGTGGGAAACCAGGCGATTAACCTACCTAGCGGAGTTTGTCTGAAGCGCGAGCAAGTAAGCTACATTTGTCGCTGTATTAAAGACATTCTGGCTGAAGGGAAATGGGTAGAGTGAGCACAGGATCAAGCGCTATGCTGGCCCGTGCCATTCGTGCTCATGCTTTGCGAATGGTGAATCAAGCAAAAGCATCACATATCGGCACCTGTCTCAGCATGGCAGACCTGCTAGCTGTGTTGTGTGGGCAGGTGCTGAAGGTAGATCCAATCCAACTAGACTGGCTCGACCGGGACCGTTTTATCCTGAGCAAGGGGCACGGTGCTGCCATCTTGTATGCTGTGTTGGCAGAACGGAGCTTTTTCCCAGTCGAATGGCTGGACAGCTACTGCCAGAACGGCTCAATGTTGGCTGGGCATGTTACTTACGGTGTGCCAGGTGTGGAAGTTTCTACAGGCTCTTTGGGACATGGTTTGCCTATTGGTTGCGGCATGGCCCTGGCTGGCAAGCGCGAAGGCAAGTCCTACCGGGTCTTTGTAATGCTGAGTGATGGTGAGTGTGACGAAGGTTCCACATGGGAGGCAGTGCTGTTCGCACCTCATCATCGGCTGGACAACCTGATCGCCATTGTGGACTATAACAAAATCCAAGCCTTTGGCAATGTCAAAGAAGTGCTGGACCTAGACCCACTGGCAGACAAATGGCGCGCCTTTCGGTGGGCGGTGCGAGAGATTGATGGGCACGACTATGAGCAGATCGAAGATGCCCTGACCAGCGTGCCTTTTGAACCAGGCAAGCCCAGTGCCATCGTTGCTCACACCGTCAAGGGCAAAGGCGCCAGTTTCATGGAAAATGATCTCGTATGGCATTACAAGTCGCCTGATGACGAACAATTGGCTCAGGCACTAGCCGAGTTGGGAGTTTGCTATTGAGAACTGCTTTTATCAAAACCCTTTGTGAGCTGGCTGAGCAGGATGAACGAATTTGGCTGCTCACTGGCGATCTGGGCTATTCAGTATTAGAACGCTTCATTACACGCTTCCCTGATCGCTTTGTCAATGTGGGTGTGGCCGAGCAGAACATGACGGGCGTGGCCGCTGGCTTAGCGTTGTGCGGCAAGATCGTTTTTACGTACTCCATCGCGAATTTCCCAATCATGCGCTGCCTGGAGCAAATTCGCAACGACGTGTGTTATCACAACTTGAATGTCAAGATTGTGGCAGTAGGAGGTGGGCTGGCCTATGGCTCAGCCGGTTATACCCATCACGCTGTCGAGGATTTAGCAGTCATGCGGGTCATGCCCAATATGACCGTTGTCGCTCCTGGCGATCCTGTTGAAGCAGGACTGGCGACCAAAGCGATAGTGAATTGGCCAGGGCCATGTTACCTACGATTGGGCAAGAGAGGTGAGCCGGCTGTTCATAGAGCCGAACCCGAGTTTCAAATTGGCAAAGCACTTGTGGTCCGAGAAGGCAACGACGTAACACTTATTAGCACAGGGGGGATGTTGGTCACAGCCGTTGAAGTGAGCGATTTGCTTGCAGCGAAGGGCGTATCAGCACGAGTAGTGAGTATGCACACTCTCAAGCCGATTGATGTGGACGCGGTACGGAAGGCAACGCAAACAGGACTAATCGTTACCGTTGAAGAGCATACAGCAATTGGCGGACTGGGTAGCGCTGTTTCTGACGTATTGGCAACGGAAGAGAATTCCCCCTCCCTAATGACCCTGAACGCTGGAATGCAACCTGTGACGCTGGTTGGTGATCAGGCCTACTTACGTGGGCTACTAGGGCTCGAAATGCAAAGCATTGCTCGTGCGGTCTTGAGCCGTCTGGCATCTCAGAGAAGCCATGGGGCTGAGTATGGCAGCAATTAGTGCTGTATTAGGCGTCTACACTGAAGAAGCACGTATCGAATCAACACTCCGTTGCGCGTTGTGGTGTGATGAAATCGTCGTGATGGATAAGCAAAGCACCGACCGCACCCGCGAAATTGCCCAACGGTACACCGATAAAGTCTATGAGATGCCTCATTCAGAGTTTGATCCAAATGAACTTCAGAGAATCGTTGAGAGTGCCAGCGGTGAGTGGATTCTGTGGCTCACTGCCAGCGATGTCATACACCCGGTGCTTGCTATCCAAATTCGTGAGTTGATTGAGCGTGACGACTTTCCATACGATGTTATTCATGTACCCTACCGTCGCTATGTCTTGGGCCTGGAAACGAAGCGATCGCCCTGGTATAGCAAGGTACACCCCGCTGTCTTTCGCAAACGGGTGGTGAAGATTCGTCACGACGATGTGCATGGGGCCATTAGCTTTGACACGGAGCGCCACTATGAAATGGCAAATTCCGCTGAGCATTGTATGTACCACCTCACCCATGAAACGGTAGATATTATGATGGAACGTCATTTACGCTACTGTCGTGCCGAAGGACGCATCTTTCCGCCAGATTGGTCCATGGGTAAGGCGGCTCTAGCTACCCTAAAAGCGACTTATCGGGTATTTGTGCAGCGCAAAACACCCCTGATGGGCTGGAACGGAATTGCACTGGGAGCTGCTTATCTTTCTTACCTTTTACTCCGTTTTGTTTATATCTGGGAGCATCGCTCGTCCGAAGCCCCGGAGGTGTATCGACAGATCAGGCGCGATATTCTCGAGGCATGGAATAATCAATCACCGCTGGATGCAGGTTATGAGCGCTAGTCGTTTGTCTCGCGCCGAAATGGCGGTTGTTAACCTGCTCACGAGCATCCTTGCCTGGGGCTGGCCCGTGCTATTGAGCCTGGTCATTACGCCATTGCTGGTGCGGGAGCTGGGTGCGGATGCTTACGGCGTGCGGGGGCTAATTATTTCGATCACCGGCTATTTTGCCCTGCTCGATTTGGGGTTGAACGCTGCCGGGACAAAGTATTTGGCCGAATACCAAGCGAAGGGCAACAAACCACTCATTATTGAGTTGCTTGGCACAACGTTGACAACCTTTACAGTGGCCGGGTTGCTGGGGGGAGGCTTTATCTGGGCGCTGGCGGGCTGGTTCTCGAACACCGTCTTTACCATTCCCACCGACTTGCAGGTACAAAGCGTGTGGGCCTTTCGCCTCGCTGGTGTTGGCTTTTTTGTGAGCATGATTACCTGGTGGGGCTCGTCAATTCCCACCGGCTTGCAGCGTTTTGATGTCTTTAATGGCATTTCTGTGGGCTTTGGCACAATCACCTCGCTGGGCAGCTTGGTAGCAGTGCTGCTAGGTTACGGCTTGATTGGAGTAGTGTGTGCTAATGTGCTTTCTAACATCATCGCTGTGATTGCTTATGTTATCGCTGCTCGCAAACTGTTGCCTGGCATCCTCATTCGATTCTCGTTCGACTGGGAGATGTTCAAGCGCACAACGATTTTTGGATTCTACATGGTGCTGTTTCGCATTTTTGGCATCATTTTCACTCAGCTTGATCGGACGTTGATCGGCATCTGGCTGGGGACGGCAGCTCTAACCTTTTATCTGGTACCTCACCAGATCGCTTCGATGGTTCACCAAGTGAATGCCAAGATGATGCAGATTGTCTTCCCGATGGCTAGCGAGTTTTCGGCGGCCATGGACCAAGGGAAAGTCCGTCGCTTGTTTCTTAGGGGGACTAACCTGAGTGTGGTGGCGGGGCTAGGGATTGCCGTGCCGGTGGTGGCTCTGGCGAGGCCATTACTACAATTCTGGCTGTCACCCGAATTCGCGGAAAAATCAACCGTTGTATTGAGCATATTGGCAGTTACCTACTTGTTGATGGGGCTGACGGCAGTGACGACTAGCGTCCTTGGTGGCATTGGTTACCCACAGCTTGTCACAATCGGCAGCGCCACATCCGGCATTAGTGCTCTGCTCAGTTACTGGCTGCTTATTAAGCTATGGGGTATCAACGGGGCAGCGTTGGCGACAACTCTCGGCATGGTGATCACTATCGTCTACTACCTGGTTGCTTGCAAGTGGTTGGTTGGAGTTTCACTGCTGACACTGGCGCGCACCGTCTTTCGACCCCTGTTGATCGCACTGGCGATTGGTGTGCCGACTTTGCAGTTTGTCGCGCCGCGCATCGACAGTCTACGGGGTGTGCTGGTGGCTGCTGCGCTTGTGGCTGGCGTCTATGGCCTGGCGTGCTGGTTCCTAGACGTGTTTGATTCTGAAGAGAAACGAAGTCTGCTCAAGCTGGTGGGGCGCTTTGTACCCTGGTTGAGACCCGAAGAATGCGACGAGCGGGAACTCGGCGAGTCGCTAGAAGCTGAAACGCTTTGACCCATAACTTTTGCCACGTAAGACTGATAGCAACTGGCCCACGGAATGGAGGTAGTTTCAAAATGAAAGCGATTGTTACTGGTGGCGCGGGATTCATGGGTTCGCACGTTGTTGATGCGTTGCTCGAAAAGGAAGTTGAAGTTCTCGTGCTTGACGACCTCAGTGGAGGATTTCGAGAGAACGTCAGTCAACAGGCTGAGTTTGTCGAGGCGAGCATTTTAGATCACGATCTCATCAATTCCCTATTCGAAGAGCACCGCTTTGACTATGTATTTCACCTAGCGGCATATGCTGCCGAAGGACTAAGCCACTTCATCAAACGCTTTAACTATATGAATAACGTAGTGGGTAGTGTGAATCTCATCAATGCAGCAGTGAATTATGGGACCAAGTGTTTTTGTTTTACCTCATCAATTGCTGTGTATGGTTCCAATCAATTGCCAATGGCTGAGGACTTGACCCCTACGCCTGAGGATTCCTATGGTATTGCCAAGCTTGCTGTGGAAAAGGAATTGCAAATCTCACATGAAATGTTCGGGTTGGACTACATTATTTTTCGTCCGCACAATGTTTATGGTGAGCGGCAAAACCTGGGGGACCGGTATCGGAACGTGATCGGCATCTTTATGAATCAGACCATGCAAGGTGAACCGCTGACGGTTTTTGGCGATGGTGAACAGACGCGAGCGTTCACTTATATCAGTGACGTAGCGCCAATAATTGCTGATAGCGTGTTTATGCCTGAAGCGTATAACCAAGTGTTCAATATTGGGGCCGATAAACCCTACTCGGTCAACAGGTTAGCGGCAGAGGTGTGCAGGGCTATGGGCGCTACCGCGGAGATTCGCCATGTCGAACCACGTAACGAAGTTGTGCATGCCTACAGTTCACATGAGAAGGCGAAGTGTCTCTTGGGCTGGCAACCGCAGGTGGACTTGGCTGAAGGTCTGGCTTGTATGGCAGCGTGGGCCAAGCAGGTGGGAGCCAGACGAAGTAAGCCTTTCAAAGGCATTGAGATAAGCCGCAATCTGCCCCCTGTCTGGCTAGAGGACTAGTGGAGGTTAAGAGTGCCCAAGCTTTCCGTGCGAATTCCAACTCTTAATAACTACCCGGGGTTGGTCAGAGCCCTGGAGAGTGTACTGGCCCAGGACTTTGACGACATGGATATCATCATCGTGGATAATGACTCGGATGATGGCAGTTGGCCAAAGACACGCGCCCTTGTCGACCGGTATCCTCAGATGAAAGTGATGCAGAATCCCAAGCGAGGCCTGGCTGAGAACTGGAATTATTGCGTCGAGACTGCTACAGGTGAGTATATACTTGTCTTTCACACAGATGATGAGATGCTACCGGGAATGCTGCGTAGTTCTGTCGAGTTCTTGGATGCGCATGCCTCGGTAGGTCTTGTTCACAGTAATTGCTATGATGTCAGTCTAGATGGGAAAGAGAAACTGCGCGTCACACAAATGAAACCCATCTTGCGGGCTGGCACTGAAGCTTTGACAAAAATTGTATCTGACTGCAACATCGCCTGCTCAGCAGTAGTCGTGCGTCGAGAGTGTTATGATAGGTTGGGTTTATTTTCTCCCGCCACTCCTTCGCCGGATCCAGAGATGTGGGCACGTATTGCCAGCCAATACGATATGGGGCATATTGATGAACCACTTGTCAAAGTATACGCTCACAAGGATTCCTATGGGCGTGCTGCTATATCGAAAGACACACCTGTCGAGATTGAACATCAGTGGCGTACCCAAAACGAGAGAATAGCGAGCTATTTCCACCCAAAGGATCGTGCAAAGGCAACCCGTGGAATGGATCGTTCAATGTTCAATGGTTTGAGCTCTGCCGGTAACTTAGCCTGGACACAGCATCGGTGGAGGCGAGGACACACCTTCTTCTTGCTCACACGCAAGTATACAAACCTACCGACTTGGGCGGCCATGTATGCCAAATCTGTTCTTAGGGTGCTTAGACACACCCTACTGCGAGGCAAAGCGCATGTTTGGTGAATTCTCAGTTAACCACCCCGCAGCAAGCTGCGGGGCTTAGCCAGCGGAAGGATTGTATTGGGGGCTGCCGCCCCCAAGCCCCCGCTCGCCATTCCTCCCCCCAGCAAGCTGGGGGGTATCCTGGCGGTTTTTCATGAATCCTGATCCTTTAGTTTCTATTGTCACTCCTTCCCTCAATCAGGCTCAGTTTCTCGAAGAAACCATCCGCTCAGTGCTGAGTCAAGACTATCCGCGCATTGAGTACATAATTTGCGATGGAGGCTCGACCGATGGTAGCGTAAACATCATCCGCAAGTATGCGGATCGGCTGGCTTGGTGGTGCAGCGAGAAGGACCAGGGGCAATCAGACGCAATCAATAAGGGGTGGAAACGCGCGACAGGGGAAATCTATGCTTATCTGAATTCGGATGACACGCTGGAATCTGGCGCTGTCAGAGTGGTCGTGGAGGCTTTTCAAGCCAACCCGCACGCGGGGGTTGTGCATGGTGGATGGCGCTATATAGATGCGTATGGACATGAAATAGGTATTGGTCGCGGTGCACAGACTGATTTTAATCGGCTGCTGCGTGATGGACAGATCTCTTGTGTCGCTCAGCCAGCCTCATTCTTTCGTGCTAGTCTGGTGTGCCAGGTTGGGCTGCTTGACCGGACGTTGCATATGTCAATGGACTATGACCTGTTGCTTCGCTTGGCGCGCGTATCCGAGATGGTTTATGTGCGGCGCGTGCTCGCGAGTTACAGAATACATACCAGCGCCAAGTCACCATCTTTTGCAGAACGTCACTGGCAAGAGTCCTTATTAGTGCGAGCCCGGTATGGGGGACGCTATTTTCTTAAGCCACGTTTGCAGTATCTACGCTACCGTTTCTTGCGTGCCATGCCGAAACCTGTACAGATCTTGTTTCGGCGTTTGCGCAATTCGGTCAAAGACCGGGTGTACTTGCAGACTGAAGAGAATGCTACGAATAAAGAGCGTTCTTAGATGGCGTTCTGCCCACTTTCATCGCGCGATGATCGCCTGTGCATTGCTCGCTATCTCTGGGCTCTTGACGCAGGGGGATCACGTTGTGCAAGCCCTCCGACGCAATTGGGCTGCTGTTGTCATTAATCAGGCGTGGAATAAGGTCACATATCGAGGGGCACGCAATGATCACCTACAGGACGGCATTCCCGATGGGTGGGGTGTAACCTGGTGGGGTGGCTCAACGCAGGTTTATGCAATTGAGAACCAAGATGCTCTGGCAGGTGATCGAGTCACCCGAATTAACCATACCAACGCTCAAGGTGGCGCGGCTTTGACTCAGAGAATAGCAGTAGAGCCCAATTCTCATCTCGTTGTCACCGTATATGCGAAGGGAGCAGGGGGAGCCATTCATGTTTGGTTCCGTACGCGGGAAGAGGGAGACTGGGTAAGAGAGGGCTTAGGAGGATGGAGATATATAGAACCGACTGAGGATTGGCAGGAGTTTCATTTGTCTGTTACTGTTCCTTCTGGCATGAATGACGCTATGCTCCTTCTATACTTAGACTCAAGAGGTTCTACATCTTTCGATGAAGCTTACGCTGGAGTGGATAATAATGGACTCTTGGGGCCCAATCTGCTTAGGAATCCCGGCTTCGAACAAGATGGCGTCTCAGAGGATCCATTGGAGTGGTGGCAAAGTCATGTTGTTACTGGAGTTCTTGTAGTGCCAGAGGGCGGTATGCCTGAGAGGCTGAGCTACTCAAATATCACTGACATGTTGGCTGGGCGATACGACGCTGTTGCACGGCGCGCACATCATTTGGGCACCCGTTGTGTCTTGGCCCCGGAGATGACTAGTTGGTTGACTGCACTTGGCAATCAATTTGAACAAGAAGGGGGAGCGGCTGCGCGTGAGCGGCTTTATCAGCTGGCAATTAAGTTAATGCCGAATTGCCCACAGCCCTATGCTGCGCTGGCTGGACTCTACCGGTCCCACTATGCATCCTGGCGCGCGGCTGAACTTCACCATCAAGCGGCTGAGCTATCGGGTGAAACAGCTCTGGCGGGAGCGTACTACTTTGCAGAAGGTTTTTTGCATGTGACGCATACTGGTGACATGGAACGCGCAATTCCTACTCTCCAACGGGCGGAGCAATTGAGCGGTTGGGAGGGGAATCGCTGGTATCGGGGAGCAGCTTCTTTTTACCTGGGCCGGGCTCTGGAAGCAGAGGGGCGTCTTGTAGAAGCAGCGGCTGCTTATCAGCGTGTGCTTGACTGCGCGCAGTGCAGCTATCATCACGCGGGCGCACTTGAGCGGTTGAATGCGCTATTTGGTGGGGGAGAGCAGGGTCAATAATGGACTTGTCACTAGGTCGTGGAATTGCCCGAATCAGATGGAGCCATCTGGCTGCCATCGTGGTTCTGGTATCCACGGCAGTCGCCGGATTGCTCGTCGCTCGTACCCCCAAACTTGCTTATATTGTTCTGTTATGCGAGGGATTTGTAGCGCTGAGCATCTGGATTTTGACATCCTCCGAGCGCGTATGTTGGTATATGCTATTGGGGACTGTTTTTGTAGCGGCCTTTGGCGCTTTTTTGGATATCATCCTGCATATGCCCTTCATGTGGTTGTTGAGTTTATTTGTGATTTACTTCTTTGCGTTATTGCAGATTAGAGGGAGCCTATTCCCTGTTGGAGCAACTAGCATTAAGAAAAGTCTCCCGCTAATCGGCACAGCCCTACTTTGTTATGCGATCTACTACTTTCTGCAATCAATACGAGTCGGCATCAATGGGTTACTGGGCTTTCGCAAGCCGTTCACAAACTTGGCCTTCTATCTTATCACCTTTCAGTTACTCTTAAGGGCGGACAGAGATGAGTTGAGGGACCGATTGCGTGATTTTGCACTGGTTATTCTGGTTGCCGGCATCTTTGTAGCCAGCTATGCCATCTTTCAGTACGTGGTTGGCGAACAGTTCTTGAGGAGCCGGGGTTTAGTAGAAGCAGCATCGTCTCACCAAGGATGGTATGGGAAGGGCATGATGGCATTCCGTCCGTATGGAACCATGCGGCGTGCTGAGGGACTGGGGTCTTTTCTTTATCTGGACATCGTGATGGCTATGATACTTCTCGGGTTGGGCTATCGCCGCCGGAGATTGGTCTGGTTCAACTTGATTCTGGTAGCCCCGGCGCTCATCCTTAGTATGAGCCTGGTGTCTATTGTCACCACCGGTTTGTTTTTTCTCCTCACAGTGCCTGTTGGCTTCTCGGAACTCCGCAAATATGCTGTTCCTTTATTTCTGATTTTGTTGGTAGCGGCGATTGGAGTAAACTATATTTCGGGCAACATGCTTCTTGGGAGATTCATGTGGCATCTAGAGCGAGCACAAGAAGGTGAGGGGCGTTTGGAACTGACTATGAATTGGGGGCGAGAGATAATGGTGCGATCTATTCCCCAAAATCTACTTGGAAGCGGCATTTGCACAGGAATCGATGATGCAACTCTAATTCGAATAAGGGGCGTTTTGGATGCACTTGGAATTCCAGTTGGACCCTTGTTCGCTTGTTCTTGGCAATTTGAGGTCCACGACAATTTATATGCGGTTACCTATCTGGAGATTGGCTTTATTGGATTCATCTTGCTACTCCTGCCTATGCTGTTGGCCTTTCCCATAAGGCAGCATTTGCGGTATCTGAGGCCAGTTTCGGCGCGCGAGGCATATCGTTCGTTGGCCAATTTTGTCATAGCTGCTATTCCGGCTGGTCTTGTTGCTGGCTTGCTTGGGCCCATGCCGGTTTGCATGTATTTTTGGATACTGATGGCTTTCTTGGACACTGGAGGAATGGCTGCGCGGTCTTCCGCAGCGAGTTCTTTCAGGACAGCCTGATTCAGAGAAACGAAACTGTTATCAAAGTGCTTTACAACTGAGCAGCGAAGGAGACCTGTTATCAGAATCTTGGTCGTAGCCAACATGTATCCCAACGAAAGGAAGCCTTACGCAGGCTCTTTTATAAAGGAGCATGTTGAGATTTTGCGGCGCAAGGGCATAGAGTGTCTGGTGGTGGCAAATAGAGATAGCCGTCGTGGCTTCTTTAACGCCTTACGAAAATACTCCTTATTGACGGCTCGTGTTCTCATTGCGTCCGTTTCTCAGGATTTCGACTTGGTGCATGCGCATTCGACTTTCTTTGCCGGTATCATCACAGCATTTGCGATGTGGACCCGGAGAACCCCCTTGATCATTACGGCTCACGGTACTGATGATGTCGCTCAGTTTCCTCAAAGGAATTTACTTCATAATCATGAATGGTTGGCAAAGTGGTTGACAAGAATTTGTCTGAAGCGTGCGGATCACATTATTGCGGTCAGCAACTATCTTCGGGAGCTCCTGGCCATGGAGTTGGTGGGCAGTGACAAGAAAATAAGTGTGATTGGCATGGGAGTCAATACCAATCTCTTCCATGCTATAGGGAAAAGGGAAGCCAGGAGACAACTGGACCTACCATTGCAAGACAAAATACTACTCTATGTGGGTAATTTGCAACCTCTTAAAGGGTGTCAATACCTAATCCGAGCAATGGCTCTGATGAAACGTCCAGACTGTCGTTTAGTGATGGTCGGAGAAGGGCGAGAAAAGAGACGCTTGAAAACATTGTCTGATAGCCTGGGTCTACCTGTAACATTCGTAGGGGCAATCCTCAAAGAGGAAGTGCTACTTTGGATGTCAGCGGCTGATTTACTCGTGCACCCGACTCTTAGCGAAGGGTTTGGCCTGGTGGTTTTAGAAGCCTTGAGTTGCGGCTTGCCTGTCGTCGCGTCCAACGTGGGTGGTATTCCCGAACAAATCAATGATGGCGTCAATGGTTATCTTGTGGAACCAGCTAATGTTCCTGCTCTTGCCGAAGCGATTAACAACGGCCTGAAAGAAGGGACGGATTTAAGCACTCATTGTCGGCAGACTGCTCTGCAACACGATATCGATTTGCAGGTTGATCGCGTGCTAGCCGTGTATAATACGGTGTTGGGTATGCAAGCTCAAGAACGATTTAGACTTTCTTAACCCTGTGTAGCCAAAATCAGTAGAAAGCAACTGGCGAAAAGTCTATGCATCGCATTGCGGTTGTGGCTCATAAAGACTACCCCGGGGGTGTGCGCGAACGACGTGAAGTGGAGGCCCTGATCAGTGCTGGATATGAAGTGGATGTGATTTGTTTACATCAGCCAGGTCAGCTCTGCCGAGAATCACGGGGGAATCCCCGTATATACAGAATGCCCCTCGGTCATAAGCGAACTGGCAAAGTGCGCTATCTATTTGAATACAGTGCTTTCTTTCTGCTTGCTTTCCTAAGCCTTTCATTGTTACAATTGCGTCGGCATTATGCCGTTGTACAAGTGCATAATATTCCTGACTTTCTAGTGTTTACAGCACTACTCCCTAAATTTCAGGGGGCACGTGTTTTGTTAGATATTCGAGATCCTATGCCAGAGACATTCCAGTGCAAGTACGGGTTGTCAAAGGATAGTCCTTGGGTAGCTCTGCTGCGATGGATTGAGCGAATTTCTATAAATTTCTCGGATCATGTACTGACCGTCCATGAACCGTTGAAGCAAATTCATATCCAACGAGGATGCCCCGCTGATCGCATTAGCGCGATCGTGAACCTGCCAGATGAACGCATATTTCAACCCAGTGTTTGTTCAATATGGCCTCGCTCGGTACCACCGAACTTCGTTATCATCTATGCGGGAACTCTAGGCGAGAGGCACGGGATACAGACGGCGTTGCGTGGATTACCTCTTTTGATCAAAGACATTCCTGGTTTGCGTCTACGTATAATAGGGGATGGCGAGTATCTGGATGAGCTCAAACAACTGGCTAAATCTCTAGAAGTTTGTGCGTATGTTCGCTTTGAGCCGGCCATACCCCTAGATAAAATACCTGATCAATTGCAGCAAGCTGATGTGGGAATTTGTCTTCAGGAAGGTTTGTTTGGAGAATTGGCCTTCCCAACAAAAGTAGGTGAGTATATAGCGATGGGCCTGCCTGCTATTGTTTCAGAGACGGGTATCACTCGTATGTATCTCAATAACGACATGGTGGCCTTCATTCGACCCGGCGATGAGGTAGCTTTTGCCTCACAAGTGCGCAAGCTTTACACCGATCCCGCTTATGCTCGTCACTTGGTCGCTAACAGTCGGCGTTTTTTGGAAACACGGAACTGGACTAGTGAAAAAGTGCGCTATTTAGGAATCATCAACAGCCTTATTTCGTGATTACCTTGAGGGGAGATTATTGTCTCATTACGAGCGGGAGGCAGACAGAACTCTTTGGAGCCAATGCTACCCTGCTGTGTGGCATCACCATCGGTCGCTAGGTCCTGATCGGCGCGGGCAGTGTGGTCACACATGAAGTACCGGGCTCCGCCCTCGTCTACGGCAACCCAGCGTGGCAGTACGGCTGGAGTTCAACGACGCTTCGCCGGCTGCGAGTGCGGGCTGGTGTATCAGAAGCAAGGAGATGTAGTGGAGGAGTTGCGATGAACATTCCCCTGGTTGATCTGCGCGCCCAGTACGACGAACTCCGCGGGCAGATAGACGCTGCTGTGCGCGATATCATTGACCGTTCGTCGTTCATCGGGGGGCCTTACGTCGAGGGCTTTGAACGGGACTTCGCAACCTATTGCCGTGTGCACTATGCCGTTGGTACTTCTTCGGGTACCTCCGCTCTGCATCTAGCCTTGCTAGCCTGCGATGTGGGGCCGGGAGATGAAGTCATCACCACCCCCCATACCTTCACTGCGACTGCCGAGGCCATCTTCCACGCTGGAGCCAGGCCTGTCTTCGTGGACATTGATATGGATTCGTATGAAATAGATCCAACTCAGATCGAAGACACCGTTACCGAGAGGACTAAAGCCATCATCCCTGTTCACCTCTACGGCCGCCCAGCGGAGATGGATCCCATCATGGACATTGCTAACCGACATGGTCTGAAAGTGATCGAGGACGCAGCTCAGGCCCACGGAGCCGAATACAAGGGGCAGCGGGTGGGTTCCATTGGCAATGTGGCTTGCTTCAGCTTCTACCCGGCCAAGAACCTAGGGGCTTACGGAGACGGCGGGATAGTGATCACCAACAACGAGGAGATCGCCAAGGAGGTGCGGATACTGCATGACCATGGACGACGGGAGAAGTATGAGCATCTGTTGGTGGGCTATGGCTACCGACTAGATGCCCTGCAGGCGGCCATTCTTAAAGTCAAGCTAGCACACCTCGACGAATGGAACCAGCGGCGGCGGGAGAGCGCCGAGACCTACTGCGAATTGCTCAATGGCCTCGATTTGGTGCTACCGACCGAGCCGGAACATCTTAGATCCGTCTATCACCTATTCGTCGTGCGCACCCCACGGCGCGATGCGCTGCGAAAGCACTTGCGTGCCAAAGGGATCCACACTGGCATCCATTACCCCATCCCCTTGCATCTGCAACCATGTTTCAATCAGCTAGGTTACAGCGGGGGAGATTTCCCCAATGCCGAGAAAGCCGCCGAAGAGGTGCTATCTTTGCCCCTCTACCCTGAGTTAACAGAGGTGCAAATTGGCTACATCGCCGATTCAGTCCGCACTTTCTTCAACCGAATCAGTTAATCTGCTAGCTTGCTCAGAATAGGAGATACTGTATGCGTAACGGACAAAGAGTGCTAATCATCGGTCTGGACGGTGCCACGCTGGACATCATTGAGCCGATGGCTCGAGAGGGTAAATTGCCAACCTTTGCACGCTTGATGCGCGAAGGGAGCTATGGTCGGCTCGAATCGGTGCCTAATACTTGGAGTCCAGCTGCGTGGACATCATTTATGACTGGGACGAATCCTGGCAAGCATGGTATTCTCTACTTCGATAAACGCATACCTGGAAGCTATGAAAGCCGATACATCAGCGGCGCCTCGCGCTCTGGCCATACCTTCTGGGAAGCACTAAGCAACATGGGAAAGCGTGTGGGCGTGGTAAACGTGCCTATGACTTATCCCGCTCAACATTTGAATGGTTTCATGATTGCCGGTCTCGATGCCCCGGGCCTCGACAGCCCAGGTTTTGCCTATCCATCTGAACTGCAAGATGAGTTAGGGCGCATGGGCTATATCATCCAGCCCGGCATCCAAACATACATCAAATCTGGTCGGTTAGCTGAGGGAGCACACCGCCTATACGAGACAACGAATAAGCGAGCGGCAACAGTGCATTACCTGATGGATGCCTACCCTGACTGGGATCTCTTTGTAGTTGTCTTCAACCAACTGGATGCAGCTCAGCATGCGTACTGGAGGTATATGGATGGCAATCATCTAGAGCATGACCCTGAAGCCGCTCGCGAGCTTGGTCACGTCATCCCTGATCTCTACATCAAGCTCGATCACGAGGTGGGTCGTCTGATTTCCCGCTGCCCCAACACGATTGTGATTGTGATGTCGGACCATGGCTTCGGGTTCAAGCAAGAAGGCGCCTTCTACATTAACGAATGGTTAGCAGCCCAAGGCCTATTGGCATACACTAAAGCTATAGATCGCAGTGGTTCGTCGTTGCGAAGCCTGGCTGTGAGTATGCTACGCTGGGGACACTACCAGATTGATAAGAATCTCACTCGAGACACCAAATTGCGTCTCATGCGGGTGGTCCCGGGCTTACGTGGCAAAGTCGAGTCTGCCATCCGTCTGGGTGGAGTTGATTGGTCAAAGACCCAAGCTTTCTGCGACAATGCACGTGATGAAATTTGGATTAATCTGAAGGGGCGTTTCCCACAAGGTATCGTTACTGAAGGTGCCGAGTACAATGCATTGTGCCAACGCATTAGTGAGGAATTGATGACTTGGCGTGATACCGAAACCGGTGTGCCACTCGTCAAGCGCGTGTATCGCCGTGAAGAACTCTATCATGGACCAAACTTGTATGAGACCCCCGACTTGCTTGTACGTTGGCGAGACGTACAAATTCACGGTGTGAGAGCAGGTGATTTCATTTTACGTCGCGACAATCTGAGGAAGAGTGCATCACAGAGTCCCGTAAGCGGAGGGCATCGATTCCATGGTATCCTATTCTTACATGGTCCTGGCATCCGTCAGGGCATTAAGTTAACAGGTCCATCGATCATGGATATCGCGCCGACGATATCGTATTTGTTCAACGCAGGTATTTCCAGTGATTTCGACGGGCGTGTGCTTCTTGACGTTTTCGAGGACTATCTTATCCAGAAAACCTCACCTGGGCAGAGCGATCAATCAAGGGCCCACGGGGATTTACCCGATCAACCCACCATTGGTTATTCAGAGGAGGAAGTAGAACAAATCGCAGAACGATTGAGGGGACTTGGTTACTTTAGCTAGAACCTTCGATCGAGCACGGAGCACCCATGCGGGATACAGACCAGATACATATTCATCCGACTGCTTTAGTGGAATCAAGCACTATTGGTAATGGGACTCGCATCTGGGCTTTTGTCCATGTGCTCCAAGGGGCCCAGATTGGTGAGGATTGCAACATTGGCGATCACTGCTACATCGAAGACGGCGTTCGTATCGGCGATGAGGTGGTCATCAAGAATGGTGTCTCCCTCTGGACCGGTGTGACGATCGAGGATCGCGTCTTTATCGGCCCCAACGTCACCTTCACCAACGACTTGGTGCCCCGGGCCAAGGTTTATCGAGAGGAGTACGACCGCACCCTGGTCAAAGAAGGGAGTAGCATCGGCGCCAATGCTACTCTGCTTTGTCCCATTACCATTGGCCGCCACGCCCTTGTGGGCGCGGGGGCTGTTGTCACCCGCGACGTGCCTGACTTTGCCCTTGTCTACGGCAACCCTGCCCGGCTCCATGGCTTCGTCTGCAAGTGCGGCCAGAGATTGCCCTTCGAGCCGGATGAGAAGAACGAGGCCACCGCTACCTGTCAATGCGGTTTGCGCTATCGCAAAACCGGTCTCCGGGTTGAACATATGGAAAAGCTTATAGCATGAACATTCCACCACGCTGACCATCTGTACCTAGTTCGAGTGCTGGAGTGAGGCGGGATACGCGAGGCCTTAATTGATCGAGGTATCATCACTGGCTTGCATTACCCCGTCCCTCTGCACTTGCAGGAGGCTTATCTCTGTCTGGGCCATCACCAAGGTGCCTTCCCTGCCGCTGAAGAGGCAGCTCGTACTGTGCTCTCTCTGCCTATGCATCCACGTCTGACGAAAAAGCAAGTAGATTACGTGAGTCACACTATCAAAGAGGCGCTGAAGCTGACGGGTTAATTCGCCCGATTGGTGTCAGGATAGAAACGATGCAAATCGCGCGTTCAGATACCTTTATCCAAGACAAACGTCTGTATCTCGTCATCAAACGAGGCATGGACATCGTCGGTGCCCTAGTGGGCCTGATCCTGTTCGGCCCCCTGATGCTCATCATCGCCATCGCCATCAAGTTGGATTCCCGCGGTCCGGTCCTCTTTGTGCAGAAGGCGATCGGCAAAGATGGCAAACCCTTCAACATGATCAAATTTCGTTCGATGTATCACGGGGCCGACGAGACTGAACACCGGCGCTTTGTCGAAGCCTTTGTGCAGGGCGAGAAGACCGGTCGTGACATTGATCCACGGACTGGTGAGCCGGCTTACAAAATCGTCGACGATCCCCGAATTACGCGTGCGGGTCATTTTCTGCGCCGGACCGGGCTGGACGAGGCACCCCAGTTCTTCAATGTCCTAAAAGGCGACATGAGCCTGGTGGGGCCTCGTCCCCCACTCCCCTATGAGTACTCCCTGTACGACGATTGGGCCAAACAGCGCTTAGTCGTGCGCCCTGGCATCACCGGTTTGCACCAGATCCGGAAGCGCAGCCGGACTAACTTCCGGGAAATGGTGGAGACCGATCTAGAATATATTGAAAAGATGTCATTGTGGCTGGACATCAAGCTTCTGCTCCTGACGATCCCTGTAATCACTATCCTGGGCAAAGGAGCGTATTGAGGAGACAGAGGGGCAAAGGATCTAGACCAGCCGAAACCGAAAGGTTGATAAGGAAGAAGGCAAGCATTGGAGAGGAAATCTGCAACTCGCAGTTTGAAACCTGGAACCGGCTCAGCAACGTTCAGCGGTCAGCTGGCAGCGGATATTGGTATCGGCATTGTGGGCGTTGGCTACTGGGGACCTAATTTAGTCCGAGTGTTCGACCAGCTTGCAGACTGTCAAATCATCAAAGTCTGTGACATGAAACCAGGGCGTTTGCAGTATATCCGGGACCGCTTCCCAGACTTGGAGCTCACCGATGATTACCAGGACTTGCTAGGCAGCTCGCATATTGATGCCGTCGTGATCGCCACACCGGTATCGACTCACCATACTCTAGCAATGGAAGCTCTGAGGGCCGGCAAGCACGTTTTCGTCGAGAAGCCCCTGGCGGCCACCAGCACCGAGGCGGAAGCCATGGTTAAACTGGCTGCCCGCCAGGGATTGGTGGTGGCCACAGGGCATATCTTCGTGTACCATCCAGCTGTAACTGCAATGAAGAAGACCATTGAACGCGGCGAAATCGGCCAGATCTGTTATGCTGAGTCTAGCCGGGTCAACTTAGGCCCACCAGCGTCAAAGGTTAACGTCATCTGGGATCTAGCTGTCCATGACGTATCCATCCTGATTTATCTATTTGGGCAGCACCCCGTAGAAGTTACGGCCTATGGCCGGCGCTTCGTTCATCCCACGCTGACAGATGTCGCCTTCATTCACCTATGCTTCGCCGATGGTACCATGGCCCAACACCACGTGAGTTGGCTGTCGCCCAACAAAGTGCGCCGCTTCTTCGTCGCAGGCACCGGGGCTTCGATGATCTTCGATGACACCAAAAGCAGCGGCAAACTGACCATGTTCGATCAGGGTGTGGACAGCCGCATTGGCCTTGGGGACGAGGAGGTGGTGGAGCTATATTACAAGCCTGGGGAAGTGTATGTCCCCAAGTTGTCAACTGTTGAACCTTTGAAGATCGAGTGCCAACATTTCCTTGACTGTGTAAGAAAGGAGCACAGACCGCTTGCGAACGGCGTAGCCGGTCTGAATGTAGTCAAGATTCTAGAGGCTGCCGACTGTTCTATCGCCCAGGACTCGAAACCTGTGAGGCTGACATGAAAGTTTTGGTGACAGGTGGAGCTGGCTTCATCGGCTCTCACACTGTAGATCTATTATTGGAAAAGGGATATGAAGTACGAGTTTTCGATAATTTGACTTCACCTGTTCACCGGGACAGGCAAATCCCAGATTACGTGCCCCTAGATGATGTGGAGTTCATCCGCGGCGATGTGCGGGATAAAGGGACATGGGGTAAGGCTCTAAAGGGCGTGGACTTCGTTTTCCATTTGGCCGCCTACCAGGATTACCTCCCCGATTTCTCTAAGTTTTTCCACGTCAATAGCGTGGGAACGGCGCTGCTCTATCAGCTAATCGTGGAGAAGAAATATCCTGTTCAGAAGATTGTCGTAGCTTCCTCTCAAGCCACCTACGGCGAAGGTAAATATGAATGTCCTAAACACGGAGCCCAATATCCGGGGCCGCGCTCTCTCGAACAATTAATGAACGGGAAGTGGGAACTTCAATGCCCCATTTGTCGGGAGGAGATGAAGCCTCTGCCGACCGATGAATCTGCGATAAATCCCCATAACCAGTATGCGATATCCAAATACACCCAGGAGATGATTGCCCTTGGTCTGGGCAAGCGCTATCGTATCCCTACCGTATGTGCGCGCTATTCCATTACTCAGGGCGCGCGGCAGTCCTTCCGCAACGCCTACTCCGGCATCCTGCGCATCTTCACCATGCGCTTACTGAATAACAAACCTCCCATCGTGTATGAGGACGGGCAGCAGTTGCGGGACTATGTCTATGTGGGCGATGTGGCAAGAGCAAATCTCCTTGTCATGGAGGACGACCGTGCCGATTACCAAGTCTTTAACGTGGGCGGGAACAAGGTCACTACCGTCTTAGAATACGCCCATCTGCTTGCCGAGAAGCTTGGCAAGGACACTGAGCCAATGATCCCAGGCGAATTCCGCTTTGGCGACACGCGCCACATCATCTCCGACATCGACAAGCTGCGAGCTCTTGGCTGGGAGCCAGTCACGCCGTTGGAGCAAATCATCGAGGAGTATATCGAGTGGGCACGAAAACAACCGGACTTTGAAGATTATTACGTCGAAGCAGAGAGGGCCATGAAGGAGATGGGGGTCATCAGGATGGCCTAAGCGGGATTGCCAACGGGGGCCCAGGGAGAAGGAGTTGAGACCTTAGCAAGTTTGCCATTTTAGTTGCTCTCCATATGTGGCATGAGGTTTGAACGGGTGTTGGCACTCCTCGATGGTGCTTCCTAAGAGCTGCATCTTCGAAAGGTTGCTTGTCCCAAGGCCTTTCGCCTCGCAGTAGTTCAAGTATCCTACCCCGGAGGGGTCGAAGCCCATGATCTTAGCCGCGACACAATCCGCAGCGAGGAAGTCGGTGCTGGCAATAGCGATGCCTAATTCTACCGGTTCGCCAAAGGCGGGGCCATTCCCTTCCATCCCCAGGAAGCCGTCAATGACACTGAGGTGGGGTGGGATGATTTTGGCCAACTCGAAGAGGCTGAGATTCATGGCCCGATAACCTTGGTGTAGGGCTTTCTTGTCATGCCCTTGTTCATCCCAAATTAGGCTGCCTACTACCATATTCTTCAGCGAAAGCGTGACAATGACGCTATCGTGAGTTTTGGGCGGGCAGACGGAAATGCGATAGTTGCTCTCTACAACTGTCTTGGCCACCCTGAGAAAAAACGGTCGTAATTGTCGATTGTATACCTGCACCTCAACATAGTCATCGTGATCCAAATCCAAGAACTCAACATCATAGCTCTTCCCCAGCTCGAGATAGCCAGCGTCTAGGAAAGCCTGCATAGTGTCTATGGCCCCCGAACCCTCGCCGATGCAAACTTTGCCTGCGCCTTTCTGTCTGAGGAAATCCAACACGGCTCTGATGGCATCGACATGGGTGATGGCCACCGGGCGTTTCGGGTAGCCCAGGTTAGGCTTTACCAGGATTTTGCTTCTTGATACCACCTCTATGTCAGATTCGACTAGATTGAGTGCTCGAAGGACGTTCTCATACCTGTCCGTTCCTTTGACCAATGAGACTCTGACCATCCTAAGCCCAAGCCCCTTGAGAACTAGTTAAGTCCAACTAAATTATACTACTCTATGGGGCAAATCCAAACCATGAATGTCAAAGGATTCTTGATCGTGACTTCCGCAAGGTGACGTTAGTCGAATAGTGGCTCCTCTGTATGATCCTGGGTCCGTTTGGATTAGTAGAAGACTATGAAAGCGATCATCTTGGTAGCTGGTGAAGGAACACGTTTGCGGCCTCTGACCTTCGATTGCCCCAAAGCTCTGCTGCCTATCGCGAGCAAGCCGTTACTGGAGCACACCATTGATTTGCTCAAGTGTCATGGGATAGCCCAGATTGCCCTCAACCTCCACCACAAGCCCGAAGTCATCACGAAGCACTTTGGCGACGGGCGGGATTTCGGGGTAGAGATAACGTATTCCCTAGAGGAGTCCATCTTGGGTACGGCCGGGGCAGTCAAGAAGTTAGAGGGCTACTTCGATGACACCTTCGTTGTGGTTTACGGCGATGTCTTGACCAATGTTAACATACGGAGCCTTGTAAGTTTCCATGATATACAAAGGGGATTGGGTACCATCGCTGTATATCAGGTGGATGACCCTTCAGCTTGTGGCCTCGTTGAATTGGGCGATCATTGGAGGATAACCCGCTTCGCGGAGAAGCCACCGCCTGATGAGATCTTCACCGATCTAGCCAACACAGGGATATTCGTCTTGGAACCAGAGGTTATCGATTATATTCCATCTGGCACCTTTTATGATTTCGGCCATGATCTCTTCCCAAGGCTTCTTGAAGAAGGCGTCCCCATGTACGGTTATCCCATCTCTGATACCGATTACCTCCTCGATATTGGGACGATAGATCACTACGAGAGAGCGCAACGGGAGTGGCCTGTCATTTGTGGGTCACCGGCTTAAGTTCCTCGATACCTCCACCATGCTTTATTCCACAAACCAGATAGTTGGGGACGTTAACAATCCATAGATCCAGTATGGGTGGTTGGTCGCCATAGTTTTTTCGACAACGGGAGGTAATGATATCACATGCTGATTGTCCGGACACCGGTAAGGATAAGCTTCGCCGGCGGGGGCACCGATTTGGAAGCGTACTATGGTCGCTACGGTGGCTGCGTGGTCAGTACCACCATTGACAAATACTTCTACGTCTTCCTGAACGTCAACGAGGATGATGACATCCAGATCAACTCGTCCGACTACCACACCTTCTATCGCCATAATCCTGACCAAGTCCTGCTGGTGGACGGTGATCTGGCTCTGCCCAAGGCGGTCTTGAATCACTTCGGCATCCACAAGGGCCTCTCCATGTTTCTGGCCTCGGAGATCCCGCCGGGTACGGGTCTGGGCTCCTCCGGCAGCGTGGCCGTAGCCATGGTCAAAGCGATCAGCACCGCCTGTGGCTTGAACCTCCCCAAAGAGGAGATCGCCGAGCTGGCTTGCCACATTGAGATCGACAAGTTGGGCATGCCCGTGGGCAAGCAGGACCAGTACGCAGCCGCCTTTGGGGGATTTAACTTCATCACCTTCACCTCGGAAGGGATTGTAGTGGAACCCCTAAGTATCGCCCCTGAAATCCGGCGTCACCTGAAGAAAAGCCTGCTCCTTTTCTTTACCGGTTCCAGCCGTGATTCTGCCAAGATTCTTAAGGAGCAGAAGAGGTCAAGCGAGAAAGATGACCCCCAGGTCATTGCCGCGCTACATGCCGCAAAGGAGACGGCCCTTGAGCTCAAAGCCTGCCTTGAGCGGGGTGACCTGCGTCGGTTCGGTGAGCTGTTGGATCTCACCTGGCAGCATAAGAAGCGTTTTGCTTCTGGCATTACCAACCCTCTCATCGACGAGTGCTACGCGCTGGCCCTGGCCAACGGGGCTTTAGGAGGGAAAATCACGGGAGCCGGTGGCGGTGGTTTCCTAATGTTATATTGTGAAGAAGAATATCGAGACCAAGTAACAAAGATTCTGGAGGAAAAAGGCCTCAAGCGTATGGATTTCCACTTTGAAACCGAGGGAGCGAGGATCCTGGTCAATGCCGGGCTCAGCTTGACCGCCAGCGGAGCGTAGGCTTCCAATCTGGGGTGGACAAGACACCATGTACAAAAGGAACCAATACCTTTGTCTTCGTGCGGGTTTGATTGTGCTAGACACCGTCGCTATCGGGGGTGCTCTATTCTTAGCCTACAACCTTCGCTTCAGGAGTGGCCTGCTACCGTTTGTGGAGCGCTATAGTCCTGTCCAGGGCGTTTACGTAATGGTTATTCTCATGGCCATCCCCATCTGGATTCTCATATTTGCGCTCAACGGCCTGTATGATCCTCACAATTTGTTGGGAGGGCCTCAGGAGTACGCCAAGGTGGTCAACGCCAGCTCTTTCGGGGTGTTGGGTCTCGTGGTGCTTACGTTCTTCCAACGTGACCTCATCGTGTCCCGGAGCTGGCTACTCCTCTCATGGCTACTGGCCACCATATTTGCTGGGACGGCCCGGTTCACCGCGCGGCGTATTGTGTTCGGCTTGCGCAGGCAAGGCCTCTTCATTACTAAGGTCCTCATCGTTGGGGTCAACGAGCAAGCCAGAGCCATCGCTAATCAATTGCACTCTCCCAGTGACTCGGGGGTGGAAGTCTTGGGCTTTGTGGACGATTTCCTGCCTTCGGGGACCAAGGTGATGGGGGATCTGAAGGTCTTGGGCCCGCCCACGGCCCTGGCCAAATTGGCGGAAAAGACAGATGCCAGTGAAATCATCGTTGTGCCCAGCGCTATGGCCTGGGAAAGCTTCCAGGAGACCATACAAAGCACCGCCTCAGCCCTTAATAGCGTGGAGGTGAAGCTTTCCCCCGGCTTCTACGAGATCCTGACCACGGGAGTGCGGGTGAGCCACAAGAACTTCATCCCCTTGCTCACGGTGGAGAAAGTACGTCTCACCGGCATTGATGCCCTTCTCAAAACTATCCTCGATTACGGGGGGGGCTTATTGTTGACCCTGCTCTTGGCTCCTCTGATGGCGATCGTTGCCCTGCTTATCAAGCTCAGCGGGCCCGGACCCATCGTTGACCCACATCCAGTGGTAGGATGCCGTGGGGTGACCTTCCGTACCTGGAAATTCCGCGTCCGCTTTGTACCAGTCTCCTCCAAAGGTGGAAGTACCAGCTCAACGGCCCCCGAGCTGCACTGCGCCCACCCACTTGATCGGTGGCTCTTTCGCACAGGCTTGGATAAGCTCCCCCAGCTTTTCAACCTCCTACGAGGGCAGATGAGCCTGGTAGGACCCCGTAACATCCCAGTAGAACGGGCAGCGGCCTACGAACGATGGCTGACAAGCCTTATGGCGGTCAAGCCAGGGATCACAGGCCCTTGGATGGTGGTCGGCCCAGATGTAGATTCCGTGGAGGTAGAAATACGCTGGGACATATACTATATCCGGAACTGGACCATCTGGCTGGACCTTCAGATCTTATTTCAGACGCTTCTACGCATCCTGCGTGGGCAACGTCCAGTGGGAAGTCGATGACAAGGAATCAACCTATCCCGTCCAGGAGGTAAGGGATGGACCCCGTGGCCGAGTACCTGGCTGAAGTGGAACAGATGGTAGCTCGCATGCCCCAGGATCAGATTCAGCAGGTTGTTGAGGTTCTATTGGATGCTTGGCGCCATCAGAAGCAAGTGTTCATTATTGGAAACGGGGGGAGCGCAGCCACTGCTTCTCACTTTGCCAACGATCTCAATAAAGGGACGATGGTTCCTGGGAAACGTCGCTTTCGGGCTATATCTCTCACCGACAACGTACCTTTGATAACCGCCTGGGCCAACGACACGGCCTATGAGAACATCTTCGCGGAACAATTGCTCAATTTCCTGCGGGAGGGGGACGTGGTCATCGCCATGAGCACCAGTGGCAACTCGGCCAACGTCTTGCGGGCCGTGGAAGTCGGCCGGGCCGCAGGAGCCATCACCATTGGTTGGACCGGCCAACCAGGCGGGCGCCTAGGGGATTTGGTCGATCACTGCATCCACGTCCCGACGGAGTGTATGGAACAAATCGAAGATGCCCACATGGTGTTGGACCACGTCATCACCACAACCTTGCGCCGGGTGATTGCCAACATGTAAGCCAGCTTGTCTAACTCAAGCGAGGGGGAGAGTGCGGGACCGTAAAGGGTCAAAGCCTTTGAATAAGCGATGGGGCTCCTTTGTAGCAGGGGCAACAAATTTCCTTTTATGGATTCTCATCTCTCTGTTGGCTATCGCCTTTATCAGAGAGCATCCTTATCTTGGTCTGGCCATAGCGCTGGCAGGAGGGGTAATCGTAGGCCTTGCCTCCTCAACCGCATTCGAGTCTAAGCCCTAGCGGGTTGCCATTATTGGCGGAGGAGCTTATGCGGCCAACTATCCTTCTGGATCGTGACGGGGTGATCAACGAAAACCGCCGAGACTACGTGAAGAGCTGAGATGAATTTGTCTTCTTACCGAGGGCGCTTCCCTCCCTGCGCTGGTTAGCCAGAACGCCTTTCGCTACCATAGTTGTCTCTAACCAATCGGCTATCGACAGAGGTTTGGTGTCGTTAGAGGAGGTGGATCACATCAATGATCGTATGCCGAGGGAGATTGAGGAAGCGAATGGTAGGGTAGACGGTATTTACATTTGCCCCGATCGTCCAGATGAGGGGCGTGACTGTCGGAAACCGAAGGTGGGCCTCCTCTATCAGGCAGCTGATGAATTGGGCATCGATCTGGCATTCTCCTACCTGGTGGGAGACGCCTTGTCTGACATAGAGGCTGCTCTTGCGGCGGGATGCACTCCCGTTCTCGTACTCACCAAGCGGGGACGGAAAGAACCACCGAAGGTTCGTCATGCTGGGCGAACTGGCTTTTTCCAAGCGGCAGACCTAGCAGAAAGCATCGACTTGATCCTGGAGTTATCCTCCGGTCGTCGATCATAGCAGCGCCATCTCCCATCGAGACTCTGTGTTAACGTCTTTGGCTTGGAGTGACAGAAGATACACGAATGCGAATTAGAAGGTGCTGATACCTGTCCATGCATCATCCGGGTTGAGTGGGCTTGCCAATAGGCAAGGCAGAGGACTACGTGATAAAGAGTAACGCTAAGCCAAAGTGACCATCCTCAGCCAGATACAGGTAGCTCATCTCGCCATAGCGCACGCAGTACTTCTTAGCCTTGCCGACGAACGGGGTATCACCGCTGACCAATCGATAGGCTTCATGTTGCCGGAGGAAGTGCCAGCCAAGAAGATGGGAATCAAGTAGGAGTTTGGAGGGATAGATGAATTGTCCTGGGGATAGGTTCCCCATCCCTATTAGATTTGGCACCGACGGCTGGCGGGGCGTCATCAGTGATGATTTCACCTTTGCCAACCTTCGGCTAGTTGCCCAAGCGGTAGCCGATCACTTCACCGAGCAAGGGCAAGCCCAGAAGGGATTGGTCGTCGGATTCGATACTCGCTTCCTCTCCGATCGCTATGCTATCGAGGTGAGCCGCGTGTTGGCGGCCAACGGCATCCAGGTCTACCTCACCAGGTCGGATTGTCCAACCCCGGCATTGTCTTACGCCATCACCAATCTAAGCGCTGCTGGGGGCATCATGATCACGGCCAGCCACAACCCCCCTCGCTACAACGGCCTAAAGCTCAAAGCCTCTTTTGGCGGCTCCATGATGCGCGAGGAGACACAACGAATCCAAGAGCGACTAGATATCCTGGCCACGAAAGAGAGATACCAGCCGAACCTCATGGACTATGAGGCCGCTCTGGCAGGGAAATCGATAAGCCGCATCGATCCTCTGCCAGCATATCTCGACCACATCCAATCCCTGGTGAACCTTGGACTCATCGGTCGATCTAGATTGCGAGTCGCCGTCGACCCCATGTACGGCGCGGCGCGAGGCTACGTCAAGGCCTTCTTACAAGAGGCTGGCTGCTATGCCAGAGAGATCCACGGGGAGATGAATCCTGGTTTCGGGGGGTTACACCCGGAGCCCATCGGCCGCAATCTAGAAGAGTTGATGGATCTGGTAGCTGCAGGACCCTACGATGTGGGCCTTGCAACTGACGGCGATGGCGACCGCATCGGAGCTGTGGACGCTACTGGTCGCTTCGTCGATCCCCAGACCATATTCTGTCTGGTGCTGCGCCACTTGGTCGAGGAGCGGAAGCTTTCCGGAGCGGTGGTGAAAACCGTCTCCACGACGCAGGCCGCCAACGTGATGGCCGAAAGGTATGGACTGCCCCTCTTCGAGACACCCGTAGGCTTCAATCACATCTGCGATCTGATTCTCAAGAACGATGTTCTCATCGGAGGGGAAGAAAGCGGTAGCATTACCATTAAAGAGCACATACCGGACGCCGATGGTATTCTCATGGCCCTACTGTTGGTGGAGATAATGGCCACCCATGACGAGCCTTTGCATGTCATCATCGACGAGATGATGCAGGAGATAGGTGCCTTTCGCTATGCGAGGGAGGATGTTCCTGTTGGTCCTTTCTCCAGGGAGGAGCTCTTAGATCGGCTGGTTGAAGAAGCCCCGGTCGACATCGGGGGTGTCAGAATAATTGGAGTGGGCAACACTGATGGCATCAAGTATCACCTACAGGATGGCAGTTGGCTTCTCATTCGTCCGTCGGGGACCGAGCCACTCTTGAGGATCTATGCCGAGGGAAGAAGTTGGGAGCAAGTAAAGAGGCTTCTCGCTGAAGGAAAAGCGTTGGCGGACAGTAGATAGGTATCGGGTCGATTTTTGAGAGCAGAAAATGAGGGCCCTTATCACCGGTGGCGCAGGCTTCCTGGGATCAGCGCTAGCGAACTATCTCGCCGAGGCTGGGCATCACGTCCGGGTGTTGGAGGATCTCAGCTCCGGTGATACGAGCCACTTGCACGCGCAGGTGTACTTCGAGAGAGGGATAATCAGGGACCTACCACGACCATGGGCCCCTTTGCGCAATGTAGAGTGTGTCTATCATGCTGAGGCGGTTGCGAGGTCCTGATGACTACCGGTCGCGAGTCTTTTTCACCTTTGCCGTAGCCACTTTTCAAGATCTCTGCGATGAACTACGGCGAGGATATGGACCTCTTCACCGATGACTTCGTACAGAACCCTATGGTCCCCGACTCGCAATCGGACGAACTGATCCCGCTGTCCCTTGAGTCGCTTCCACTTCTTACCTGGAGGATAAGGGTCTTTTGCGAGGGCTAAGATCGCTCTGGTGAGCCTCTGTCGTTCATGAGGATCAAGAGAGCGGAGCTTTTTCGAGGGGCTGGCAGCGATCTTGAGGGCATACTGGGGGCTGGGCAACGGTCAAACCTCTGTGTTATTCGCGCAGGGATTCTTTGAGGGTTTCCTCGGTTTGAAACTGACCGCTCTCAATCTCAGTTCGTGCTTTGGAGCGAAGATCTGCGAAGAACGGATGCCGAGCAAGGATGTAATCTTCCAGATCATCCTCGGTTATGGGTGTGAGCAAGCCAACTGGGGTACCACGGTAGGTAATGATAAACTCTCTCCCCTTTTCCCGAACCTGCTTGATTATGTCTGTAGCATGGGCTTTCAGCTCTCTGACGCCCACGGTGGGCATAAGCACCTCCTGTGGTCGCATTGGTGACCACATTATATCGCAGAAAGACGAATTTGTCAAAAGAGATAGGGTTCCTGCAGTCGGTCAAGGTGATGTCCAGATTGCGGAAGATGGGCTCTATAATGGCGAACCGAATCATGGGAGAGTCTCTTTTCTATCATCGAGAAGCGAAGACTCTGCTGATGCGGCGTAGAGACGGGACATGGTTAGGGTTGTACCATTCATCTCCCGTTTCACGGTGGCTACGTGTCCTTTCGCCCATGCGAGTGCGCAGGATGGCCGATTACGGTAGTTTCACAAGATACTCAGGGTTCTGGGCTGTCGAGGGCAGTAGCAATCTGCAAGGTGATATCTTTCGCTAGTCTATCTATCAAGTGTGTGCAGATCCCTGTGGTGGCTAGGCTTGCATGAGACGTCCCCCCATCTGACTTGGACGTCTGCAAACATACCTTGGGGAATTTGTGCCAGTATAGTGTAGACCGCGATGGACTTTCGCAAGGCATACCTGGACAAAACGGAAGTGTACTACTCCACCGACTAGATGAGGGTCGTGCTAAGTGATAACATCACAAAGGAAGGGTGATGTTGAATAGCAGGCGGAGTTTCCCTGCAGCCGGGGCCGCCATTTTTCTTCTGTGGATACTTTTCTCCCTGCTAGCCATTGCCTACGTTGGAGATCGCCCCTACCTTGGCCTAACAATCGCCCTGACCGGAGGCGTGATCATAGGTCTGGTCTGCATGCGGACCTTCGAGTCCAAGTCATAGCGGGGTTGTTGATGAAAGACGGAAGTGAGGATATGCGGCGAGCCATCTTTCTGGATCGTGACGGCGTCCTAAATGAGAATAGAAGAGATTACGTCAAAAGCTGGCAGGAAATTGTCTTTCTCCCCCGAGTCTTCGAAGCTCTCCGGGAGCTGGCCCGAAGGAACTGGTTGGTTTTGGTAGTCACCAATCAATCGGCCATCAATCGGGGGCTGGTCTCTCAGGCCTCAGTGGACGACATCCATCGTCGAATGTTGGATTCCATTGAGCGCCGCGGGGGACGGATCGAGGCGGTGCTGTACTGCCCTCACCGGCCGGAAGAGAACTGCGATTGCCGTAAGCCTCGGGCAGGCCTCCTCCTACAGGCAGCGGAGCAATTCAACATCGATTTGAGCCGCTCGTACCTCATCGGCGACGCCTTGAGCGACATCATCGCCGGGCTAGGCGCAGGTTGCCGGCCCATCCTGGTTCTCACGGGGAGAGGGCGAGAGGAATTGGTTCGCCTCAGGACGGGGGGGCACGGCGGATATCGGGTAGCAGCAGACCTCTGGGAGGCTGTTGATGTGATCATAACGGAAAATGAAGGGAAGAATCACTAGAACAGTCTATCACAGACGATCTCGCTAGGAAACGGATGGTGCTTTGTCCAATGAACATCGGCAAGTGAGTGGTTAGAGTGGTGAGGCAGAACTTCGTGGGTGTCAGGCGGGTCTTGCGCTGGATGATGAACGTCGTTATGGGCGTTGAGATCTGGCTGCTCATAATCTTGTACGTCATGCTTGTTTTCTCTGACCGCATCCCCATCGCTGGACTTGCCGCCCTATGCCTGATCTGGATCGCCCGCCGGGTGACGACCGGTACCTTGAGCGCAAGGACCCCTATGGATATGCCCATCCTGGGGATCCTGATCATGGTGCCGGTGAGTCTATATGCCTCTGTGGACTGGACACTGAGTCTGCCCAAAGTGCATGGGGTTATCCTCGGGGTTGCTCTCTTCTATGCGGTGGTCAATCGGGTTCGTACAGTGCGAGAGGTTTGGCTCGCAGCTTTCGGTGTGGTTTTGATCAGCGCGGCTTCCGCTCTCCTGGGAGTTGTGGGTACCGATTGGTTTGAAAGTAAACTCTTCGCCTTGCCCCATATCTATGGCCGCCTGCCTCATCTGATTCGAGGAATACCTCGGTCCCTAAGGGGAGGGTTTCACCCCAATGGCATAGGAGGAACGTTGATCTTCTTCGTGCCCGTACTGGTGAGTCTGATCCTAGCCAGCGGTGACCTCAAGCGCACCCAGTTTGTGGCTGACGATCTGCTCCTTCGCCTCTGGCGAGCATGGCATCGCCATATTCTTGTTGGGTGCCTACTGGTCACCTTATCCACCCTCATCCTGACGAAATCCCGGGGCTCGTTTATCGGGGTGGCTGTGGGCCTTTTGGCTCTGGGGATATGGCGGGACCGTCGGTTTCTGTGGATCATCCCCGCAGCAGCCTTGGGCCTCTTCGTGGCAGTTCAGGTCTGGGGAGAGGAGGCGCTGGTGCAGTTCGCGTTACGTATGGATATCGTCGGCGGAGGCATTACGGGTACCATGCAGAGCCGGATGGAGGTATGGCAGAGGGCGATATACATGATCCAGGACTTCCCTTACACGGGCATCGGGATCGGCACCTTTGATAAAGTGGCCAACGCCATGTATCCTTTTTTCCTGTTGGGGCCTGATGCCAAAGTTACCCACGCGCACAATACGTTGCTTGAAGTCGGTGTAGACCTGGGGATCCCCGGTTTGCTGGCGTACGTGGCGCTTTTAACCTGTTTTGCGGTCGCTGCCTGGAGTGCTTATCACACCCTGAGCGACAGGGCGTTGCAAGCGTTGATCGTGGGGCTGGCTTGTGGAATGTTGGCCCATCAGGTCTTCGGGCTAACCGATGCTTTTCTACTAGGCACCAAGCCTGGCGTGGTCATGTGGGCGTTCCTGGGTCTCGTGGGTGGCTTGTATGTACACCGGAAGAGCTTGGGGCGTGGCCTTAAGGCGGGCTCGGCCTCAACGACCTAGGGGCAGCCAGCCCTAGGTCGCAGATCAGGCTGATATCGAGAAGACGAAGAGGGATACTGGGGTGGAGGCTTCAGAAGGGGCAACGAGACGATGATCTTATGGGATAAGGCCAACGGCCTGTGGCAGCAGGCAAACATCCGGGGAGTCCGGATTGCTGTGGGCACCGTCCTCAGTCTGGTCTTCCTGTGGCTGGCCTTCCGGGATGTGCCCATCTCCCAGGTCATTGCGGTCTTCGCGCGGGCCGATTATAGATTCGTGGCCTTTGCCCTACTCTTGGTCCTCATCAGCCCTCTCCTACGGGCAGCCCGCTGGAAACTTCTGTATCATCCGGATCAAGATGGCTTGCGCCACTACAGGTTGGCTATCTTTCTCCTCATCAGCCAGATGCTCAACATCGTCGCCCCCGCCCGCCTGGGGGAGGTGGCCCGTATTTACTTCATGGGCCGCCTCGAGGGTCGCAGCCGGGCTCGTACCTTGGGCACCATCGCAGTGGAGAAATGGCTGGACATCCTCATGCTCTTTCTCTTAGTGCTAGTCGTCCCCCTCTTCGTCTCTCCTCCCCCCTGGTTTCAAGGCTCCTGGGCAACGCTGGCCCTGTTCGCTTTCGCCTTTTTCGCCATCGCGCTCCTAGCCTCCTACAGCAAGGGTCAGCTTTTGAGAGTCGTAGAATTCCTCTCCCGCCTCTTACCGAAGAGCTGGCGAGCGCGAGTTCACCGCACGACCGGCCTGGCCCTGGACAGTTTAGATGTCTTGCGCTCTCCCTGGGTGGGACTTCTGCTACAAGGCTGGTCTCTTCTCATCTGGGGCCTTAGCATATTCATCAATTATGTCATCTTTCTAGCCGTAGGCTTCTCTCTCCCCTTCACTGCCGCCATCTTTCTGTTGGCTGTGCTTCAGGTAGGAGTGGCTATCCCCTCGGCTCCGGGCAAGGTAGGGATCTTCCATTACTTATGCGTATTGGCTCTAGCTACTTTCGGGGTGGAGAAAGGGGCCGCTTTGGCGTATGCTGTACTCCTCTACTTCGTGGTGTTCGGCCCGCCCTCGATCCTAGGTGCCTTCTTCCTTTGGTGGGAGAGTGTGCATCGGGAGAGGGTGAGCCTGGCTGTCTCGGGAAGCGAGTCATGCACCAGCGATCCCCATTGATCTCCGTCGTCATCCCCGCCTACAACGCCGCTGAGACCTTAGAGCCATGTCTGGAGGCCTTGGAAAGCCAGACATTGGCCCGGGGCCAGTACGAGGTGATCGTGGTGGATGATGGCTCCGCCGACGCAACGGCTGAGATCGC
The DNA here is from genome assembly GCA_964492135.1 of uncultured Anaerolineales bacterium. Lineage (GTDB taxonomy): Bacteria > Chloroflexota > Anaerolineae > UBA7937 > B3-Chlor > CAYGAW01. The sequence continues at coordinate 62,096 of CAZBJW010000004.1, forward strand.
TAGAGGTCATGAATCGGTGGCACCCCTATTCCAATCCCACAAGGGTCCAGCGGCGGCTAGAAACCTAGGAACCAGGCACGCAAGGGGGCCCATTGTCCTTTTCACCGACGCCGACTGCGTCCCTAGCCCTGATTGGATCGAGGCCATGAGTGCGCCATTCTCAGATGACGAGGTTACAGGAGTGGGCGGGGTCATCCGCACCCACCAGCGAGGCTTAGTTCCCCGCTTCATCCAACTAGAGTTTGACGACCGCTTCGAGAGGCTCGCCAAATACCCCTCTATCGACTTCATCTGTACGGCAACAGGGGGCTTCAGGAGAGATGTCTTTCTGGAGAGCGGAGGCTTCCGTGAGGATCTTCTAGGCGCCGAGGACGCGGAATTCTCCTTCCGGTTGGCCAGTGCCGGCCACGAAATGGTCTTCGTCCCCCAGGCCATCGTTTATCACTCCCACCCGCAATCCCTCTTGGAATACGCCCGGCGAAAGTGCACCTACGCCTATTGGAGGCTCATGGTCTATCTGGGGCACCCGCACAAGGTCATAGTCGATTCCCGCACCCCGCAGACCCAGAAGGTCCAAATCGGTCTCGTGTTTCTCCTGGTAGTTGCCGCTCTGGGGGCCATCTTCTGGAGAGGAATCATCTGGCTAGCTGGAGGGCTCTTAGCCTTATTTCTCCTGACGGCTTTGCCCTTCTGGTGGAAAAGCGTGCGCCGGGATATAGTAGTCGGTGCTTTCCTGCCCTTGCTTCTCTTGGTGGGCACTGCCTCGGTGGCGGCTGGGCTGGCGACTGGGGCGGTCTGCTATGGGATACAAGAGATGATCCGGAGATCAGGGGTCGGCGGTCAGACGGCGTCTCCTGATCTATAATCATCAGTGATTGCCCCTTCCCTACCTGGAGTGCACAAGCTCCGTTTGTACCCTGATCGAAACCGAGAGTTTCTTTGTCCAAAATCTCACCGCTGCGCTGTCTGATGAACCTGTCCAACATGGAAGGAAACATGGATCTTAGGTGGCATCTTCAGATATCCGCACGAAAGACCCTGCTAACCGTAGGGGATTTCATACTGGTGAACGGCGCTGCGTTGATCACGCTTTGGGTATGGACGTTGCAAGACCCTGGGCAAAGTTTTTCTGGGGGATTCGTCCTCTCCCAGGCGCATTGGTTCGGCATTCTGATAGCCCTCTGGCTCCTCTCGGCTTCCCTTAACAACCTCTATAGCCTCAGGGTGGCCAGCGACCTTCGGTCTACCGCCATGAGCCTGGTCAGGACCACGGCCTTAGTGCTCCTGATCCATCTGATGATCCACTTTCTCGCTCCATGGCAGTTGCTTCCCCTGAGGGTGGTTCTTTATCACACTTTGGGAACCCTCGTCCTGCTTGGCCTCTGGCGCGGGGCCTACACCGTTCTCTTCAGCCCTCCTGCCTTTCGGCGCCGAGCTGTTGTGGTAGGAACTGGACAAGCCGGCGAAGCCATCGTCCGGGCCATCCGCGAGAACCTTCCCTCAGAATACGAGTTGCTTGGCTTCATGGACAACGATCCGGCAAAACAAGGGCAAATCATCGAAGGACTGCCCATCATCGGAACGCGGCGGGACCTAGTCGCCTTGGTGAAGGCGAAGGACGTCTCCGAGATCATCTTGGCCGTCACGGGCGAGATGGACCAGGAGTTCATGCGGGCGGTTGTGGAGAGCGAAGGGCAAGGGTTACAGATTACCCCCATGGCCTTCCTCTACGAGGAGATCACTGGTCGAGTGCCAGTGGAACATATGGGGGATAACTGGTTCCCAGTGCTGCCTCGTAACAGCGGGGCAGTCGGTCACCTATACCCATGTCTCAAGCGCTCCACGGATATCCTCGCCGCTAGCGTTGGGCTAGCTATCGTCGCCTGCCTCCTCCCCGTCTTAGCGCTGGCCATCTACCTCGATTCACCGGGGCCGATTTTCTACGTCCAAGAGCGGGTGGGCAAGGGTGGTCGCGTCTTTGACCTCCTGAAGTTCCGCTCCATGGTCCCTGACGCCGAGGTGAACGGTGGAGCTGTCTGGGCTGAGGAAAACGATCCTCGCGTTACCCGGGTGGGCCGCTTTCTCCGCCGCACAATGCTGGACGAACTGCCCCAATTCATCAATGTCTTACGGGGGGAGATGAGCATCGTTGGTCCCCGACCAGAGCGGCCGTTTTTCGACGATCAGCTCGCGGAGGAGATACCCTTCTACCGGGCGCGTCACGCTGTGAAGCCAGGCATGGCCGGCTGGGCCCTGATAAACCAGGGCTATAGCAGCTCGGTGGTGGATGCTTTGGTCAAACTTGGGTACGATCTCTACTACATCAAACACCAGTCCATCTGGCTCGATGTGATGATCCTGCTGAAAACGGTGGGGGCCATGGTGGCCCTAAAGGGGAGGGGATGAGGACAAGGGGGACAAGGGGCATAAGGAGCGGGCTTCCGTAAAGCATTTCTCCTACTCACCAGGCGAGCATGGAAAGAAGTACCGAAGGTTGGTTATTCCGGGCGGACTGGTTTTTTCCTGGCCGCACACCTAGCCGAGAGCGTCGACTTGATCCTGGGGCTATCCGACCATCGTCAATCACAGTACCGCAATATCCTATCGGAGCGTGTCCTAACATTCCTGGCTTGGGAGTAGCGTAACATGATTCTGATCTAGCTCATCTGCCTTATCAGCGCGTGTCGAGGGCGGTAGGAATCTGCAAGGTGATATCTCTCGCCAGCCTATCTGTCAACTGTGTATATATCCCTGTCGTGGCTAGGCTTGCATGTCCGAGCAACCGCTGAACGAAGGTGATCGGTGCCCCGTTTATGAGCATGCTATATTGGTTTAGTCAAGAGGTGCATCCTGCATGTTAACGGGAGCA